>JAJZZC010000397.1 GCA_021797775.1 Bacillota bacterium
GGGGCGGGGACGGGGACGCCGAACACCTCGGCCAGCGCCAGCGGGGGTTCCGGCACGGTGGCCGTGACCCAGTACTCGGCGAACCCCGCTGCCGCCGGAACCTTCGAGAGCGCCGGCCGCTACTTCGACGTGGCCGTGTCCCGCGGCAGCAACTTCCAGGACGTGACGATCACCGAGTGCCAGCTTGACCGGCAGGACGTGATCCAGTGGTTCGACGGCAGCACCTGGCACTCGGCGCGCCCGCAGAGCTTCGATCCCGGCACGGGCTGCGTCACCATCGGCCCGCTCAACGACACGGACAGCTCGCCGCTGCTCAGCCAGCTCACCGGCACCGTCTTCGGCGTCGCGGTGAATGCCCAAGCCGTCGTTGCAGGTGACACCCTCTCGTTCGCGCCGAGCCCGCTGGCCGCGGCAGGCACCCTGACGGCGGGCCAGACGGTCAGCGGCGCGGTATACGCCCGCGACGCCACCGGCGGCCCGCTGGCCGACGCCACGGTGTACCTGTCGGTTGGCAGCAGCAACCTCGGCACGGCGACGGCGGGTGCCGGCGCGATCGCCCTGACGGCTGCGCCCCAGCCGTTCCCGACGGACGCCAACGGCGTAGTGCCGATCATCTATGGGGTGCCGGACCCACTGCCCGGCGCGGGGACGGACTCCGTCACGGCGGCCAGCGACGCGAGCGCCGCGCCTCTGGTCAGCGCATCCGACGCATACGCCTTCGCGGTTCCGGCGAGCCTCGCCGGGGCCACAGTGACCATCCAGGCGGCGCCGCCCAGTACCGCGCCCGGCGGCGAGGTCAGCGTCTCCGGCGCCGTCTACGGCGCCTCCGGGCAGCCGGTCTCCAACGCCGCGGTCGCCCTCTTCGCCCCGGGCGGCAGCTTCGACCCCGCCACGGCGGTCACGGCGTCGGACGGCACGTACGCGGCGCTGTTCACCCTGTCCGACCAGTTCGGCCCGGTCCCGATCACGGCGGAGGTTACGGGCACAGGAGCACGGGCGAGCGCAACGGCGATCGTCACCCAGCCAGGCATCACCGTGACCGGCCTCGCTAGCGCCGCCAGCGCCAACGGCACGGCCACGGCGGGCGGCAGCGGCACGACGGCCGGCACGACCGCCACGGCCAGCGGCGGCACGGGGGCCGTGACCGTGGCTGAGTACAGCGACGATCCCGGCGGGGCCACCACCTTCGCCGCCTCGGGCATCTACTTCGACGTCAGCCTGTCCCCCGGCAGCACCTTCACGACCGTCACCATCGTCCAGTGCGGGGTGCCGAACGGCGACGAGGTGTACTGGTGGGGCGGCACGGCCTGGGCACCGGCCTCCGACCAGGCGTCCGCCGCCGGCTGCGTGACGAACAGCGTCAGCAGTTCCACGCAGCCGAGCCTCGCGGAGCTGACGGGCACACCCTTTGCCGTGGGCACCGCGCCGGCGGGCCCGACGGTGGGCAGCGGCGGCGAGGGCGGCGTGATCCCCGTGCCCGTGGTGAGCAGCCTCCAGCCGGCGGCGGGCCGTCCCGCGGGTGGCACGTCGGTGAGCATCACCGGGGAGCGCTTCACCGGCGCCACCGCGGTGGACTTCGGCAGCACCACCGCGTCATCGTTCACCGTGGACTCGGACACCCAGATCACCGCGACCTCGCCAGCGGGCACGGGGACCGTCGATGTGACGGTAACGACACCGTACGGCACCAGCGCCACGAGCAGCGCCGACCAGTTCAGCTACAACCTTCCGGTTTGGCAGACGGTGCCGGCGGCCCCGACCTTCTCCGACGTGCCCTCGACCTACTGGGCGTACGCCGATATCGAGACGCTTGCAGCCAAGGGGATCGTGGGCGGCTTCCCGGACAGCACGTTCCAGCCGGACGGCAACGTGACACGGGCGCAGTTCGTGAAGATGCTAGCGCTGACGCTGGGCCTGACGCCGGGCACGGGTTCGACGCAGTTCAGCGACGTGGCGTCCTCCGACTGGTTCGCGCCCTACATCTCGGCGGCGGTGCGGGCGGGGATCGTGCAGGGCCTGAGCGCAACCGCGTTCGGGCCGAACGCCACGGTGACGCGCGAGCAGATGGCGGTGTTGCTCGCCCGGGCGTTGAAGCTGACCAAGACGGCCACGCTGCACTTCACGGATGACCGCATGATCGACGCCTGGGCGACGACGGGCGTGGAAGAGACGGTCGCGTCGGGGTACATCAACGGCTTCCCAGATGGCAGTTTCCAGCCGCTTGGTACGAGCACCCGGGCGCAGGCGGCCAAGGTGCTGGCGATGGTGCTGAACGCGCAGGCTGCGGCCACGGGTACCACGTCTACGTCCAGCAGCGCAATGGCCGGTGCGTCAAGCGGCTGAGAGACACTCCAGGCGATGAACGTGGGATGAGGACGCGTTGGCGGCCCCGTCGAGACAGATCGGCGGGGCCGCCGCGCTGCACGGCGCGGGGGGGGGTGCAAAAGTGGGCTTACCCCGGTTTCGTGGACAGTGGGGCGGAGCCGGGTCCAGGGCCCTGGGGCGGCGTCCGCCTGACGCACCCAGTTGCGCAGCGTTTGATGGGCGATGCCGAGGTCCTTCGCCACACCCTCGATCGTCTTGCCGCCCGTTCGCGCCAGACCCACCGCCCGCGTCCGGAATTCGCTCGGGCATCGGGGCATCGTCCTCGGCATGCGGACCATCCTCCTAGTACTGTTGTCAGGGATGTGGGAACGATCCGGGGTGTTAATACCATTAAGCAGGGTCGGAGGGCTGCAGGGTCACTAGGTTAAGGCTACCAGAAGATGTAGGCAGT
>JAJZZC010000398.1 GCA_021797775.1 Bacillota bacterium
GCCCAGGATGCCCCGCAACCCGTTAGTTTGCGCCGCGACGACCGTTCACCGATAGCGGTGGCCCAATTGCCCACGAAGCCCCCCGAGAGGGCCGCCAAGGGCGTTCGCCAGGACCACGCCATGGGCCCCGCGCAACGGGTGGCCCTGGAGCGGATCGACCGCTACCACGCCCTGCGTGCCGAGGGGCTGGGTGACGCCCAGGTCTGCGCGGCGCTCGGCCTTACGGCGGCGCAGGCGTGCCGCTGGGCGTACCGCTACGCCGTGCCGGGCCTGCCGACGCCCTGCAGCCGAGGCGTGGCGGACCTGCAGCGGCGGATCGACGCGCTGGGTGCCGGCGAGCGTCGGGGAGCGGTCGTGCTGCCCGTGGTGTGCATGGGAGGCCGCTTGGTGCTGGGCCCGGTGGATGTGGCGGGCGACTTGACCGACGCTGACGCGCTGGCGGTACTGGCGGCCCTTGCCGGTCGGCCGGCGGACGGCGTGGCCATCCGGGGGGTGGGGGCGTGAGCGCGCCGCTGGACCGCCGCGCGAACCGTGGTCAGCCCCTGGAGGACCTGCTGGACCAGATCCACGAGACCTACCGCGCCCGTGGCGTGGCCGACATCCGCCACCACGATACCCGCGCCGTGGTCCACCGCCGGGGGGCCGAGATCGTCGGCGCGCACTACGTCGCCCCCGCGTGCGCCGACTACACCGGCTGCATGGGGTCGCGGCACTGCGTGATCGAGGCCAAGACGACGGCGGGCGACCGCCTGGCCGCGAGCGCCGTCCGGCCGCAGCAGCGGGAGCACCTGGACCGCGCGCATGAGTGGGGCTGCCTCGCCGGGCTGGTAGTGCTGTGGACGAGCTGCGGCGAATTGTGGGCGGTGCCGTGGTCGGTTGCGCGGGAGGCAATGCGACCGCGCCACAGCCTGCGGTGGCAGCCGCGATCCCCGTGGCGGGTGACCGGCCTGGACTACCTGGCGGTGTTGGTGGAAGCGGAGAGGGGCGGTGCAGCATGAACGCCGCCGAGGGCATCGCGCTACGCTGGCTGCACACGATCCGCGAGCCGCAGGACGCCCGACAGGTGGCCCGCGCCACGGGAATGCCTCTGGGCGCGACCGAGGAGGCGCTGCGTGCATTGGCACGGGCTGGGCTGGCGGCGCGCCGGCCTTCGCCCGTGCGCGGCGATGCGCCCATGTGGGCGGCGACGGGAGGGGATGGACGATGACCCCCTGCGCCCCCGAGACGCGCGAGCGCCCGGTCCCGGCGGCCGTCCTCGTCATCCTGGGCCGGTACCAGGACGAGCACCCCAGCGAGCCCGCGCGCCGCATCGTCGGCGAGGTCCTGGACCGCTGGCACGTGGCGATGGGCGGCGGCCCCGAGGTGTTGCTCCGTCGGCCCTTGCGACGGCGGCCGCGCGCCATATAAGATGAGGCCATGCGTACACAACTATGGGCCCCGAGTGACGCGGCCCGCTCGCTGGGCGTGAGCCTGCGCACCGCGCAGAGGCGGGCGCAGGAGGCCATGCGCGCGGGCGACCCGTCGGTGCAGCGGGTAGGCACTGTGCTTGTCGCCAGCGAGGTCTGGTGGCGCGGCGCGATCCCCGCGCCCAGGCCACGGGGGCGCCCGAGGTTGTCGAAACGTGTCGAGTGAATCTGCGGCGGACCCCTTGCGTGGCGTGGGCGCGCCAATTAGAATACGGTTGTCGGGCGGACGACGACGAGGGGGGGCGGTTAGGGTGACGGAGGAGGGGCGCATCGCGGCCCGGTTCGGAGCCCTGCTCCGATCGGCGGCTGCGGCCGACCGGAGCGCGGAGGCCTATGCCGGGGGCCCGGCTCGCAGGGCCTGGGCGGCGGCGGGGGGGGCGCGCCAGACCCCAGCGTGGGGGCGCCTCTGCGGCGTCGCCCTCCTGCGCGGGGTGCGCGTCGAGACCACCTTTGCGGAGGGCGCCTACGGGGCGTCCGGCCGGCAGGGCGTGGCATCTCGGCGGCTGATCCGCGTCGGCTACGGGCCGGCGTGGCAGATGGCGGGAACCCTCTGCCACGAGGTGTGCCACATCGTCCTGGGGCACCACGCCCAGGATGATCGGCCGGAATCCGACCTGGAGGCGGAGTGCGAGGCAGTCGCCTGCCTCGTCCTCCAGGTCGTGGGTGCGGGCCTGGCGGCCCATCGCGCCCACGCGGCCATGTACATTTCCCAGGTGACCGGGGGGTACGGCGCCGCGCACCTCCGGCGGCTCCGGGGGCGGGTCTTGGCGGGGGTGGCCGCCGTACTCGCCGCCTACGCGGAGACGGAGGGCTGTCCCGAGGACAGCCTGCTGGCCATGCGGTGGGCGGAGGATCACGCGGCGGCCCAGGGCGCGTAGCTCGGTGGCCGCGCGCAGGACGATGGAGGAGGCCCCGAGGAGGCGGCTAGGCATGGAGCCGACGAGGCTGGCGGACGAGTACCTGTCGCACGTCGGTAGCACGGGGCGGCCCGTGCGGGTCTACACCTACCTGTCCGAGATTCGGCCCGGGGCGTCCGTGCGGCTCGCGGTTGAGTATGAGCGCGCGGTTAAGCGTGAGCTCGTGGCTCGGCAGCGGGCCGGGTCCGTCCAGGTGATGCCGGACCGGAACGGGGAGTTGTGTTGGAAGCCGGCGTGACCCACGCCCGCCGCCCCGCGAGGGGCGCCGCTCATGGCCCAAGATTCAGGGGGGTGGACGGGATGGCGGTGGAGGAATTGCCGTACAACGAGGCGCGGGCCCTGTTGGACGAGGGGATCAGGGAGGGCGGCCCGGGCGACGTGTACATCGTGT
>JAJZZC010000107.1 GCA_021797775.1 Bacillota bacterium
CAAGTTCAGCGCGTCTGGCCTTGGACTGGCACGCGAGACCCCGAACCAGTTCTCTTGGGGAGAGTCGCTGGGAACTTCGCATTCCGGCCACACCCGGGCTCAAATCTAATATTTCGCGGCTCCTAAGGCGTGAGACGGGGCCACCGCGCGACAGGTCAGCCGTGGCCGCTGCGGTCTGGTGTCAGATGGCGAGCAAACCAATCACCGCACTATGTGAGTTGGTCTTCATGGCTCTCCCGTTGCGTAGAGGAGTTCGAGTGAACCCACGTGGAGAGCGCCCCGCAGGTCCGGCCGATGCGGATCGCCACGCGGCGGTGAATGGCGGGGGGCCCGGCCGTGCGGCGGCAGATCCACGGTCGGAGGTGGTATTTTCCATGGCATGTGAGCCTGATGCTCTCGACGGCATCCCGCTCTTCACGGGGGTATCGGCCGCGGCATTGCAGGCCGTCGCCCAGGCGACGACCATGAGGCACTATAGGCGCAACATGTTCATCTTCGCGGAGGGTGAGCCGGCTGAGAGCTTCCATTTCGTCGTGGACGGGCGCGTGCGGGTCTTCCGCGACACCCCAGGCGGCCACGAACAGACCCTCCAGGTTCTGGAGCGCGGCGGGCTCCTGGCGGTGGTGTGCTTCATCGATGGATGGCCGTACCCGGCATCCGCGCAGACGGTCGTAGAGAGCAGCATCGGCAGCGTTCGCAACGCCGACCTAGCGGGGCTCGTGCAACGGCACGGCGACCTCGCGTGGAAGCTGCTGCAGCAGTTCGCGCGGCGGCTCATCTGGGCGCAGGGCCGTATCTACGACCTCGCGCTTCGCAGTGCCACAGGCCGAGTGGTCTCCGCACTGCTGCAGTTTGCCCGGGAGCAGGGGAAGCAGGACGCGCACGGCCTGCTGACCATCGATCTCCCGCTCACCCACCGGGAACTGGGCCAGTTGACCGGCGTCTCGCGCGAGACCGTCACCCGTACGCTCGGGCAGCTCCGGGAAGCCGGGGCGGTCCACTGGACGGAGGCCGGTGGGCTGGTGCTGGATCCCAAAAAGATGGAGGACTGGCTCCAGGTGTAACGGGCGCGGAGGATCCGCTGATGTCTCGGGAACCGGCGCGAGGCGGGAGGAGGCGGCGGCGCCATGCACCGTGCGAGGACGCGACGTGAGGATGCACCGACCCGCTTCGGGCCGTCCCCGCCCCTCGCCACCAGCCTGCCGCGCCCGTGCCTACGGCTGGCGCTCAGTACTTGGTGGACCGAGCGGCGGGCAAGAGCGACCGAATAGTGTCGAAGGTGTATCACGGCGCCGGACAGGTTCCGATGGCTCCGCCAACCGCGGCTTCCGGTGCGACATGCCCGACCACCATGCCGTACGTGCCGCCGGAAAAACGTCCATCCGTGACCAACCCCACGCTGTCGCCCAAACCCTGACCGACAAGGGCGGCGGTGGGCGAGAGCATCTCGCGCATGCCAGGACCGCCTCGCGGACCCTCATAGCGGATCACCACCACATCACCAGGCCGGATCCGGCGCTGGAGGATGGCCTCCATGCACAACTCTTCTGAATCGAACACCCGGGCGGGCCCAACGATCCGAGAGACCGTGACCCCGCTCGTCTTAGCCACCGCTCCCTCTTCGGCAAGATTACCTTGCAGGATGGCAAGATGGCCGTGCGGATAAACCGGCCTGCGCCACGGCCGAATGACATCCTGGTCGCCGCGCGGTTCCTCGGGTACGTCTTTGAGCGTCTCGGCAAGTGTTTGCCCGGTCACAGTCAGCGCGTCTCCGTCCAGCAGGCCGTGGGCAAGCAGCATTTTCATCACCTGGGGAATGCCGCCCGCGCGATGCAGATCGGTGGCGACGTAGCGGCCCGACGGTTTCAGGTCGCACAGCACGGGTACGCGCCTGCTGAACGCCTCGACATCAGCGAGCGTCAGCGACACACCGGCGGCATGCGCGATGGCGGGTAGGTGCAGAACGGCGTTGGTGGAACCGCCCAACGCCATCAAGACGGCCAGGCCATTTTCGAATGCCCGGCGAGTGAGGATGTCCCGTGGTAGCGTATGTCTTGTGATTGCGCGCATCAGGACTTGCGCGGATTGCGCAGCGCTCTCGGCCTTTTCCGCATCCTCCGCCGCCATGGTCGATGAGTACGGCAGACTCATACCCATGGCCTCGAAGATGGACGACATGGTGTTAGCCGTATACATGCCGCCGCAGGAACCGGCGCCGGGGCACGCGCGGCGCTCGATCTCCAACAACTCCTCCTCCCCGATTTTCTGAGCGATGCGCTGGCCCACCGCCTCGAAAACGCTTACGATGGTAAGATCGCGGCCCAGGTAGTGGCCCGGCTTGATGGTGCCGCCGTACACGAAAATTGCGGGAATGTTCAGGCGGGCGATGGCGATCATCGCGCCGGGCATGTTCTTGTCACAGCCGCCGATGGCCACTATGCCGTCCATGCTCTGACCGTTACAGACGGTTTCGATCGAGTCGGCGATGACCTCGCGCGACACCAGGGAGTATTTCATCCCAGGGGTGCCCATGGCGATGCCGTCCGATACGGTGATGGTGCCGAACACCTGGGGCATGGCTCCGGCCTCTTGCAACGCCGCTTCCACACGTGACGCCAGCGCGCCGATGCCAATGTTACAAGGCGTGATAGTGCTGTGCGCGTTCGCCACACCCACAATGGGTTTGCCGAAATCATGGTCAGCGAATCCCACGGCACGCAACAAGGCGCGATTCGGAGAACGCTGCAGACCGTGCGTCACGACCTTGCTTCTGTGATTGTCAGCCATGAGCCACCTCTCCAGTAGGCATTCGGTGAGGCGTTCGCCGAGCCAGCTGCGGTGGTACACGCTCGCCGTGTTCGTGCGTCTACCCCCCACACGCAGCGGTCTCAAGACGGTTCACCAAGCAGGTACCCTCGTGAATATCCGCCGGTGCGCGGCGCGTGTTGGACGATCCGTTCGCGAGCCACGCGCGCCCGTATGACGCGTACTGCCAGCGAGTGGTGTTCGCGTCACGGGCTGAGCTTCCAGGCGACCGCCCCTCCTGCACGCAGCGGCACGAGGGTTTCTGTGCCAATGCCGATTTCCGCCGGCACTGGCCAAGACACCTTGACCAGTGTCACGTGGTCGTGGTTGCGCGGCAATCCATAAAAAGCCGGGCCGTGAAAACTAGCGAACGCCTCCAGCCTGTCGAGCGCGCCAGCCCGCTCAAATGCCTCGGCGTATAGCTCAAGCGCCGCGTGTGCGGTGTAAATGCCGGCGCAGCCGCAGGCGGACTCCTTTGCGCGGCGCGGATGGGGGGCGCTGTCGGTACCAAGGAAGAACTTCTGGTTTCCGTTCGTGGCCGCGGTAATGAGGGCGGTGCGGTCCGCCTCCCGCTTCAACAGCGGCAGGCAATAGTGGTGCGGCCGCAGGCCCCCCGCAAACATGGCGGACCGGTTGAGCAGGAGGTGATGCGCGGTGATCGTTGCCGCGACGTTGCTCGGGGTCTGGCTGATGAACTCGACTGCCGTACGCGTGGTGATATGCTCCAGCACCATGCGGAGCCCGGGGAACTCGCGTACGAGTGGCGTAAGATGGCGCTCGATGAAGGTCGACTCACGGTCGAAAACATCCACCGCGGGATCGCTCACCTCACCGTGCATGAGCAGTGGGAGGTCGTGCCGTTCCATCGCGGCGAACACCGAATAGCAACGCGCGGGGTCAATGACGCCGTGCGTTGCGTTGGTGGTCACGGCCGCCGGGTAGTATTTCACCGCGTGTACAATGCCGCTGGCCTTGGCCTCCGCGATTTCGGCGGGTGGCGTGGCCTCGGTAAGGTAGAGTGTCATCAGCGGTTCGAACGCCATGCCCGCCGGCAACGCGGCCAGAATGCGCTCGCGGTAGGCGCAAGCCGCCGCGGTGGTGGTGACGGGTGGATCGAGATTGGGCATGACGATAGCCCGTGCAAATCGCCGTGCCGTGTCCGGCAACACGGAAGCCAGCACGTCACCGTCACGCAGGTGCAGGTGCCAATCATCGGGGCGTACGAGGGTCAGTCGATCCCGCGCCGCTGCCGACATGCCAACCCCCTGGTTGCGGGTGATCGCGCGATCATCAGGGCTGAGGTACCTGTTCGGTGAACTGCCTTGGGACCGCTACGTCTGGTGGGTCGACGGCACTCCCGGGGCGACCGTGTACCACATCTGGTGGCTCGGCACGCGCTTCACCGGATGCTTGCAGGCTGAGGCGTCCGCCGTCTACGCTTCGGTCTCCATTTTCCAGCCGCCGGCAAGGCAGCCCGCACTGGGTCCGAATAGAGCGAGCCCTTGATTCCAAGCACGCGGCGGGTGTGAGACCGTTTGACCTCGTTGCGCTGCCGTCCCGCCTGGGCGCGTCTGTCATCTGGCTGCTAGACCATTCGACCTGCCGTCCAACCGCCGCATCATGGCCTCCCGATCCTCGACAGCCGCGTCGTGCTCGCTACACCATCCGACCTGCCCGTCTGACCGCCGTATCTGGGTATTCTGAGCGAACGCCGCTAGTCTTCGCCTTGGGCCTTGGTAAACCCGGTGGCGCCGTCGAACTCCGCAAGCTTCTCCAGGTGCATCCAGCGGTGTTGCGCGGCGACGCGCTGCAGCAGGCCGAGCAACGCGGAATCCGCGAGGTTCTCATCGTTGGCGCGCAGAACAAAGCGGCAACGCCAGTGGTCGACACAGTCGGTAATCGCACCCGTGGTCGGATAAACCATGGTGCCGCGGTTTGATATCATCTTCAACCGCAGGGGCGACTCGGCCGCCAGTTCTTCGAGGCTGCGGCCCAGCGCGGTGGGTGAGAGCGCGGACTCAATGAAGATGTCCACGCCGACCACGCGCCGCACACCGGTCCTGACCATATCCGGCGCCGCAACCGGGGCACCGTCCGGTCCGCGGGCGGATCTATGAAACGCGCCGTTCTCCGGTTCATCCCATGCCGCCCTCCACATGATGCCGCGCGTCAGCGCCGCGCGGAGATCCGTCACCTCCTGGTCGCCGCCACCCACAGCCACGATCCAGAACGCGTCGGCGGCATGCAGGCTCTGCAGCCCGCCGATGACAGCGCGCTCCGCGTCGGGCTCGATCAGCACCCGGCCGCGAGGATCCGCCGGGTGGGGGGGGCTGACGGCCGTCGGCGCGACCGCGCCCCAGGGTGGTCTGTCGCTTGCGCGCGATGTCAGGACGAGCGTGTGACGGGCGTCGTCCAACCAGCTCCAGGCTCGGATGGCTTCTACAGGGGCGATCTCGCCCGGAAGGAGCAGGACAAGGACGAAGTCCGCCCCCGGTGTGGGAGCGCTGGCGGCGGCAAGCAGCGGTTCTATATCCGCCATGCAGCCGACCGCGCCTACCCGAACGTCGATGGATTCGCCGACACTGACCGCACAGAGCGAGGGTCCCGCCTCCGCTCTGGCCGGCAGATCGCTGTGGCCGTGCCCCATCGTCATCCCGCCTCACTTTCTCCGCCGCGTGCCGGCGATTGCCGCCGTTGCCACCCTGGTCCAAGCGCGTCGCACCTGACGAACCCCGCGTTCGCTCGTTCCGCCGGGTCGGACAGAGGCCTTGGCGACGGGAAGGTATCGGCGTGCGAGGTACGCAGAGTGTATCACGACACGCAAGTCGCCTGTAAAGGGGTGCTTCGCGCGGCGAGGGCGCGCGCGAACCGGCAACGCGCGGACGATCGCGGATGGATGAAGGCGTCTCAGGGATCGGGCGGGGTGCGGGTCGGGTCTGTCAAGCTGGGGCAAGAGGGCGGCGGCGCGGATGGATGAGGGATGCGGGGGCCCTGCCAGAGGGCGGGTGGGGGAGGGTCCACCCGCCGCTCCGCGGTGGCCGGGCGTGGCGGCGGATACCCGGCGAAGGCTGGGTGGGCGCGGCGCGGGTGGATGCCTGCCCGCTCGGTCCCTCCCGACGACCGGCCATGGCGGCGGGCGACCCGCCCGTGTCCGCCGGGTGCGCGCCAGGCCGGTCCCCCGCCTGCCCGCGGGACGCGGAGGGCAGGGACCCTCACCCCGCCCCGTTCCCGCCCGCCGCCTTTCGGCGGACCACGGCCACGAGGTCTCCCGTCCGCACGGAATCGCCGGCCGCGACGGTCACGGCCGTGACCTCGCCGTCGTGGGGCGCCTTGAGGGTGGTTTCCATCTTCATGGCCTCGACGACCACAAGGGGCTCGCCGCGTCGCACACGCTGGCCGCGGCTCGCCACGACCTTGACCACACGCCCCGGCATCGGGCTGCCGACCTGATCGGGGTCTGTGGGGTCGGCGGCCGGGCGGGCGGTGCCGCCGACGCCGACCGCGCGGTCCACCACGACGATCTCCCGGGGGGTGCCGTTGAGTTCAAAGTACACCGGGCGCCGCCCGTCGCTGCCGGCGTCGCCGATCCCGACCAGACGGACCACCAGGGTCTTGCCTGGTTCAATGTCGACATCAATCTCGTCGCCGGGCCGCATCCCGGCCAGGAAGGTCGTCGTGTCCAGCGCGGAGGTGTCCCCATACAGCCGCAGGTGGCTCTGCAGCTCCCAGAACGGGCGCTCGTACAGGATGGCGGACAGCGCCTCCCGCCGTCCCGCCGGATGTCCCAGGCGCGCCGCGACGGCGTGCTCGGTGCCCTGGATGTCGGCGGGGGGCAGCACCGCGCCCGGCCGCTGGGTCCAGGCCGGCCGGCCGTGGAGGATGGCCGCCTGCAGCCGTGGGGGGAAGCCGCGCCGGTTCTGGCCCATCTGGCCCTCCAGCAACTGGACGACGGACTCCGGGAAGTTCAGCCGGCTGACGCGGGCGAAGTGTTCGGGGTCGGCGAGGCGGTCTTCACCGAGTTCCTCGGCGGCGAGCCCCTGCTGCAACAGGAAGAGGGCGAAGTCGCCCACCGCCTTGGAGGAGGGTGTCACCTTGACGATACGGCCGAGCAGGCGATCGACGGCGGAGTACGCCGCCAGGATGTCCGGCCAGCGACCGCCGAGGCCCACGGCATCCGCCTGCGCGCGCAGGTTGCTGTACTGGCCCCCGGGCATCTCGTGGAAGTAGACGCCGGGCGCGCCCGCCCCAGGCTGGCTCTCGAAGGCGGCGTACAGCCCACGCACCCGGGCCCAGTGCTCGGCCGCCCGGTCGAGCTGCCCCAGGTCGAGCCCGGTGTCGCGCGGGCCGCCGCGCAAGGCGGCCACGATGGCCGTCATACTCGGTTGGGAGGTGGCGCCGGCCATGGAGGCGATGGCCGCGTCCACGATGTCGACACCGGCCTCCGCCGCCGCCACGGCCACCGCGACGCCGCAGGCCGCCGTGTCGTGGGTGTGGAGGTGGATCGGCAGGCGGACGGACTGCCGCAGGGCGTCGACGAGCAGGTGCGCCGCGCGCGGCGTGAGCAGGCCGGCCATGTCCTTGACGGCCAGCAGGTGCACGCCCTGCGCCTCCAGCTCGCGGGCCAGGCCGACGTAGTAGTCCAGGGTGTAGACGTCCTCGGCTGGTGAGGCGCAGTCTCCCGAGTAGCAGAGCGTCCCCTCCACGAGGCGCCCGGTACCCAGCGCGGCCTCGATCGCGACCTTCATACCCTCCACCCAGTTGAGGCTGTCGAAGATGCGGAAGACGTCGATCCCGCACGCGGCCGCCTCCGCGACGAAGGCGCGCACCACGTTGTCCGGGTAGTTGGCGTAGCCCACGGCGTTGCTGCCGCGCAGCAGCATCTGCAGCAGCGCGTCCGGCAGGATCGCCCGCAACAGCGTCAGCCGCTCCCACGGGGACTCGCGCAGGAAGCGCATGGCCGCGTCGAAGGTCGCCCCGCCCCACATCTCGATGGAGAAGAGGTCCGGCGCGTAGTCGGCTGCCGCCGCCGCCTCGGCGAGGTCCGCCGTGCGCACGCGGGTCGCCAGCAGCGACTGGTGGGCGTCGCGGAAGGTGGTGTCTGTGAGCCAGAGCCGGGGGCGCGCGCGCAGGTGCCGGACGACGCCAGACGGTCCCTCGCGCAGGAGCAGGGGCCGCAGGCCTCCGGTGCGCGCGGGCGAGGCCAGGGCGGACAGGCCCACCCGCGTTTCCGGGGGCCGCGACGCCGTCGCGGCCAGACCCTGCCCACCCCCTGCCCCCTTGGCCCAGGGGGCGCCGTTCACCGTGACCTCGGCCACGTAACGCAGCAGCTTGTTGCCGCGGTCGCGCGGCTCCGCGTACTGCAGCAGCGACGGCGTGCGGTCGACGAAGCCGGTGTCCGCGCGCCCGGCGCGGAACTCGGGGTTGGAGACGACGCGCATCAGGAAGCGCAGGTTGGTGCGCACGCCGCGGATGCGGAACTCGCCCAGCGCGCGGTGCATCTTGGCCGCCACGCCGTGGAAGCTCGGGGCCCAGGCGCTGCACTTGACAAGCAGGGAATCGTAGTGCGGGCTGATCACCGCGCCCGTCTCCGCGCCAGCGCTGTCCAGGCGGATCCCGAAGCCGCCGGGCGAACGGTAGGTGAGGATGCGGCCGACGTCCGGGGCGAAGGCGGCCTTCGGGTCCTCGGTGGTCACGCGGCACTGGATGGCGTGGCCGCGGCAGGGGATGGCGGACTGATCCGGGATGCCGATCTCCGGGGCGGCAAGCGGGTAGCCCTCGGCCACGCGGATCTGGGCCTGGACCAGGTCCACCTCGGTGACAAGCTCCGTGACGGTGTGCTCCACCTGCAGGCGCGGGTTGACCTCCAGGAACGAGAAGTCCCCCTGGGGAGAGACCAGGAACTCCACGGTGCCCGCGCCGCGGTAACGGACGCCGCGCATCAGGCGCACGGCCGCGTCCACGATGGCGGCCCGTACCTCCGGGGCGAGGCCGAACGCCGGCGCCACCTCGACCAGCTTCTGGTGGCGGCGCTGGACGGAGCAGTCGCGCTCAAAGAGGTGCACCACGTTCCCGTGCGCGTCGCCCAGGATCTGGACCTCGATGTGCTTGGGCCGATCGACCGCCCGCTCCACGTAGAGCGCCCCGCTGCCGAACGCCGCCCGCGCCTCCGAGCCGGCCCGCTCCACGGCCTCGCGCAGCTCCGCTTCGTCGCGCGCCAAGCGGATGCCGCGGCCGCCGCCGCCCAGCGCGGCCTTGACCATGATGGGGTAGCCGTGGTCGCGCGCGAAGGCCAGGGCCGCCTCCAGCGCCAGGGTGCCCTCCAGGGGTTCGGCGAGCCCCGGCAGGACCGGGAGTGCCGCCTCACGCGCGGCTCGCCGCGCCTGGGCCTTGTCGCCGAAGAGTTCCAGCACCTCCGGCGGCGGGCCGACGAAGGCGATCCCCGCCTCCGCGCAGCGCCGCGCGAAGGCCGCGTTCTCCGCCAGGAAGCCGTACCCTGGGTGGATCGCGTCAACGCCCTTTTGCACCGCGAGTTCGACGATCCCGGCCGCGTCCAGGTAGGCGCCCACGGGGGAGAGGCCGTGGCCCACCTCGTAGGCCTCGTCCGCCTTCACCCGGTGCAGCGCGTACCGGTCCTCGTGGGCGTAGATGCCCACCGTGTGGATGCCGAGCTCGGTGCAGGCGCGGAAGACGCGGATGGCCACCTCGCCGCGGTTGGCGACCAGCAGCCGGCGGAAGTGGCGGGGCCCGCGTCCGGTCGGGGGGGGCATCGCTCCCGGGGGGGCGTCCACCGCCCCTTGCGCGAGTGGTTCGCGCGTCCGGTCCCTCTCCGCTGGTGGCATCCGGCAAGCACTCCTCTGTGTGGATGCGGATGGGGTCGCGGTCACGCCTCGGCCTGGCGACGCGCCCAAACTTTCATGCTAGCAGGCAGAGGCAGGTGGCGGTAGAGGGCGGGGCGGCCCCGACCTGGGACCCCGTCAACGTCAGGCGTGTCGGCCCGGCCGTCGGCAGTGCTTGCGGTCCAGGACCGTGGTGCCCCCCTGCCGGTGGTGGGCCTGCGCGACTTGGTCGAAGCCCTGGCCTCCGTCCTGGGGGGGGGGCGCCCCACGCGCGCTCGGCCCACCGCCGCATCGCCCCTTCCGCAAGCATTCGATGAAGTGCGTGCCGAGCCAGCCGATGTGGCACGCGCTCGCCACGGAAGTGGCGTTGACCCACCGGACGTGGCGGTCCTCACGCGGTTCACTGAACCGGTACCCCCTCCCTCTCGCCAGCGGATGGGGGTAGGGCCCTTCGCCCCAGAGGCAGGGAGGTGTTCGCGCCGCCAGGCGCCCTAGCCGCTGCACTGTGGGATAACGTCCCCTACGAGGGCCAAGAGATCAATGACGCGCCGCTGGGCCTCAATCGGATGGCGCAGATGGAGCGTATGGCGGACCACATAGCGGTTCCGCCGACCGTGACGTTCACGTATGAGGTATTGCTCCGCCACGAGATCAGCGATGATCCGCTGGACGGCGCGCTCCGTGATGCCGATCAGCACGGCCAGATCGCGTGTCCGGATGCCGGGATCGCGCGCGATGCAGATCAAGACGTGTGCGTGATTGGTCAAGAAGGTCCAGGCGGGCCCCTCGGCCGACTGCGGCGACAGCATCTCGCCCTTCCTCCTTGAGATGGGCGCGTCGCGGGCCGCGCGGTGCGCGGCGGCGGGACGGCCGCATCCCTACCCGGTGCTGGACGGGGACCAGGGACGCGGCCACCCGGTCCACCTCACCCCGTCCGTGACGGCAACGGTTGGCCTTTCGGCGCCCTCCTCCAGACGGTCTCTCTCCCACGCGGCGTCGTGGGGGGGGAAGGGCGGATGCCGCAGCCTCATCCCGATGGAACCTACGACGTGCTTTACATGATACCATAGGCGGAAGAGGAAGGGCTATAGCCGCCCGTCCCGGCCGGCAACGCCGGGCCGGGATGCACCACGGCCGGGGCGGGAAGGCGCCGGCAGCGGGGGCCGGCGCAGGCGCGCATCCGACGCAACCGATGCTCCGGCCCGCCCGCCCCCGTCGCTCGGGCATCCAGGGTCTGGGGCCTCGCCGGGGCTTTACGCGCCAGCGTGCCGGGGTGGCTCTGCCCCAGCGCGTCCGGGCGGGTCCCCGCGGCGCCCGCCGCCGCCCCCTGCGGGTCCGGGTCCGCGCCCCGGCCGCCATCAGGGCCGCGCGGATACGGGTGGCCCGGTTGCCGTCTGCCGCCTTGGACCGCAGCGCGATGCAGGGCGGAGTGGCCCTGGTGGACGACAAGAGCAGATTCGCAATTCGCGGCTGTTGACACGCGAAACCGACTGCGCTAATGTGCGCGGCATGGCAACGTTCGTGCTCACGGCGACCCTTGGCATACCTTTGCTTGGAGCCGCGCTCGGCGCTGGCGCGGCGGACTCGGCGGCCGGGAGGCGACTCCTGTCCAGACTGGTGTGGCTGAACCTGGCGGCGGCGGTCACGCTGGCGGCGCAGGTTACGCTCGGTGGACCGGACCTTCTGTCGGGTGCATGGGGCCTGGACCTGGCGGCCGACCGGGTGGGAGTGCTCTTCGCGCTGTTGGCGGTCGGCATCGAGGCCACGGTGCTGCCCTATGCGGGACGTTGCCTCGAAGGGCGGGTCTGGCGGCGGTTCGCGATATGGTCCCAACTGCTGGTGGCCGCGACCGAGTTGGCGGCGATGGCGGCGACCATGAGCGTCCTGGTCGCGGGGTGGGTGGCGGCCAGCGTGGCCGTTTACTGCCTAGTGGCGGGGACGGCAGAGTCGCGGGCCTCGGCCCGGCGGCTGGGAACCGCGTTCCTGATCGGCGACGGGGCGTTGATCGCCGCGCTGATGACCGTCTGGGGGTTCGCGGGCAATCCTACCTTATCTCAGCTCCCCGCGGTGGCGTCCCGCCTGGCGGCCAGCCGGCTGCCCCTCGGCCCCGTCGGCCTCACGGCCGGGGACGCCGTCGCGGCGCTGGTGGTCGTGGCGGCCGTCATCCGCAGCGCGCTTTGGCCGGGGCCGCGCTGGCTACCGTCGACACTGGCGGCGCCCACCCCGGTTTCGGCCCTGCTCCATGCCGGAGTCGTCAACGCCGGCGGGTTCTTGCTCATCCGCCTGAGCCCGCTGTTCGCCGGGGCGCCGGGCGCGTCGGCACTGGCGTTGGCCAGCGGTCTTGGCACGGCGGCCGTGGCCGGTGTGGCCATGTCGTTGCGTAGCGACGTCAAGGGGGCCCTGGTGTTCTCGACCATGAGTCAGATGGGCTTCATGATTGCTGAGTGCGCCGTCGGCGCGTTTGCGGCGGCCATCTTTCACCTGGTGGCCCATGGGATGTACAAGGCGTCGCTGTTCTTGGGTTCGGGCGACGGGATCGCCGAGAGCGCGCGCGAACGCCGGTCCCAGACGCCGCCGACGCCCACGCCGGTCCGGGTGCGCTCTTTCCTGGGCTTCACCGGCGCATTCGTGCTGATCGCGCTCGCGGTGCTCGTGCACCCGGCGTCGCTGGCGCAGCGGGGCGGCGAGGTGACGGTGGGGTTTGCGGCGGTGACCAGCGGCGCGTTGCTGTGGGGTTGGGCGCAGCGCCGGCAGCGCCTGGCCCAGGCGCCATGGGCCTTTCTCGCCCTGGCGGCGTGCGGCGCCGCCTATCTCCTCTGGTCTTCCGCCGTGACGGGCTGGCTGGGCCCGCAATTGCCCTCTTCCAGCGCCGGGTTCCTGTCCCCGTTCTGGCTGCTGGGCGGGCTGCTGCTCGCCGGCTGTCTGGCCGCGACCACCGCCTATGCGGTGTGGTGGCCCCGGGCGGCGGCTGCGCTGCACGCCCGCATCTTTTGGGCCGCCTGGGGAGGACCGGCGCTCTCAACGCGGACGCCAGCGGCCGAGCGGCTGCGCCTGCCGGAGGTGGATTCGTGGAAACAACTGGTTTGAACGGACGGGCGGCGCCAGGGGCCACGGGGACGGCGGAGCGGGTCCGGCTGCGGGTCGACGTGGACGCGGCGGCACGGCTCTTGGCGCCGATGTGGCCGCTGACAAGCTTCGTCGCGGTGAACCCGTTGATGGGGTTGCAAGAGATGGGGTTCGCCGGTGCCATCCGGGAGGCAAGCCGTTGGCTGCCATTCTCGGGCTACCCAGACCAGACGTTCATGCAGAGGGCCTATGCCGAGGGGCGGGTAACGGACGCGGACCTGTCCGCCGTACTGGCCGACCGCGGCATGGACGTCAGCGAGGCGATGCCCGTCTTACGCGCGTGGCTCGAACGGCCTGCTGGTCCGCAGGGCTGCGCCCCGCGCGCGGCGGTCGAGCGAGCCCGCCTGCTTGGTGGACCCGCCACGTCCCGTGCGATCGAGGCCCAAGTGGCGGCCTTTTGCGCGGCTTTCAGTCACGAAACCGCCGCCGGTCACGGCGCCGGGGACGGTGCCTCCGGACTCTACCGGTATTGGCGGGCCGCCGCCGCGTACGACCCCCTGCTCCGACGGCTACTCGGGCGCCAGGTGACGCGGGCGGTGGGCGCGTTGCGGGCGGATGCGGACGCGGCGCTCTTGGACGCCCTGGCGCACTTGGCCGTGCCGGAGGAGCGCCGCGTCGAAGAACTCCGTGGGCACCTGGCTCGCCTGCCAGGGTGGGCAAGCTATGCCCGCTGGCGGCAGGAGTGGGCCGAGCCGAACTGCACGGCTCCGCCCTTTGGCCTGCTCGACCTGTTGGCTGTTCTGCTCAGCTACGAAGCGCTGGTTTCCGACCCGGCCGCACCGGCTTCGCGGTCCGCCCCCCCGCCCGAGGGGGCCGGCGACGCGTGGGCGGACGTCTGGCTGGAAGCCTACGAGCGGCACTACCGTGATGGCCTGCTCGGGAAGCTGCCGGCGAGGCGGGGGGCGCAGCGGGAGGTGCCCCCGCGGGCGCAGATCGTCTTTTGTATCGATGCCCGCTCGGAGCGGCTGCGCCGCCAGCTGGAGGCCGTGGGCCCGTACGCCACTCTGGGTTTCGCCGGGTTCTTCGGCTTTCCGGTCGCCATCGCCGCCCTGGATGCGCCGTGCGCGACCGCCCGCTGCCCCGTGCTGCTGTCCCCGCGCGGGACTGTCCGGGAACGGCCGGCGCCAAGCCGGCCGCAGCCGGCCGTCTCCCAACTGGAGGCCCGTGGGCGTGCCGTGGCCGCGCACGACGCGTGGAGTGCGGCCAAGATCGTGCCCGGCGCGGCCTTCCCGCTGGCCGAAGCGCTCGGCTGGTGGCTCTGGCCGCTGGCCAGCCTGCGTACCGCTTGGCCAAGGCTATCGCGGCCAGCGCCCCCGCCGACCGTGTTGGACCCGGGGGATGACGATGGACTGCCCCTGGACGAACGCGTCCTGTTCGCTGAGAATGCGTTGGCCACTATGGGGCTGACAGCCGACTTCTCGGCATTGGTGGTGCTTTGCGGCCATCGCGGTCGGACGGCCGCGAACCCACACGCCGCGGCCTTGGATTGCGGGGCCTGTGCCGGTGCCCGTGGAGGCCCCAGCGCACGGGTGGCCGCCAGCGCCCTGAATGACCCCGCGGTCCGGGCGGGCCTGGCAGAGCGTGGCATCGCCATCTCGCAGGACACGTGGTTTGTTGCCGCCGAGCACGACACAACGACGGATGATGTCGCTGTGCTGGACCAGCACCTGGTGCCAGCGCATTACCACGCTGACGTGACGCGGCTGTCCGCGGATCTCGCACGGGCGGGCCGGCGTTGCGCTGCCGAGCGGAGCGTGAGTCTGCCGGGCGTTCCAGGGTTCCGGGATGCGCGGCGGCTGGCCACGCACTTAGACCAGCGGGCGGCGGACTGGGCCCAGGTCCGCCCCGAGTGGGGTCTCGCCCGCAACGCCGCCTTCGTCGTGGGGCCGCGGTCGCTGACGGCTGGCGTGGACTTGGAAGGCCGGGTGTTCCTCCACTCCTATGAACCCGCCCAGGACCCAGACGGGCGTGCCCTGGAGGGTATCCTGACCGGCCCGCTCGTCGTGGCGCAGTGGATCAACGCACAGTACTACTTCTCCTCTGTCGCGCCCGCGGTATTCGGGGCCGGGGACAAGACCCTGCACAACCCGGTCGGCGAGATCGGCGTACTCGGGGGCGAAGGCAGGGACCTGCGCCTCGGACTGCCCTGGCAGTCGGTGGCGGTAGGTGGTGACCTCTACCATGAGCCGATGCGCCTCCTGACCGTGGTCGAGGCACCGCTCGACCGGTTGGACGATGTGATCGCGCGTGCCAGCGTATTGCGGCAGATGGTGGACGGGCAGTGGCTGCAGTTGGTGGCCCGACCAGGCGACGGGGCACCGTGGCAGGTCCGTCGCGCCGGAACTTGGCGGCCGTGGGAACCGGCAGTGAGCCGGAGGGAGGGAACCCCGTGCAAATAGATGGTCTGACGCGCATGACCCGTGTGGAGGTCGTCACCAGCGGGCAAGACGTACCCTTGTTGCAGCACGTGTCCAGATCCGCGGGCGCCACCGGCTACACAGGGCTTGGCCACCACGGGGTGCACCAAGGGCGCCTCGCCTTCAACGAATACGGTCTTCCTCTTCACCGTGCTGCCGGAGGAGGCGACGCCAGACCTGGTGAGCGGGGTGCGACGTTGGCTCGCCGAGCGTCCTGGGGTCATGCTCGTCTCGGAGGTCTACGTCAGCCGACCGGGGTACTTCCGATGACGACAAACCAGGAGCCCGAACGGCGCTACCAACTGAAACGCCGATCGAGTCCTGCGGGTGCCACGCCGTCGACCGCGGCGAACGCGGGGCGGGTCGCTCGGCGCTCAGGGCGCCCGTCCGACCAAGGGCGCACGATCCGCGCCAGTCCGGACGCCGGTACGGTCGCCGCCGCCGGTGGCGCCTCGGGTACGGCGGCGCCCCACAGCGCCCTCCATTCCGTCCGCCACTGCTGCAGCAGCCCGCATTCGTTCCACTCCCGTCGCTTCTTGCCAAACCCCTCCGCCCGATCGCCCGCGTCGTGAGCATCAGGTGCAGCCGCGGCAGGGCCCCCGGCCGCGCCGGCGGGAATACGGCCACGTCGGCCACCATGCCGCGCTCCACGAACTGCTCGCACACGTACCGGCGCAGGGCGGACCACGGCACCGGCCACGGCAGGCTGGCGGTGATGCATCCCAGGATTGTGGAGGCAAATGTTAAGATATTGTGAACAACCAGGAATCCCCAGGGGTGGGCACGAAAACCTCCCCCCGGCCTGGCGACAGCCTGACCGGGCAATCGACCGCCAAGCCGGGGAGAGGACGGCAACGAGCGTAACACGCGGGCAGCAGAATGGCGAGGACAGGGGTGTGGCCGCAGCGCTGAAGCATGAGTGGGCCGGGAGCGGGGTGTTGGGGGCCAGCCGGAGCGGGGGCGGGGGTTGGAAGGGCGGAGCGAGGCTGGGTGAGGGGCCG
>JAJZZC010000108.1 GCA_021797775.1 Bacillota bacterium
TAACCTGACTTTCGCAAAGGGGCGGCCGGCCGCCTTGGTGTCCAGGGGCCGGCCCCGTGCCCCGACCGCACCCCCTCGCGCCGCGGGGTCCTTCTGCGCAAGCGCCATCCGCCTGACACTGCGAGATTCAGGTTCTAACCGTCGCAGCCGGTCGCGAGGCACCCGCGGCGGACCCCGCCCCAAGAAGCGACTCCGAACATTCGCCACCGGCTTACCGAAGACCGGCGCGAAAGCCGCGGGCTTTAGCCATGGGGATGAGGCGCCGCGAGCCCATCGCGCCGTGGCTGGCCCGCCCGGAGTGGCGCGGCAGCGTGGCCCTGCGTCCGAGGGATGTCCCTCCAGAAGAGCCGCGCCCCAAGTTCACAGCGTCGACGACCTCTGTCCGGGGCCGAGGTATTCGGAGATAGGGGCAGGGCCGGCGTCGCAGATCTCCAGGAAACGCGCGGGCAGTGACTGGCCGATCACCTGCTCCACCTTGGACTTGAGTCGCTCGGCCACATCCGGATGGGCGGCCGCGACGTTCGCATGCTCGTGCGGATCGGACGGCAGGTGGTAAAGCTCCGCTGCCTGGTCCTCCGTGTGGCAGGTAACGACATAATTCCATTCATCGGTGCGGACGGAGGCTCGCGCGCCAGTGACCCGATTGCTAAAATCCGCCCAGCCGATCACCACGTGATCCCGACCAGGGCGGCCTGGGTCCTCTACATATTGCCAAGCGTTTGTACCGTCACATGGTACCGGCGGTAGGGTCAGCAGGCTCAAGACCGTCGGCAATAGATCGTGTGTTTGCACAAACTGGCGCACCCGGACGCCCTGTGAGACGTGGGGGTGCCGAACCATCCAGTTGATCTGCGTATTGTACGGATGGAGATGCCCAGGTCCCTTACCGAAAAGACCGTCGTCCTCCAACTCGGTTCCGTGGTCACTGACGAAAACGACGACTGTGTCCCGCCACGCGTCCGTGTCGGTGAGTACACGCAGCAATTCGCCCACCCACCGGTCTACGAAGGTTACCTCTCCGCAATAGAGCGCGGCGACGCGCCTCCGTTCCTCGGCGGTGGCCGACGGGCCCATGGTGCCAGGGAGGATGAAATCGAGCCCCTGCCATCCCGTACCGCCAAAGTAGCGGTCGGCGTATTGCCGGGGCGGGTCCCACGGTTCGTGCGGGTCGAACGAATCAACCCATAGAAAGAATGGCGTGTTCTTGCGGGCCCGCCGAAGCCATTCAGCCGCCCTGCGGAAAACGCGCGCGCACTGGAACTCTTCCTCCGACCGCCGCTCACCCTGGTTGCTGAGATATTGTAACAGCGTGCCGTGACGGCGCCAGTTCTCGGGATCGCGCACGTGGCGACGGAGGATCTCCTCCGCCCCATCCTGTACGAGCGGTTGCCAGTTGTCGTTCTCCTGTCCTCGCAGAAAGTCGTAGCTGACGAACCCGCGGCTGAAGTTGACCGTCGGCTTGAACATGTGGTACGTGTCCGATACCAGCCCCGTACAGTAGCCTTGTCGCAGCAGGATCTCCGCCAATGTGTCCTGCTCCGGGGGAATCTTGTGCCACCCGGGGTGGTGATGCCAGAGTCCACGTCGGTCGAAGTTGTATCGCCAAGGGAACGAGCGGCGACCGGTGAATAGAGAGCGGCGAGTCTGTAGCGTTGGTTGTCCCTCGCCAAAGGCTCGCTCAAACACCACCGCGCGCTCCCGAAACGCGTCAAGGTTCGGTGTGGCCACGGCGGAGAGCCGCCCGCCCTGCGCCACGATGTCCGCGCGGAACGTGTCGAGGCAGATCACCACCATATTGAGGCGTTCCACTCCAGCACCACGCTCCTTGCATATTGGCCCGCTGGTTCCGAGTTGTCGATCAGCACGGCGAGGTCGCGCATCCCGAGACAGCAGAGCGTGCATCCCGGCCACCCGCCGGTGCACGGCGGCCCACGCCATACGCGCCGGGACCGCGGCGATCGCGAGGACAGGCCGTTGCTAGGATGCGGTCATCGAGCGCTGGGTGCCGCGCACCCCCAATGGTTGCGAGGATCGGAATGGCCTGGGCCACTCGGAGCGCGGCGGGCCGCCCTTCCCGGTGGCGTTTCCCCTTTATTCCACTATACCACGATACCACGGCCCTGACGGATTCCGCGCGGGGCTGTGGCCAGGCAGGCGTTGAACTCGCACCTCGGTCGTCGCCAGGCGGAGGGCCGGGGCGAGACTTCCGACCACTTGGCGCAGGTCTCGGAGGGGCAGGGGATCAGCGCGAAGGGACAGATCAGTCTGCCCAAGGAGGTCCGCGAGGCCTTGGGACTCTCGGTCGGCGACCGGGTGGCCTTCGCAGTCCAGGGCGGCGCCGCGACCCTGCTGCCGTTGCGCACGCGTACCGCGGAGGCGCTGTGCGGCGCGCTGTCCCACCTGGCAAAGCCACTCGACCTCGAGGAACTACGGGCCAGGCGGGCCGAAGAAGTGGCGGCCAAGCTCTGCGGTGAGCCGCGTGCCTGACGCCCGCTACGTCGGTCGCCAGGCCCGGACGGCCGCCGCGAGGGACGGATGGCGGTGGCGTCGAAGCCCGGGAAGCCGGGCTAATTGAAGATTGGAGTGACCGGTATCCCGGCGGGGTCACGTGCATCCAGAGCAGCCCGCCGTCGGTGGTGCGCAGCAGCTAGCGCGACTTGGTCGTCGCCCACCCGAGCGAGGCGGTAGCGAGGATGGAGAGAAGGCCCGTGGCCGGGACGACCGGCGCCGCGGCGTCGACTGGAATGGCTTCCAGGCGGAACGGGCCCGGACCGGGCGCCGGGGGGCGGGCGGTATACACCGCCGGGGCCACGCCTTCCCCACGCCACAGCGTGGGCCCGTTGGCGGTGAGGCCGACGACATAGCCCAAGCGGCCGTGCATCCGCAGGGTGTGGCTGCCGTTCCAGCTCAGCGCGTAGAGGTCGTAGAGCGGCGGCTCGGAGGCGGGGTGCTCGCGGTCGAGCGCCAGCAGGCTCAGGCCGTCCGAGGCCCATGCGGCGAGGGTCACGTCGGCGGCGAACGGGAGGCGCTTCACGCCCAGCGCCGCGCGCCGCCGCGACCGGTGACGGCCAGCACGGCCTGGGGAGACCAGGTCATGCGCACCGGCCCGTCGCCAGGCCACGGGATGGACACGGGGCCTGGCGCCTGCAGGCCCCGTGCCGTGACGGCTTCGTCGGCGGCGTTAAGCGGGCAGATGCCGATGGCGCCGGGATAGCGCACCGCCACGGTGTAGGCGTTCGCAGCGATGGCCAGGCTGCCGGGCTGTGGCACGGGCGTCCAGGGCAGCGCATAGGTCCGCTGCGACGAGAGCCGTGCGGGGGTGCCCGCCAGCGCGCCAAGGTGCGGCGCGCCGTTGCACCACCACGCCACCCCCTGCTGCCAGAGCACGGCGCACGCCGGCATGGCGATGGGGTGGCCGCCGACGTCGCGCTCCAGGTATTCGCCCGTGGCAGCAGGCGGGTTGTTGCGCGTGTACAGCACCAGCGAGTTGCCGAGCCCGCCGTCCAGCGGGTCTGGTAGAGCACCAACGCCGGCCCGCCCGCCGCGGCGAATTCGGGGAAGGCCACCCACTGCCAGCCGCCGCCGAAGCGGCGCAGCTTGACGCCGCAGAGCACAGGCAGGATGCCGTCCCGCGCGGCGAAGAAGTGCGGCGGCTCGGTCAGGGTGAACGTGTGGCCGAAACCCCGCGGTGCCGGCAGGGTCGCTGCCGGGCCATACATCGGCACGCCCGCCGCCGCCGAGCAGCACGGTGCGCACCTCGGGGGTGCCGGCATGACTGCTCCAGACACCCGCGGGCCTCGAGGGGCAAGGCCGTTGCCTCCATGGCGCCTGGCTCGCGGCGGCGCTGGAAGGCCCTGCGCATGGCGCGTGCCGGCACGCGGGGCACCATCCCGGCCATCAACGGCGGGTTCATACGGCGCCAGCCCTCCACAGCGGCTGGGGCCGGCAGTGCGCTCGCCGCCATTGCTGGCCAGGACGTAGTCGCCGCTGGCCCGGGTGACGCCCCGAAAACGCACGGCATCTCCGGCTTGCGGGCGCCAGACCCAGTCAGAGCCGGGCGGGCGTCCCGGGCCGGGCCTCAAACAGGAGCACCGCCTCGGCCAGGATCGTGAGGAGGTGGGTGGCGTGAGGCGCTTGCCCTTGCACCAGCAGTTGGCGGAGATCCTGCGGGCGGAGATCGGTACAGGGCACGTGGCCCCGGGGGATCGGCTGCCGACCGAGGCGGAACTGTGCGAACGCTACGGCATGAGCCGACCGACGGTGCGGCAGGCCCTGGCTGCATTGACTCAGGCCGGCCTCATCCGCCGCCGGGCAGGTCAGGGCACGTTCGTCGCGGCGACGGTCGACCCGCGCCGACTGATCGGCGTGGTCGTCACCCGGCTGAAAGGACTGTTCTCGCTCGATATGCTCGATGGTATACGGGCAGCGGCCGACAGCGCTGGCGCCCTGGTGGCCATCCAGTGTTCGAACCAGCGAGCAGGAGGCGAGGAGAGCGCCATCCAGCGGTTGCGGGCTCAGGGGGTGGCCGCCGTGATCGTGGAGCCCTCGCCGGCATGCGACACGCCGTCGACGTTCTGGGACGGTATCAGCGCATCAGGCTTCCCTGTTGTCTTCATCGATCGATACGTACCCCACGTCCCGATCCCGCGGGTGGTCTCCGACAACTTCGGGGGGGGCTATGCGGTGACCGCGCACCTGCTGCAGACCGGGCGCCGACGCTTGGCGTTCCTGGTGCCGCCGGAATATCCCACGAGTTCGGCGGACGGGCGGCTCGCTGGTGTGCGGGCGGCCATCCGTGCCTGCGCCGGCGGCGCGGAAGACCCGTGGGTGGTGCCCGTCGTGGGGGAAGGGCCGGACAGCCTGGAGGGCACCTCGACCGCGGTTGCGCGCGCGGCAGAATCGATGTTTTCGGCTGGCGACCGCACGGCGCCCGACGGGGTAATTTGCGGGCATGACGGGTTGGCGGCCGAACTGCTGGCCTGGTGCCATGAGCGTGGCGTGGGTGTGCCGCAAGACCTGGCCGTGACCGGGTTCGATGACCTACCGTTCGCGTCCCTGTTGCAGCCCGCTCTTACCACGGTGCGGCAGGATATGGAAGGCATGGGCCGGCGCGCCGTTGCGCTTGTCCTTGAGCGCTTGCGCGGAGAGGGCTCTCCTGCCGAGGTCGTGCTGCCCGTGGATCTGTGCGTGCGCGCCTCGACGATGGGTGCGCGCATCGCGCCGGGTGGGGACGCGCCGCGTGGGACGGTGACCCGCCTGGCCTCGCGCGCTACCCGTGGGCAGAGCCGGTCCTGACGGCGGGCCGCCTCGTGACCCAGCCATCCGCCGCCAAGCGCATGCTGCGACAAGGTGCCGGGCGCGGTCCGGCCCGGTGAGGGACCAGGCCGCCGCCTCGTGGCGGCCGAAAATGTCATGACAAATGCCGGGCACCAGCAGGCCCCCCCGGCGAACCGGCGAAGGGACCCAAATGGGGCCGCATACAGGGGTGACGGCGTCCCCGATCTGGCCATGGCCGGGACCGCTGTCCAGGTGCGCCCTGCGGCCAGAACCGTAGCTGCCTGGCGCCGAATGTCTCGCGGGGAGGGATGCGCGATGTTCGCGATGGCTCCCAACGTGTCCGGCGTGTGGTCGCGGCGCCGATTCCTGCGCAACGCCGCGGTTTCGTCTGGCCTGTTGGTGCTCGCGGTCGACGCGGCTCCCGTGCGTGCTGCCGCGAGTCCGGTCACCTTGGTATGGCGTCCGTGGTACAACTTCCCCAACGGCACCGGGAGCACGGCCATTGCCCTTATGCACAAGGGCATCGAGCCGTGGCTCGCCAAGAATCCCGGGGTGCGGGTGACGGTTAGCACCATGGGGTATCAGGGCGCGACCATCGCAGCCCTGCTGGCGGGGACCGGGCCGGACGTATTTGCCGACTGGGTGCTCGGTCCGTACGTGGAAGGCAACCTGCTGATGGACGTCGCCCCCTACGTCAGGCGCGACAACGTCAATCTCGACATTTTCCCCAGTGGAGAGATGGCCTACTTTTCGGAAATCGCCTCATTCGCGTCCCCGGGGGCGCTCTACACCATGCCATCGTACATCCACACGGACGTATACGCCGTCAACGAGGGCCTGCTGGACCAGATTGGGCTGAAGTACCCCCAGCCAGACTGGACGTACCTGGACTGGACCCACATGTGGGAGGCCGCGGCGGTCAGGAGCGCTACGCCCAGCAAGAATCGCTACGGGGGCAGCCTGTTCTGGTCTGGGTACGATTCATCGGGCGGCAATCCCGCCCCGTGCTATCTGCACGGGTTCGGTGGCGGGTATGTGGATCCCGCAAACCCCTTGCGCAGCACCCTCGACTCGCCGGGCTCGCTGCAGTGCCTGGAATGGGTGTACTCGCTTATCGACAGCAACGCGGTCGGGTTCAACGATATTGCCGCGGGCAACATTGTCAGTTGCCCACGCGGAACCGCCGGCGGCTTGCCCTACGCGGCGGAGACATACCCCCAGTTGGGCTTGAAGTGGAACCTTTACCCGTCCCCCACATTCCCCAAGGGACGCTTCATCTTCGGGCCGACGGACTTTTACGCGGTCGCCGCGGGCACCAAGTATCCAGAGCAGGCCTGGTCACTGATGAAGTACCTCTGCACGCAGAGCTACTGGCAGCTATGGATGGTCAAGATCGCCCTCAACGGCCCGAACCAGAAGTCCCTCTTCCCCGACTGGGCCCAGATGGTCCGCAACGTGGCGCCGTCGCTGCGCGACAAGAACCTGGAGGCGATCGTGCAGGCGGTGCAGAACGACGAGCCATACACCGGGCACGAGTTCCGCTATGCCTCGCAGCAGGCCGCTTCCCTCATCGCACAATACAGCCAAATGGTCTCCACGCACAAACTCACCTGGCCGCAGGCTGCATCCGAAGCGGTGCACCAACTGAACGCGCTGCAAGCGACCTCCGCGGCGAGTGCCGGGAAGATACAGGCGGTTGCCGCCGCGAACGCCGCCCTGATCGCCAAGGCGCGCCTCTCACCGGTCCCGCTGCCGACTCCGCAGCCCCCGCTGGTGGACATCGGGACGCCGCCGCAGTCCGTGCCGTCGGCGCTACGCATTGGGCCCCCCGGCGTCTACAGCCTGACGGGTACCACCGCTGGGCCGGGCAATCCAGGCCTGCACGGCGGCTCCACCGGTGCGCTGTTCGCTGGGTCACCGTACGCGGAAACGAAGGGTACGTTCAGCGTCCGCCTGACGTCGGTCTCGGCCAAGTCCGGCACCAGCATGAGCGGCGGGCAGTTCGGACTCTTCGCGGCGTCCAGCCTCGGCTCTGGCGCGGCCGAAATGTACGTCGCCGCAGCGATCGGCAATGGCAGCGGCTTCCCCAAGTTCCCCGGTATCCACGTGGGCAACCGCAATCAGGCGGGCATGGGCACCACGCTTGACCGGCACACGCCCTCGAACACGGTTGGCGCCGGCCTGCTGCCGGGATCCAGTTTCGAGGACCCGACGCGGTACACGAACCTCCTGAGCCGGCCGGTCTGGCTGCGCTTAGAGGCGGACGGCATCACCTGGAGAGCCTTCACCTCGCTGGACGGGCGCACGTGGGCGCCGGCGGGCTCACCGACACCGGTGATCGCGTTGGGGTTTTGGATCGGCCTCCTGCTGGCGGCCCCGCACGCGGCCACCCCGGTGACCGCCACCTTTGATCACGTCACGGGGTTCCGGCCCACGGACAAGGTGGTGCGCATCGGACCGGTGGCAGCCAGTTGACGCTTTGTGGCGCGAGGCACCAGGGAGAGGGGGCGGTGGGCGGAGCGCCCTCCGTCGGCGGGGGTGCTCCGCCTCGTCGCCCAGGGGGGCAACGGGGCCCAGGAGCCGAGCACGGATGGCCGCGTTTCCGGCAGGGAACAGCGCCGGGGACGATGACGGCCTCCTATGGGCGGCAGCGGTCGGCGCGTCGTCGTCGCGGCCACGCAGAGCGCCGCCGACCGCTGGCGGCTGTCCGCGCTTCCCGACCACCGATGCGCGTACCCAGCCGCCGTCGCCCGGGGGGGGGCGGGGCGGCTCGCGCGGTGCCGTGGTGGACACGGCGGAACGTCCCGCGGGCCGCGCCGCGGTCGGTGTTGGGGGCGGAAGTGGAGGCGAGACCACGGTCGGCTCAGCGGCATGGGCGAGGGGAGGCGACGGGCGCTGAGGCACCGGCGCCGCCCTCCGTTCCCCCACTGGCATTGATCAACGTGCCCTCGAACTGGTCGGTGCTCGGGCTGAGGCTATCAATCATGACCTCAACCGTCGTAGTGCCCGGCGGAGGGAAGTCGGAGGGAAGGGCACGACGACGGCCACTACCCTGCCGGACTTCAGCGCCAGCTTGGCGGGGTTCCCCACGGCGAGCTGGCCGCCGGTGAACACGTCGGGTTGTGCGTTGTATATGATGGGCCGCCCTTGCGCGTAAACCGACGAGCAGATTGCTTTGTAGGTCTCTGACGCACACGGTGTCAAGAGCCCCAACCGCGGTCCCAGGACGACGAAGGCAAGCCCGAGCACGGCCAGCACCCACAACCACGCCCGTATCGTCCCTGCTCTCTCTTGGGCGCGTAGCAGCCTTTCTTCGTCCGTCTCTTGGTCAGGCGGCGGGCCCCAGGTGCTGGGTCCCCACGCCCCCCCACCCCGGATCGCTCCCCACGTGGCGCGGCGTTCTCACCCGCCCCATTCGGGCGTTGTCGGTACACGCTGACCTGGGGGCGGGAAGCGACCGCGCTGCCAGCGGCCGAACCCGCCCTTCAGGGACCAGCGTGTCCGCTCAAGCCGCCGAACGCGCCGCCGCCGCGGTGGCTTGCCCGGCTACCGCCCGCGCTCCACCTCGTCGACGAAGCGGCGCAGGTGCAGTTCCATGGCCCGTGCGCGCTCGGGCTCCCGTGCCACGAGGTTGTCATGCTCGCCAGGGTCGCGGCCGCGGTCGTAGAGTTCGGGCCCGCCACTGCCGTCGATCGGCAGCAGGAAGCTCCAGTCGCTGGTGCGCAGGCTCCACTGCCGGCCATGGTGGGCCGTGACGGCCGCGTCCCGCACCTGCTGCGCCTCGCCGCGCAGGAGCGGCATGAGGCTCCTGCCGGTGAGTTCGACGCGGCGCCGGTCCACCTCGATGTCCTGGGGGAACATCGTCCGGGTCGGCGCGAGGAAGGGCAGCGTCAGCGGTCCCGCGATCCCCAGCGCGTCCAGGACCGTGGGCATGAGGTCGACGGTCTGCACGAGCGCGGGGATGCGGCGGCCCGCGCCGTGGCCCCGCGGGTGGCGGATGACCCACGGCACGTGCACCAGTTCCTCGTAGTTCCAGGGCCGCGCCTTGCGGATGATGCCGTGCTCGCCGAAGGGCTCGCCGTGGTCCGACACGTGCATCACCAGCGTGTCGTCCCACAGCCCGAGCGTCCGCGCGGCGTCCAGCACCACCCCCGCCCAGCGGTCGACCAGCGTGACCTCGCCAGCGTAGAGGCACATGGTGTGGTGGATCTCGGCCGCCGTCATGTAACCGGCCACCGGCCCGGCCACCGGATCGATCAGCACGTCGCCCCGGTAGTGGGGGTCGTACAGCGAGCGGTAGGGTTCGGGCGGATCCCAGGGCTCGTGGGGATCGAAGAAGTCGACCCAGAGGAAGAGCCGGTCCCTGGTCCCCTGCGCGCGCACCTGCTCCTCCAACCACGCCACCGCCGCCTTGGCCACCCGGGCCGTGGGCGTCTTCTCCTCGTCCTGCCCCCACGCCGTGCGGTTGCGCAGATACTGTTCGAAGCGCGGCCGCCACAGCCGGTCGGAGTCGCCGCCCTGGAGGCGGTGCCAGGGGCCGACCTCCACCCGGACGGCGGGGTCCACGATCCACGGGTCATACTCCTGGCCGCGGATCCAGCGCACGGTGTCAAACCCGCGGCCACAGTTGTAGACGGGTTTGTGCATGTGATACGTATCGGTGATCAGCGCCGAAGTGTAGCCGCGATCCCAGAGCACCTCCGCGAGCAGGTAGTCCCCGTGCTCGAACTGCTGCCAGCCCCGCCACGGGAACTGGTACCGGCCCGTCCACCACGCGGTGCGGGTGGGCAGGGTCGGCAGGTTCTCGCTATAGCAGTGTTCGAACAGTGCTCCTTCGGCCGCCAGCCGGTCGAAGTTCGGCGTCTTGATCCATGGGTTGCCATAGCAACCCAGATGGTCGACCCGCAGGCTGTCCGTGCAGATGACAATCACGTTCACGCCGACCCACCCCCGTGTTCCCGCGCCCAGCGCGCCGACTCTCTGCCCACGGCCCCCCCCGGGGTCGCCAGGGCCGAAGCGCCGGGCCCCGTCCCCACGACTCTACCGCAGATGGCCCGCGCGCGGCGTGCCTCGGCGTCCGCCCTGCGCGGTGGAGGGCGTTGCTGGGCCGGGCTTTGGCTTGTGCCACAGGGGGCGACGCCGTCCCGCAGTGCTATGCTGAACCCGGACGGAAGGGGGCGACACCCGTGGGCCTTACTGTCACGCGCGAACGGCTCGACGCCGCTGTGGAGCGCATCCAAGCCGCGCTGGATCCCGAGGAGATCCTCCTCTTCGGGTCGCAGGCACGGGGGGACGCTCGGGCGGACAGTGATGCCGACCTGCTTCTGGTCCTCCCGCCGGCCGCAGAGGCGGTTCCGTGCGCCGAGCGACAGCGCCTGGCCTGGAACGCCGTGCGTGGGGACCCGCTCCTGCCTGGCTTCGAAGCCGACGTGTTCGCGTACACCGTCGCCGAGATGCGGCGACGCCTCGCCGCTGGGGACACGGTGATACGCGACGCCTCGGCCGAAGGCACTGCCCTCTATCCGTCGAGAGGCTCGCACAGCCGATACGCGGGCCTCGCCAGGGAGTGGTCGCGTGTGGATACGGTCAAGGCGTGGTTGCAATACGCTGAGGAGGACCTGGAGGAAGCGGAGGGTGCGCGGTTCCCGCGCAACGTGGCATACCACGCGCAGCAGGCCGCTGAGAAGGCACTCAAGGCGCTGACCTTCCACCTCGGGGGGGAGCCGGCGCGCGCCCACGACCTGACCCAGTTGCTCTTGGACATTGCCTCTCTGGATACGGCGCTCAGTCGCCGCTTGCTTCTGACGCACCAAAACGCTGCGGCGGGGTTGACGAAGTTCGCCGTCAGCCCGCGCCACCCGGCCGCTGATGTATCGCTCCAACAAGCCCAAGACGCAGTCGTTGCCGCGCAGGCGATCGTGAATGCGGTGCGGGAGGCGATTTGCGGCCATCCATAGCAAGGTGCAGCGACTGAGCGTAACAGCTGTGGCCTCACGCTGTGGCCGGGGAGCCAATCGACTCTGGACAACGGGCCTGGCCCGAGGAGATCCTTCACGTGTTGTTGACCCCGATGCTTCAGGGCGCCGGCCCCGGCCGCCGCGCGGGCACCCCGCGGCACGCGGAGGAAGGCTTGCGCCGCGTCTTTCCGGTCAATCGCCCGCCTCGCCGCCCAGCGGGAACACCACGGCCCGCACAACCTGGTGGCCCATGCGCACCGGGGAGGTGTCCCGAGCGCCCGACACGCGGATGGCCCCCGAGGCCGCCCCCGTCACCAGCACCCGGGGCGCGGCGAAGCCGCACTCGGCGAGCGCTTGGCAGACGACCTCCCGCCGTACCGCGAGCACATCCGCCTTCAGCGCTGCCTTTCCCTCGCCCTCCAGCGCCGGCAGGCGTTCCTTCAACCCTGCCTCCACGGCGTCGAGCGCGGCCGCCGCCACCGCCGGACTCACCGTCACGTCCACTGGTGTCTCACGGTCCAGTGTGGGATCCGGGAAGGCCAGGGCGGCGTCGCCGGGGATCGTGTCCGCGGCCACAGCCCCCTCTGCTGCGGCCACGGTGCGCGGAGCCGCCGTCCCCCGGTCCCGCGGCTCCCCGCCCTTGCCCGCCGCCGCCCACCACGCGACCACGGCCCGCACCATGCCGTCGCTGATCCAGGGGCTCTGCGCCCACACCACCTGGCCGCTCTCGTCATGGAAGAGCAGGCCGCCGCGGCCACGCAGCGCTTCCGCCCCCTGGCGGTCGATGATCACGCGGCTCTCCAACTCGGTGTTGCAGCGCAATGCCACGCGCACTGGCAGGTTGGCCTTGATCAGCGGCGACACGGCCTCGCGCGTCGGCCGCTGAGTGGTCGGCAGCAGGTGCACCCGGCGGCGCGGGCCTTCTGCGCCAGACGCTGCACGGCGCTCGCGGACGCCTTCCGGGCCTTGCCCTTTCCCTGCGCCGTCAGGTCGGCGAACTCGTCGACGACCAGCACGACGTGCGGCAGGGGCGCCGCGCCGCCCTGCGCCGCGGCGGCGTTGTAGCCGGCTCGTGCTCCCCGAGGCACCGAGCTGGGCGAAGCCGGTATGGAAGCACGGGGGCCTGGGGGAGGCCCCGCCTGCGGCGCCCTCGCGGGTCGGGCGATGCGCGTTGGAGACGGTCGGGCGGGTGGTGGTAGCGCAGGCGGCGCGGCGGGAGGCGTCTGGCGCGCCGCGCGCCGTCCGGGGTCTGGATGACGCGCGCGCAGCGAAGCTGGGGCCCGAGGCGCCGGGATGGAGGCAAGCCGAGGGCCCGGAGGACGAACGCCTGCTCGCGGCGGGCCGGCGCTATCCGGTGAACGTTTGGCCTTGACATCTCCTGCCCCTGATCGGATGATGCCTGTATGGCAGGGGAACGGGTGCTCTCGACGGGGCAGGCGGCGAAGCGACTCGACATCTCGGTCCGCACGATCTACCGCTGGGAGGCGGTCGGGCGGCTGGTGCCAACCGCGCGCCTGCAGAGCGGGCAGCGCCGGTTCTCGTCTGCTGCGGTCGAGGTCCGGTGGCAAGGAACGCTGCGGTGTCTACGCTCGGGTTTCCTCCGAGAAGCAGGCAGAGGCGGGCAACCTGCAGCGGCAGAAGGATCGCTTGGTGGCGGCGGCAGCGGAGCGGCCGACCGATCAAAGGTGAGCGGAGCAACGCAGGTCTCTGGCGCTACATCGCCGGCCTGGATGCTGCGGTGGCCTGGCGGGTGGCGGCGGCCATAGTGGCTTGGGCGGTCGCCGCTGGGCTGCAGGTTTTGGTGTTTGAGCACCTGCGGCCGTACCGTCCAGAGCGAGGGCTCTCCTGGAGTCGGCGGACGAATCGCAAGCGGTCCTACTGGTTGCGCGGCAAGGTGCTGGCGCATGTCCGGCACATCGCCTTGTGTCATGGCATCCTCGTCGTCGAACGGAACCCTGCCTGGACCAGTCATGCCTGCCCGCACTGCAGCCATCTCGGCGAGAGGTTCTCGTCGGATGGGCGCGGCTATCCAGGCCGCTTCCGCTGCGGGCACTGTGGCTGGACGGGCGATGCGAACATCGTGGCGGCCCTGAACCTCCAGCGGAAGTGGCAGCGGGTTTTTCGCTACCCGGCCGCCGAAGAGAAGCGGGCCGCCGAAGCAAGCCGTGGCCGAAAGGCCGGCGCAGCCGCGAGCCGCTTCGTAGCCTAGGATGGCGGAGAACCGACTGCGCGCCGCGTACGAGGCGCGGCGGTAGGCGAGGGCTCACCGGAGACGGTGGGGGCTAACGTCAGGTGGAGCCGCGGATGCCCCTGCGGCCTGATGCCCTTGCGGCTGGCGCCGGAAGGCGCTGACCAGAGTGGTGGGGCTGGTTGCTGGTCCCGCGTGAGTGCGCAAAGCGGCTTGCCGCGAGAGGCGCGGGACGACTCCCAATGGCCCGTCGACCCCACTCGTGCGTATGGGGTCGGCTCCTCCCCCGGCATGTGGGAAGGAACCAGGGGCGACCGGCGCAAGCCGGATTGGGGCGGCACGAACGACGGCTGTCGCGGTTTGTCTCGCAAATCGGGCAGCAGTTGACACCACCACGCGGACAAACCCCTGCGCATCGCCGCCTCCGACCAGGCATAGGCGTCCCTCTGCGAGGGTGCTGTCAGCAGCCATCGCCACCGGGAGGGAGCGCCCGTGCGCCTGCGCCCTTGGAAGGCTGTGCTCGCCGCCTGTCTGCTCGGGATGGGCGCGCTCGTTCCGCTCCTCTCGCCCCCGGCCGCGGTCGCCGCGGCCCCGAGGCAGAGCGCCCTGCACCCTGTCAACGCGGCGACGGCGCTCGAGCCGGCCGCGGCACGCACCGCGGCCGCCGAGCGCAGCTACGCCGGCCTCACCGGCGTCTTCGCGGCATCCAACACGACAGCGGAGCCCGTTCCCGCCGTCGACCTCGCCCCGCACGCCGCCGCGGCCGTGCTGATGGACGCCTCTTCGGGCCAGGTGCTCTGGGCCAAGAACCCCAACGCCCGCCGGCCGGCAGCCAGCGTCACCAAGTTGATGACCATGGCGGTCATCCTCAACGCCATTCGCTCGGGCCGCGTCCGCTGGAACGACCTGGTGTCGGCCAGCGAGGCCGCGGTGCGGACGCCCGGGGCACAGATCTGGCTGGAGCTGGGCGAGACCATGAGCGTGCGCGCCCTCTTCTACGCCGTTGCGGTGCACTCCGCCAACGACGCCGCCGTGGCGCTCGCCGAGTACGTGGGCGGCACGCTGCCGCACTTCGTGGAGATGATGAATGCCGAGGCGCGACGGCTCGGCCTGCGCGACACCCTCTACACCGACCCCAGCGGGCTGGACGATCAGAACGCCTATACGTCGGCCTATGACGTGGCGCTTCTTTCGCGCTACCTGGTCATCGACCACCCCAATGTGCTTGCCTACACAAAGACCTGGGAATACCGTCTGCGGGCCAATAAACTCTGGATGGTCAACCGCAACAGGCTGCTCACGCGCGTGCCCGGGGTCGACGGCCTGAAGACCGGGTACACGGAGCGGGCCGGCTACAGCCTGGCGGCCACCGCCATCCGCGGCAGCACCCGTCTCATCGCGGTGGTGCTGGGCGACCCGAGCAGTCAGGCGCGGTTCGACGAGGCCACGGCGCTCCTGCAGTGGGGCTTCAGCCACTACGCCACCGTCGCTGTAGCCGCGCGCGGCGAGGTGCTGGCGCGCCTGCCCGTCGACGGCGGCGCGCGGCGCACCGCGGCCGTCGTGCCGGCCCACCCCTTCGGCGTCACGGTCCCGCGCGGGCAGGAGAAGTCGGTGGCCACGCGGGTGCAACTGCCGGGTCTCCTCATCGCACCCCTGCGCGCCGGCCAGGAGGTGGGCTTCATCGCCGCAGCCACCGGCGGCCGAGAGGTCGCGCGCGTGCCGCTGGTGGTGCGGAACGCCGTCCCGCGCCTGGGGCCCGTCTGGCTGTGGGTGCGGATGTGGCGCGGCTCCTGGCCGTGGCGCTGAGGCGCCCTCTTCCGGCGAGGACGCCAGCGGCGAAGAAGACCCCGCAGTCGTAGGGCTCCCGGCTCGAGGCCAACCGCCGCCAGCGCCCGGGGCTCGGCGACGACCCCGTCGGGGCGGAGGCGCGGGACGGTGCGGACGTTGGAGGGGATGGTGCGGAAGGCGGAGGCCGAGGGCGGGCCGATCCCCGCGGTGTACGCGGAGGCGGTGGCGCGGCGACGCGCGGCGGGGGAGGCGCCCCTGCCGCCAGAGGGCGGCGGCAGGGCTGGTAGCGGATAGGCGTGCCGGTCCGCAAGCCGGGGTGGCGGTCAGCCCGCAAGCTCGGCGCGCTCCGCCGCGGCGGCGCTCCCGGCTTGGAGAATCGCACGTCGCCATCCCTTGAGCCGCTCGATGTCCTCCGCCTGCTGCACCGGCGGTTCCACCGCCGCGGGCACGCTGCCGAACAGCACCGTGCAGTCCCCCAGTACGGCCTCCCGTCCTTGGCGCAAGGCCCCGCTCCTCCAGGTCCGTGAACAGGGTCTGGGGGAAGGGCATGCGTCCCAGCACCCCCAGGAGCCTACCCGCAATGGAGATCAGGGTTTCGGCCTATAGAGGTGATGTGGACTGTGGAGTGTGGGTACCTATTCGGTGAACTGCGTTGGGACCGCTACGTCTGGTGGGTCGACGGCACTCCCGTGGCGAGCGTGTACCACATCTAGTGGCTCGGTACGCACTTCGCCGAATGCTTACCTGTGGAGTGGAGTGTGGAGGAAACAGGCTACAGACTCGATCCCTTCTGTTCTTGTAACACGATAGCCGAAGGCATCGGGCGACCGCCGATCCACGGGAGTCCGCCATGCCGGCGCACCGGCACCACGCGGCATGAAAAAGGCGGGACCGACTCGCGCACCGCCGTCGGAGTAGGTCGCTGCGGGCGCCCCTACTACCGGTAGTGGCACCCGC
>JAJZZC010000399.1 GCA_021797775.1 Bacillota bacterium
TTCGGGGGCGTTGCGCCCCACCGGCTCGCTTCGCGATCCGGCGGACCGGGTCCCCCTGAGGCCGGTGACCGGCCACCCCCGATCCCACCAGGATTCCCCTGGGTGTTGATCTGGGTAGGTAGATACGGGCCTCGGCGGCGGTAGCCATAGCACCAGTAGCCGGGGCTGCCCCTTTCGGGTCAGTGCCTTCGGTGAACCGGCCTGGTCGCCTTGGGCCCGTACCCCCCTCAGAACCGGACGTGCGCAATTCACGCATCCGGCTCCCCGATTTCTCGCCGTTACACCTCCGGATGGAGTACCCGGGGCGCAGGCAGGGTGAACCAGGGTCGCTGGTTCATCCCCGCCCACGTGACCCGGCGGGTCTGGCTCCGTCGCCGCAGGGTCTCGTGCCAGTACCGCAGGACCTGGTGCCGCACCTTCGCTAAGGCGGGGAAGCACAAGGGGAGCCCGAAGTACTGGTAGACCCCGCGCAGTTTGGCGGCCAGCGCCTGTTGCTGGTCCCGCGGCGCGTCATGCATGTGCTGATGCAACCACGCTTTCGTCTCCCGGAGGAACCGCTGCACGCTCTTCGCCGTCGGCTGGCGCACGACCACCCTCTGGCCCGTGCGGCTCGTCCCCAGGCGGTGCGTGAAGCCCAGGAAGTCGAAGGTCCCGGCCGCGGCCGGGCCCTGGCGCCCCGCGTGGGTGCCAAAGGCGATGAGCCGCGTCTTCTCCGGGGCGACTTCGAGCCCGAACTTCGCCAGCCGCTGCGGGAGGACCCGGGCAAACCGCTCGGCGTCCTCGCCGTACTCAAAGAGCACGAGGAAGTCGTCCGCATAGCGCACCAGTTCCGCCGCGCCCGTCAGTCGCGGGCGTACCACGCGGGTGAACCACAGGTCAAGGACGTAGTGCAGGTACACGTTCGCCAGCAGCGGGGAGAGCGGCCCCCCTTGCGGGGTGCCGGCCTCCGGGCGGGTGACGGTGCCCTGGTCCCAGATCCCCGCCGTCAGCCACTGGCGGATGAGGCGGAGGATCGTGGGGTCCCCGATTTTGAGGCCCAGCATGCGCAGCAGCCACGCGTGGTCCAGATGGTCAAAGAAGCCGCGAATGTCGGCCTCATAGACGTACGGGCCCCGGCCGCTCCGGACGACCCGGTGCACCCGCTGTAGCGCGTCATGCGCGCTCCGCCCCGGCCGAAACCCGAAGGAGCTGTCCAGGAATACGGGCTCGTAGATGGCCCCCAGCACGCGGGCGACCGCCGCTTGCAGCAGCCGGTCTTCCACCGTGGGGATGCCCAACGGCCGCTGTTTCGCCGGATTCCCCGGCTTCGGAATGTACGTCCGGCGCACGAGCGGGGGCTGATAGGCCCCCCGCTTCAGGCGCGCCACGAGGTCGGCCACGTGGGCCCCCAGGTCTTGGCCATAGGCCGTCATCCGGACCCGGTCCACCCCCGGCGCGCCGTGGCGATTCATCCGGCCGTACGTGTCCCCCAGGAACTCCTCCGTGAGGTGATGGGCCAAGGCGGTGAACCGCTCCTGCGGCGCCGCCTGCGCCCGATGGGCGATGCGTTCTAATCCCGTGTACGTGTCGTGCTCCTCCTCTGTTGTAAGGGACCCGCCGACATTAGTCCGCTGAAACCGTGGACCGCCTTCCCCCTGTACGCGGCTTTCCCGCGCTCCGAGTACTATGCCGTCCTCCGACTCCTCCCGACGCATTTGGGACCCTTCGGCCTGACCTAACGGGCCTCCATACGCTGCCGCGACCCCGGGAGGTCTCCCATGTTCCGACTGCCCAGCTTTCCGCCATGCCGCGCTCTCCGACCCCGCCGAGGTCACTGCAGCCTCGCCGGTGACGGCTGCTTGTTGTTGCCTTCCGGGTTTCCCAGCCCGTCGGCCCTCGGTTCATGTCCTTACGAGGCTCAATCGCTTCACCTTTCGGTTGCGGCCTGGTCGTCGCGCTGTCTACGCTTCGCGACCGCCCTCACGGACGGCCCCGCAAGACTCGCTTCGCCGTGGGCGGCTACCCCTTCGGCGGTTGGAATCGCACCAACTCTGTGCAGCCAGCTTCATGGCGCACGGGAAATGAGACTGCTGATCTGGGGAAATGTGCGTTGGCGCTATTGGGGAGTGTAGGGCTGGCGCTTACACGGGACGCCCGGGCGTTCTTTCGTGGGCTCCTCCCGACCGCAGCGTAGCGCATCGCCCCCAACGATACCTGGACGGACTCCTAGCTCAGGTGCTTCGGCGGCGGCGCAGCGGATGGGCCAGGCGTGCGAGTCCCAGCACCACCAGGCTGTATGGCGCCAGCAGCCAGAGCAGGCGCGCCCAGCCAGAGGCGCGCCGCAGCACGCCCGCCCCCATGAGGGCCAGATAGGCGGCCAGGGCTCCCAGGCTCGCTGGGGGCGACCAGTGCAGCTGGTGCATGGCCGCGACGCCTCCCGCCATGCCCACCAGCCATCCCCATTCATGGGAGCGGCGCGTGCGGGGCGGGCTGGGGCAGGCTGGACACGCGCGGGCCCTGACACAGGCGGCACACGCGAGCGCCCCGCACCGGGGGCAGCGGTGCACGCGGTCCGCGGCATGGCGAGAGCATACCGTGGGGCGGGGAGTCGGCGCGGCTTTGGGCGGACCTGGTGGGCGGCGGCCGGACTCCCCGTCGGTGATCCCCTCGGCTATGAGGGCGCGGTAGGCCGCGTTCACCTGCTTCATGGCCGCCTCCGCGCGCAGGCGATCCCGCTCAAGGCCCGGCGCCGCGTAAAA
>JAJZZC010000109.1 GCA_021797775.1 Bacillota bacterium
CGCGCATGGTCCCCGGGGGGGCAAGCGAGGGCTGGCCGCTACAGAGAAGGAGCCTCGCGCAGGGGGCGGCGCCAAGTGAGGCGCCGCCGGCCCGCGATGGGTTCACGCGGCGCCTCATGCAAGGACGCCCGACACCGTAGGGACAAGGGGAGGTCGGGCTTGTACCACGGCGTCGGGGTGGTTTGCCAAGACGCCGGCTGGCACCCGTCGTCTTGGATGGCGGCATATTCACACACGAGCCGCAAGGATCAAGCTGCGATCCCGCCGCGACCTATTTCCTGGCAGTCCGTGAGCACCCGGCCCCCCGTGCCAGAGGAGGTAGCGGGCCAACCGGAAGGCACACGGGGAGACGGATGCGGGGAGGGAGGGGCAAACCCCTGGGACACCGCAGCCTACGGCAGGTGAGGCCGGGGATCGGCGGTCGCACGCAGGGCGGCGCGGCCCGCGGGCCGCGCCGCGACAGGGTGCAGGGGAGGCCGGCGGATCCCGTGTGCGCGGCGCGCCTTTCAGCGTGGGTCTGCGGAGGGCCGGCGCAGCCACACGCGGCAGAGCCGGTCAGCGTCCCCGGGCGCGGTGGCCCGCGCGATCAGCACCCAGGGCGCCTCGCACGCCCGGTACGCCAAATCCAGCGCGCTGCCGTCGGGGGCATCGTCCGGCCAGCAGAGGACCTTGAGACCGGCGTGCAGGCGGCCCAAGGCCCGAACCAGGTCCGCGGTGCCATCGCGGGAGCCGGCGTCCACCAGCACGACGTCGACCACACACGCCCCCCACTGCCCGGCCAGGTCCAGCAACTGGGCCAGCATCCCCTCCAGCATGTCGACTTGGTCCCGCACCACGAGGCAGAGGCTGACGCCGGCGGCCCCCCCCCGGCCCTCCACCGTGGCGCGCCAGAGCAGAATCGCCAGGAAGCACACCGTGGCGAGGGCCGCGGCCATCAAGGGCACTGGACCGTCACCCTCCCGCGCCCGGCGAAGCCAGGTGCGGCCCCAGCCTATGTCGCGGGGGGCACGGTCGCCCCCTTGGCCAGGCAGGGGCATCCCCCCTCGCCTCGGGGGCCCCCCGCACGCCCCGGCCTCGGGGCTCGGGCTTTCTGGAACGGGAGGATGCGGCACACCCCATGGGTCAGGACCGGTGCCGCCGACGGCACGCGTTAACGGGCGGCACGCCGCGTCCGAGGCTCAGGCGCAGGCCGGCGCGCGCGCATCGCGCCGGGCCCTCGGCCCCCGGGGACGGGTGCCGGTCCTCGGAAGGGGCACCACGGCCCGCAGGGACCCGGGGACTGGTGGCGCCCGAAGCGCGGGCCGTGAGCGCGGCGCCACATCCCTTGGGTAAAACCACGCCCGGTACGCGTAGCCCCGGGGCAGGCCCCAAACCAAGCGCACGGGTGCGACCAGCGCCTCTCTGCCCGGGGCGACCGCCCCCGCACGCGCGCAAACGCCCTGAGGGCGCGGGTGCGGCTCGCCGGAAGGGGCCGCGAGCGCCGCCGTCGTTTGGATAAACCCGGGTCTTTGCCGGGTCAAGCGGACGCCGCTTGCGCTCGTCGCGAGGGGCCGTCCGCTGGGCACCAAGGCGACCGGCCGCCCCTTTGCGAAAATCAGGAACAAAGGGGCACCGCGTGGCCGCAACCACCCCGGGGGCTCAGGCGCGAGACGACTCCCGCGCGGATTCGGCCAGCGCGGCGGCCTGGTCCGTCTCCTCCCAGGGAGCGACGACGTCGGTGCGGCCGAAGTGGCCATAGGCCGCAAGCGCCCGGTAGATCGGGCGGCGCAGCCGGAGCCGGTCGATGATGGCGGCCGGCCGCAGGTCGAAGACCTCGCGCACCAGGCCCGCCAGAGCGGCGTCGGCCATGACGCCGGTCCCCTGGGTGTCCACGTCTACCGCCAGGGGGCGCGCCACGCCGATGGCGTAGGCTACGCGCACCTCGCAGCGGGCGCACAACCCCGCCGCCACGAGGTTCTTGGCGACGTGGCGCGCGGCGTAGCTCGCCGAGCGGTCCACCTTGGTGGGGTCCTTGCCGGAGAACGCGCCGCCGCCATGGCGCGCGTAGCCGCCGTAGGTGTCGACGATGATCTTGCGCCCGGTGAGGCCGGAGTCGCCCTGGGGCCCCCCGACGACAAAGCGCCCGGTCGGGTTCACCAGGAAGCGCGTCGCGCCGTCCAGGAGGTCGGCGGGCACCACGGGCTCCAGCACGTGCCGGCGCATGTCGGCGGCGACCACCGCCACGTCGACATCCGGGGCATGCTGGGTCGAGATGACGACGGTGTGCACCCGCGCGGGGCGGCCGCCGCGATACTCGACGGTCACCTGCGTCTTGCCGTCCGGGCGCAGGTAGGGAAGCGAGCCCTGTTTGCGCACCTCGCCCAACCGGCGCGCCAAGCCGTGGGCGAGGGCGACGGGCAGCGGCATGCGCTCGGGCGTCTCGTCACAGGCGTAGCCGAACATCATGCCCTGGTCGCCCGCCCCGACCCGGTCGAACGGGTCGCCGACCTGTCCACGCGCCTCCACCGCGGCGTCCACGCCCTGCGCGATGTCGGGGGACTGGCCCTCCAGTGCCGTGATCACGGCCACGCTGTCGGCGTCGAACCCGGCGGTTGCCACGTAGCCGATCTCCCGCAGGGTCCGCCGCACCACCGCCTGCGTGTCGACGACGGCCCGCGAGGTGACCTGCCCCATGACCAACACGAGCCCGGTACAGCACGCGACCTCAATGGCCGTGCGCGCCAGTGGATCCTGCTCCAGGTGCGCATCGAGCAGGGCATCGGCCACCTGGTCAGCCACCTTGTCCGGGTGCCCCTCCGTCACCGACTCCGACGTGAAAAGCGCGCCCTCCGTCGACAACGCCGCCTTCCCCCTCTTGACGGCGGCGCCACACGCGGTCCGCCGTCCCCCGCGCAGCGCCATTGCCCGCGCGGGTGCGCGGGCAACGCGGCGCTTTCGGTTCCCTGCGATGCAACCGGTTCCCCGGATACGTTACACGCCCCGGCGGGACCGGCACCAGGGATCAGTTGCCGGTGAACTCCTGGCACACGTAGACACCGTTCGCACCCACCGGCACCACCGCGTTCCCCATGGCCGTGTAGCCAGGGTACACCAGGTTGGCCAAATGCGGCGGGCTTGTCTCCAGCATCCAGAACGCCATCGCGACCGTGCCCGCCCCGGCGAGATTCTCGCCGCCCATGATTCGGGCATTCACGCCAAACGCCTGCTGCATCTGCAGCGCGGTGCCATAGGTCGGCGAGACGTCGCCGAAGTAGTTGTTGTTCACCATGTCCTGACACTTGAGGAGGGCGATGTGGTCCAGCAAGGCGTTGTCGGCAAGGGGGGCCAGCCCGCGTTGCGCGCGGAGCTGGTTGGTCCAGTTGAAGACCTGCAAGGCCTCCCCCGTCAGGGTCACCGCGCCCGCGGAGCCGCCGGAACCGCTCGCGGGCTGCGTGGAGGAGGAGCCGGACGACGCGCCCGTGCCAGACCCGCCGGTACCCGTCACCGCACCCGTGCTCGACGTGGTCCCGCCTCCCGCCGTCCCCCCGGATGTGCCCGCGTCCGTGTCCGATGCGGGCGCGCCCCACGTCACCACCGGCGGCGTCAGGCTCGCCGTGATGCCCTGCGTATACCAAGTATCCGGGGTGAAGGCGAGGGCGGGAGCGGCACCGGCCAGCAGCACCAACCCGCCGGCCGCGGCCGCCAAGCGCACGAGCAAGGATCCTCTCACTGCCATCTCTCCCTTCATTTTGCCGGGATGGGAGAAACGGTAAGGGTCCCCGTGCCTTCGTACAAACCGCGCACAGGCCCCTACAAGAGCAGGAATCCCTGTCCATGCCTGGGTCTCGCAGGATCCTCAGGCATGTCGTACCATATCTGTGGCATGTCAAATGTCGGCATCGGACCCACAGAGCGGTGGCTGAACGCATATGGCCCTGTGCCGTCGCAGGCGATGCACGCAGCGGGCGGCTACTGTCTTCAGCTGGCCGGCACGGGCATAGACCGCTCCCCAACCCGCTGGCGGTGCCGCCGGGCAAGGGCCCGCACGCCAAGGGCAGGCCGCTGCGGCCGGCGGGCGCACAGGCCCCGGCGATCCGCCGGCAGGCGGTAGCTGGGCGCCCGTGGCGTGGCCTCGTCCGCCAGCGCCAGCGCCAGCGGCCGCAGCGGCCCCCGGGGCGGCCGCTGCGCCGCAGGCGAGGGCCCGCACCCCATGGCGGCCGAGCGGCGCGGCCTGACCGGCGCGAGCCGCAGCCCGCGGGGTGGCTACCCCGCGTGATCACCCCGCCGGGGGGCAGGCGCAGTGCCGCCATGCGCGCCTCCCTGCAAGGCGGAAGCCCGGGATCGGAACGGGCCCGTCGCTCACGGTCCGGAGGTCCGCCCGCACCGGTCGCCTGAAGCCACAGCCGGCGCCGGGCCCGGCTTCAGGCGGCCCGCAGCCCGCGCAGAAATCCGTCCAGTCGGTCGCAGGCGGCGTCCAGGGCCTCCATGCCGGCCGCGTACGAGATCCGGATGTGCGCGGGCGCGCCAAAACCGGTGCCCGGCACCACCGCCAGACCCGCCTCCTCCATCAGCCGCAGCGCGAGGGCGTCGGCGTCCGGGATCGCCGCCCCCGCGGCGCTACGCCAGCCGAACACCGGCGCCACGCGCGGGAAGACATAGAAGGCCCCCCCTGGTGCGGCGCAGCGCACGTGGGGCATGGCGGAAAGTCGCTCCAGCACCCGCACCCGCCGCCGCGCGAACTCGGCGACCATGTGGTCCACGTCCGCGGCCGGGCCGGTCAGCGCGCCGAGCGCGGCCCGCTGCGCGATGGAGGTGACGTTGGACGTCGTCTGGCTGAGAAAGTGGGCAATGGCCCGCGCCACCTCGGGCGCCGCAGCGGTGTAGCCGACGCGCCAACCCGTCATCGCGTACGCCTTGGACAGACCATTGATCGTCACCGTGCGCCGCTGCACCTCGGGGTCCAGGGCCGCGATGCTGGCGTGCCGCCGCCCCTCGTAGACCATCTTCTCGTAGATCTCGTCCGAGAGCACGTACATCCGTTCGTGCCGCAGGACCAGATCGCCGATCGCCTGCAACTCCTCGGGGGGAATGACCGCGCCTGTGGGGTTGCACGGGCTGTTCAGCACCAGCAGCTTGGTCGCTGGGGTGAGCAGGGGCGCGATGGCCGCGGCGCGCAGGACGAAGCCGTCCTCCTCGCGCGTGGGTACGAAGACGGGTGTGGCCCCTGCCAGAGCCGCCTGTTCAGGGTAGCTCACCCAGTAGGGGCTGGCGATCAACACCTCGTCCCCCGGGTCGCACAGCACTTGCATCGCCGCGTAGAGCGCAAACTTGGCCCCCGGCGTGACGGCGATCTGCTCGGGCGCGTAGCGCAGCCCGTTCTCGGCCTGGAGCTTGCCGGCGATGGCCCGCCGCAGTTCAGCCACACCCGTTGCCGCCGTATAGTGGGTGAACCCCTCCGCGATGGCGCGTACGGCGGCATCCGAGGCCGCGGGCACCGTGGGGAAGTCGGGCTCCCCCGCCGTCAGGTTGATCAGGTCGCGCCCTTGCGCCTGCAGCTCCTTGGCGCGGGCGTCGGTCGCCATGGTGGGCGAGGGACCCAGGCCGCGCGCGCGTGCGGAGAGCGGACTCGGTGCGCTCATGGGAAGTTCACGACCTTCCGCGAAGGCCTCGGGCACGGGGGCGGGACGCGACGGGCGTCGCGGCATGAGGGTACGCCGCGCGTCGGTCGGGCGCAACCGTGGGCCGTACGGGCGACCCACCGGGGGTGGATCCGTAGCAGCCAGCCGATGTGGGTGCGGGTCGTGATAGGTTCCCGTGCACCGGCCGTACGGAACATGTGCCCGACGGGCTGCGCCACAGGGGCTGGCGGCGTGGCCGCCGCGGCACTGTCTCGCCGCGCGGCGCGCGGCTGATGCGGTGCCAGCCACATGGTGGGTTCAACCCCGTGGGGCGGGACATGCCCGCCCCTCCCCGTGGGGCCGCGGCAGGTCTTGCTCCCCGACGGCACGTCGGCCTCCGGCGCTTATGCACCCTGGCCGCGGACGCCGACCGCTGTGAGATCCGCAATCAGTCGGCGGCGACGGCGAAGGTCAACTCGGCCTCGGCGGCGCGGGCGCCTTCGACGGTGGCGATGCCCCGCGCCTTGCCCACACGGCCGACGCGACGCGTCACCTCCACCTCCAGGCGCAGGGTATCCCCAGGCACCACCACGCGCCGGAAGCGCGCGTGCTCGACGCCGCCGAGCAGCGCCAGCTGCCCCCGAAACTCCGGCACGGAGAGCAGAGCGACGCCGCCCACCTGCGCCATGGCCTCCAGAATGAGCACCCCCGGCATGACGGGACGGCCGGGGAAGTGGCCGGCCAGGTACGACTCGTTGGCGCCGACCGCCTTCCACCCAACGGCCGCGCGGCCGGGATCGGTGATCTGCACGCGGTCGACCAGAAGGAAGGGCGGCCGGTGCGGTAGCACCTGCATGATGGCGGCCGCATCCAGCACTGTCGGGGCGGGGCCAGGCTCACTGGACACGCAGATCCCCCCCGCGTCAGCGTTCCTCCCGGCCGCCGCCGATCCTGCGGCAACCGAGCCGGCCGCAGGGTGGCGTCGTTCCGGGGGTGGGGGTGGACGGCTTGCGGCGCCCACAGGGACAGCGGGGGACGCGATCTGGTCTGGGGTGGCGTGGCCGGGGCTGTGGAGTAGGTTGAGCGGTAGGACGAGGGCTACGTGTCCGGACCAGAGCGCGTAGCAAAGCAGGCGGCGCGGGTCGCCGCCGAACGGATGATGGAGCCCGGAACGCGGCGTCAGGCGCCGACGAGATCCAGGAGGCGTGGCAGGTTCGTGATCGGGGTCCCGTTGCCTTCGGCGACGTTGGACGAGACGAAGGTCTTGATGAGAGTGGTGGCCAGATTGCGGAGGGCCGCCGGTGTAGTGGCTCACGGCAAAAGCGTGGAAACCGCTCAAGGTAGGGGCGAGGGACGGCGCCCCGGCCAACCGAGCCTATCCTTGGGCGACAAGGCGTCAAGGACAAGGGCCCACGGCCCGCTACGCGCCCTTGACGCCCCGCCGCCCAAGGGGGACAGGCATTGCGGGGCGCCGTCCCGAAAATCGCCGTTAGGGTGCGTGAGCAGGATTCGTTCACTCCCACGGATCCTGAGCGGCTACACATGGCTTGTGGGGCATGGCCGGTACGGATACGGCAACGGTCCCCGTCCCGTGCCACATCGCGGACGTGGTACAGGCTCTCGACGGTCCAATGGCCGCGGGTCTGACCCAGGATCGTCTTTTCATCCTGAATCTCGCAGTGTCAGGCGGGCGCCGCTGCGCAGAAGGACATCGCGACGCGAGCAGGTGAGGTCGTGGCGTGGGGCCAGCCCCTGGGGCCGCGTCGTTCTGGGCGAGTGGGTTGCGCCACAGGCGATTGCGGGTGCAGGCTGAATTCGGCGCGTACGGCCGTCGGTGCCCCCGTGACCCCACCGGCGCCGCGGCCGCATCGTGGCGCCGAACCTGTGCGCGGCAAGCGGTGGTAGGCGCGAGCGGACCGGCGTACCGCTCCGCAGTCACCCCCGCTCGTGGCGCCGTCTGGGCGAAGCCCCCCGCCGGAATGACGGCACCCTGGGCCAGCCCCTGGGCGCCAAGGTGGCCGGCCGCCCGATTGCGAAAGTCAGGTTTCATCTGCTCGGTTCGCCGGCTGGCTGGTGACGCCGCAAACGACCTCGTGGCGCGTTTTGCCGTGCCCGTCCGCACCCCGATCTGCCGGCTACCCGCCAAGCCTTGTCGCTGAGGAGGTTTGCCGAGAACGAGGCGGCCCTGGGCTCGGCCGCGGGGTGGCGCCGTTTTCTCTTTTTACCGGGGGTCCTCGGTCGGAACGCCCGGCGAGCGGGCTGGCGCGTGGCCCGCACCAGGGGTCGGCCGCACCTGCGCTCGCGCAGGCCGCTCATCCGGGGATCTGGTTGGCTGTGGTCCACATGCTGAGGCCGACGGCGAAAGCACGGCTGTTGGCCTGGTAGGCCTGCTCGGCGGCCAGGATGTGGGTCAGGGCCACCGTCAGGTTGACGTTGCTCTGGAGGAGCGCGCCGGGCAGCAGCAGCGGGGCGCCGGCGGTGCCGGGGTAGGCACGGGCCAGCGCGCCAGCGGCTGGCGTCGCCTGCCAGAGGCCGCCCTGGGCCGGGGCCATGCCCTGCGGATCGGTGGGGATGCTCAGTTCGACCCGACCGAGCACCTGCTGCCGGCCCCCGACGGTAGCGAGGACTCGGCCGTCCGGGGCGAAGGAGACCGCCGTGGCGTCCGTGGGGACGCGCATCGGCTGGCCGGCCGAATCCAGCAACGGGTTCCCTTGGGCGTCCACCAGCGTGCCGCTGGCGTCCGGAGCAAAGCGGCCTTCGCGCGTATAGGCGACCCCGCCGCCGGGCAGGCCGACACGGAGCCAGCCGGGTCCCTGAATCGCCACGTCCAGCGGACGGCCCGTCAAGTGGACGGAGGCCTGCACGGTGTCCACAAGCACCGGACCGGGTGCGACGCCACCGCCCTGCAGGACCGCCGGGGGCGCCTGCTGCGCGGCTAGGGCCCCGGCCGGGGCCTGCGGGTTGAGCAAGGCCGGGTAGGCCGCCCCGGGTGCGGAGTCGGCGAGGGATGGGACCTCGGCCAGGAACGCGGGCGTATTCACATTGGCCACGTCGTTGGCCCAGACGTTGATCTCCGCCGAGCGGCTGACCATGCCGGAGGCAGCCACCCATAGGCCGCCGATCACGACTGACTCCCCCTCACCCCCAGCCACCTGGCTGGGCCAGCACTGCAAAAGCGCTGCCGCAGCTGTACCGAAAGCCTCGGCCAAAGAGCCCTGACCCTGAGGCGGCCGCGAAAGAGGGCTTTCGCGCCAGCCACCTAGGGGACCGTACCGACCTGGTTGATGGCCTCGCCCATTGTCGTGTTGGCCGTGAGCACGGCCTCCTGATCGGATGTATAGGCCTGTTGGATCTGCAGCAGGGCTGCCATCTGCTGCACCAGGTCGACGTTGCTGCCCTCCACCCAGCCCGGGCTGAGGCGGACCGCGGCCACGGGTGCGGGCGCGGCGCCCACCGCCAGGGCATAGAGGCCGCCGCTGGCGGGGGTCAACGCACCGGCCGGCGTCTGGAAGACCCCGATCTGGCCAACGACGCGCCCGCGGGCCCGGATCGCACCGTCCGGAGCCAGCGCCGCGGACGCACGATCAGCGGCCGCGACCTGGACGGGCACACCGTTGGCGCCGAGCACCGCATAGCCCGCCGGCGACACCAGCGCGCCGGCCGCATCCAGACGGAAGTCCCCCGCGCGCGTGTATTGCACGCCCTGCGGGGTCCGCAGCGCGAAGAAGCCGGGTCCATTGATCGCGGCGGCGAGTGCGCCGCCGGTGTGGCGCCAGGGCCCGGGCGACATGTCCAGCACGGTGGCGCCGACCGCCGAGCCGCCGGAGATCTCCGCCAGCGGCGTGGCCGAACCGCCCTGCAGGCGACTCAGAAACAGCGGGGCAAACGGGACGAGCACCGGCCGCACCATCAGGTACCCGTTCGTGCCCGCGTTGGCGATGTTGTTAGCGATATCGCTCACCTGGAGGTTTGAGGCCAGCATGCCGGCCGCCGCGCTGTACAGTCCGCGGATCACAGTCGCCCGCCTCCCCGCGCGTCAGGGCGCCTGGGGTAAGCCAGGGCGGGTGCCCTCCCTGGCGCCTCTTCCAGATATTCGCCGGTGCGGCGCAGAACTCCTCCCGGCCGTTCCCAGGTGCCAGGGTGGATCGTCCCGGCGGGGGGCCTTTGGCCGGGACCCCTGGTCAGGCGGGGTGGCGCCGGGCCCGCACCAGGTCGGCCGCAGACGTGCCCGCGGTTGCAGCGTACGGGCCCGGAGCCCCTGCGCCCGGTCCGCCTCCGCCGCAACGACCGGCGTGGCCGGCGACGCAGGGGGCGGTTTCGGCGCCGTGCCGGTAACAGCTTCTGGCCCATACGGTTTGCCGAGAATGACGCAGCCCTGTCCCAGGTGCCAGGATGGGCGGCTTCCGGCGGGGGGCCTTTGGCCGTGACCGCCGTGCCGTAATCCCTGTTGCCGTGGCGGGAAGGTGGCCCGCACGTACGCCACCGCTCGGGCCGCGCGTGTTGTCCGCAGGGCGGCCGTCAACGGCGGCGGGTCGCCCCGCACTCCCACTCTGGCGCGTCCGGCCCGTTTCGCCCGCTCCCTGTCATGCCCCGTCGCTCAGGCTGTTCACCCAAAACCCCGCGACCCCTGTCCCCAGCGCGGGCGGAGAGAGGGCGGCGCCGGCCGCGCACCTGCGGGCACGTCCCCGCGGGCGGCTCGGTCAGGGGGGGAGGCACCACAAGGACCGGAGGCCTGCGTGCTCGCGTGCACGGCCGCCCCACCGGCCCTCGGGCGCGTCACTTCGCAAAGGTGACCTCCTGCGGCTCCACCGGCTGACCGTCGTCCAAGTACTTGCGGCGGGTGGCCTCGCCCCCCCGCAGGTGGCGCTCCGCCTTGTTGGTGTCCAGCACCTTCTTGACACGCGTGGCGAGATCGCGGTTGAGCTTGGGCAGGCGCTCGGTCACATCCTTGTGCACCGTGGACTTGCTCACCCCGAAGACCCTCGCGGTGTCGCGCACCGTGGCCTTGGTGCGCGAGATGTAACGGCTCACCTCCATAAGCTGTTCGCCGCCACAACGGGCCCACCCGGCCGCGGTTCAGGGCGCGCGCGACCCCACAGGCACAGGCCGGGGCAAAGGCGCCCGCGCCGCGCCCGTCGTCGCCGCACGCCCCCACACCCGGGCGCCGCCCCCGGCGCATGCCCTCGTCGTGGGCACCCAGCACTCCCCTTGCTCACACGGACGCGCACACCCGAGCACCGGCACGCCCGCCCATCAGGTCGTTCCGTACCTACACGTCGCATGCCCGCCGCCGCAACACCCGTTCCGGGCACCCCCGCGCCGCCCCGATCCCTATCTATCCGATCACGCCGACCCGCACCCGCACGCTGTCGGCTGGCCCGGCGGTGACACGCACCCCGAGCGCGGCGAGCACCGAGCGGCGCACCTCGGCCGTCTGCAGGCCGGGCGCGTCGGCCACGATCCGCCCGATGGCCTCCGCGGCGCCGCCCAGGTCCTCTGCGCGCAGGGCAGCCGCTCGCCAGCGCGCCTCCACGCTCTCCGCGCGCTGCTCCAGCACCCGTGCCTCCGCGTCCATCTCCCGCTGTTGCCGCGCCAGATCCTCCTCGGACAACAGACCGCGCCGGAACCCGCGGACGACCCGCTCGCGCTGCGCATGGACGCGCTCCGCGTCGCGGGCCAGCGTCTGCCGCTGGGCCTGCAGTTCGGCGACCAGGGCGTCGCCCGCGGCCGGAGCGACCGCCGCCTCCCGAAACGCCGCCGGGTCCGCCACGAACGCCAGCACGCGCTCCCAGACCAAAGCGTCCAGGGCATCGCTGCGCCAATAGCGATTGCCACAGCGCGAGCCGGGATCGGCCGGCTTCGCGCGGGCCGTACAGCCGTAGTACGTGGTGGTCCCCGTGCCGGTCGGCCGCCCGTAGCCGCCGCACATGGAACGACCGCAGAGCCCGCAGGTGAGCCGCCCGGTCAGCAGGTAGGGATGCCGCGCGCGCCCGGGAGGGCGGTTGAGTCGCCCGCGGAGCGCGGCCTGGACGCGGTCGTACTGGGTCTGTGCCACCAGCGGGGGCACGGCCACGGCACCCAGCCCACCCATCTGCGGCATCCTGCCGGTGTAGGTGGCGTTGCGGAGAATGCCGATGACGCTGCTCTGGCTCCAGCGCCCGCCGAAGCGCGCCGGGACCCCCTGCGCGTTGAGGCGGCCAGCGATCTCCCACGTCCCGGCGTCCACCGCCCACTCAAACAGCAGGCGCACGACCTCGGCCTCGCGGGGCTCCTCCTCCCAGGCCTTGGTGGCGCGATTCAAGCGGTAGCCGAAGATGCAGGTGCCACTGGCCACGCGGTTGGCGCGCGCCCGTGCCTGCTTGCCAGAGTACATGCGTTGCTTGATACGGTACGCCTCGAACTCGCTGATGGCGCCGCGCACGGTAAATAGCAGGCGCCCGTCCGGGGATAGGTCGGCCGTGAAGTTCACGAACTCGATGGCCACCCCGGCCGCGCGGAGTTCGTCGACGAGCAGCAGCAGGTGTGCCGCGTTGCGGGAGAGGCGGTCTGGGTCGTAGACCAGGAGCCGCGCGATCTCGTGCCGCCGGGCCCGCTGCAACAGGTGCTGCAACTGCGGCCGGTCGAGCGTGGTACCGCTCTGCCCGGCGTCCACGAACGGCTCGACGGCCTCACCGTCGGCCACCCGCTGCCGGCAGAGCCGCACCTGCTCGTCGAGGCTGGTGCCGTGCTCGGCCTGCTCGTCCGTACTGACCCGCGCGTAGATCGCCGTGACACCCATGTCGGCGCAAACCCCCTACCTGGGGGTGGACCCGTCGGCGCTGACTCCCGGTCTGGCCTGCCCCGTCAGGGCGCGCTCTATCGCCGTCAGCCTGTCCGGCATCCGGCGGCGGTAGAGCTCGACGAGACCCCGTATGGCCCGGACCTTGTCCGCGAACGATGCGTCGATGCAGATGCGGTACTCCGGCCGCGTCACCGGCGGTGGCCCCCCCTCGCCCCGGCGGTCCAGAGGCTATGCCCGTCCCCGCGCGCGGCAGACCCCACATGGATAGCCTGCGCACCCCCCTGCCTTGGCAGCAGCCGGGCAGGGGCGGCGCACCGCAGCGGGCCGCCCCTGCGCCCTCGACCCGCGTCGCGGGGTACGCATGGCCGGCCCGCGCACCGATATGTGCCGCAAAAGCCATCCGGCGCTATGCTGGAGCGTGGGCTGCCGCCCGGGCGCGCGAGGCAGGGCGCGGCGGCCGTGCAGGGACACGGTGGAGGGGGAGGTCCATTGACGGGTACGGAAGGGGGAGGCACCTGGGTTGCGCCGCGCCCTGCGGCGGGAGTGCTCGACGCCGCGGTGCGGCTCTACTTCAGCCGCTTCGGCGCCTTTTTCTTGGTCGCACTGGGCGGCAGCGTCCTGGAGTGGTTGCTCGGGCAAGTGGGTGCCCGCCCGCTCCCTGTTGCGCCCGCGGCGCCCGCATTCTCCGTCATCATCTTCCGCGGCGGTACGTTCGCCAACCCCCTGGCGGCGGTGGTCAGCGGCCTCGTCCTCCTCGCCACATACGGCGCGCTCCTCACCCTTGCCGGCGCCTCGGCGACAGGGACACGCGACGGGACGGATGGAACCGGGGCCGCCGGCGCCGCAATCGTCGGCGGCCTACGTCGCTTCTGGCCGCTCCTCGTGGCCATGCTCGCCGTCGGCCTGGCTGGCGGGGCCGCCCTCCTGTTCCTGATCGTTCCGGGGGTCCTCCTGCTCACCTGGTGGGGACTCGCCGGTCCAGTCGCCGTGCTCGAGCGCCGGCGTGCCATGGCGTCCCTGGGCAGGAGCCGTGAACTGGTCCGCGGCCTATTCTGGCACGTCCTGGGGACCCTGGTCCTGGCCGCCGTTCTGACGCTCATCGCCTCCGGCGTGCTGCTGGTCATCGGGCTGCCCCTAAGCCACCTCCCGGCACCGGCCGGCACCGCCCTGGCGGGCCTTTGGTCCGCCGCCGTGCGAGCGGCGGTCTCGCCCTACTCCGCCTGCGTCACCACCCTGCTGTACTTCGACCTGCGCGCCCGCAAGGAAGGCATCGACCTGACCCCGGACGGCGGGGGGGGGCCGCTGCGCGGCAGCGGCGATGGAGCCCTGCGTCCGACGTGAATCCAGAGCGGACCCCAGTCAGCGTACGCCGCGCGCAGGCGGCGGCGGCAGCAGCGGTGATGCGGGCGGCGTGCGCGGCGCGGCCGGCGCGTACAGCGGCGGCACGCCTGTTGTGGGCGATGCGCGTGGCGTCGCCCATTCATCGGCGGTGGGCGATGCGCACGGCGGCGCGCGCCCCGAGCGGCCAGAGCCTGGGTGGAGATCCCGCCGGGGTGGCGGCAGGCGGACACTCGCCCCAGGGGTGGGGCAGCCGGCCGGGGCCGCATGGCCCCGGCGCAGGACGGCGCGGAAGCGGCGCCCGGCGGCGCGCGCACCGGGTGGCGGTCGGGACGCTGGCGACTGCCGTGGCCCTGTTGTGGACGGGCGCGCCCGCCCTGGGGGCGGGGCATCGTCCCCCAGTGTCCGGGTCCATCGCGGCCCGCCGGGCCGCCGGAGCGACCATGGGGCGGCCCGCTCCGCGGCCGGCCACGCGCCGGCCCGCGCCTGCCGGTCCGCACCAACACACACCGCACGCGGCGAGCCCGCCCGGAGACCCGGTACCTTGGGCGCTCTATCGGCAGGCGGCCGCGGGCCTGCTGCCGCGAGCCGCCGCCGCACCGGTGGTCCTTCCGCCCGCCTCGCCGTTGCGGGCGGCGGCCATTCGCTGGCCCGACGGCGAGGTGTCGCGCCCGCGGGCAGAATGGCTGGTCGCCGGCCTTGCGCAACGGCCCGGCACGCCAGAGGGCCAGGCGGCCCGGCAAGCGCTGCGGGCGATCACGGGCGCCTCTGTCCGGCCCGCGGCGCCGCGCCCGACCACGGCGGAGTTGCGGGCTGCGTGGGGCGCCATCCTCCGCCAGCCGGCGTTCGCCACCAGCCGGCCGGGGGTCGGGGCGGCCCTACGGCGGACTGCGGCGGCCGGGCTGGGCACGGTAGGCCGGTGGCTGGCCGCGCTCGTCGCGCGCCTGCACGGGCACGGCATGGCCGTCGGGATCGTGGCGAAGGCCCTGGGGCTTGCGTTCGCCGGCGCGGCCCTCCTCGGGCTGGTGCGGATGGTCCTGCTGGTTGCGCGGGGGTGGGAACGCGGCACGAGTCGGCGCGGGGCCGCCCCTCTCGATCCGGGGGGACCGGATCCGGCGGCCGTCCTAGACGAAGCGACCGCCGCGCTGAGCCGCGGAGACCTGGCCGCGGGCGTCCGTGCGACCATGGCCGCCGCCCTGCTCGCGGCGGAGGCCCGCTACGGCATCGCCGTACGGCCGGGCTGGACCGGGGCCCACGTGCGCAAACAGCTGCGCGCGCGGCTCGACGCGGACTGGCCGGGCTTCGGGGACCTGGTCGCCTTCCATGACCGCGTGCTCTTTGCGTGGCCGGACGCGGAGGGGGCATCCCCGGAAGGTGTGGCGGACGGCGGATGGCCGCCGCAGGGCGGCGGCCGGGTGCGGGCGCCAACGGCCCCGCAAGCGCTCGCCGCCAAGCGCGGGCCCGCCGGCCCGGCGGCAAACCCCTCGCCCGCCGGGGATAGCCCAGCGATCAGCGGAGCCGCGCGGCCGAACGCCGGGGAGGGGGCATCGGCCGCAGCCCCGCGCGGAGAGGGCGCCCCGGCCTCCCTGCACGCCGAGGCCGCCCGTTGGATCGGGGAGGTGCGCCGATGGGCGCGGGCGCGCTGAGCCGTGGGCGCCGCACCGGCTGGCTCTCTGGGGCGGCCGCGCTCCTGGCGATGGGCGCGGCGGTGGCCGCATGGGCGCTGCGTCCGGCCGCCGCCGGGCCAGCGAGCACGTTCCGCTCTAGCCCCGGTGGCATGCGTGCGCTCTACCTGTTGCTCCGCGGGCAGGGTGTGCGCGCCGCACGGTGGACGCGCGCCGACTGGCCCACCGACGGCCTGTTGGTGGGGGCCGTTGGGCCGGTGCCACCAAGCGTCCTCCAGGCACGGTCGCTGCGGCACTGGGTCGCCGCCGGCCACCGCGCCGTGCTGGCCGGTACGGCGCCATCCCTCCTGCAGGCTTTCGGACTGGCCTTCCTCCCAGACCCCTACCCGTTTCCCTGGGCCAGGGCGGCCATAGGCCTCCCGTCGCTGCGCGGGGCCGACCAGGTGCTCCTGCCCCAGCCGTCGGTGGTGTTACCCGAGCCGGGTGGTCCTCCCGCCGTCCCGCTGTACACGGTCTTCCCCGGGCTGGCGGCCGTGGTCCACCTGCAGGTGGGAAGCGGCAGCCTTGTGTGGATGGGTAGTGCCCAGGTATGGACGAACCAGACACTGGGCGCCAGCCCCGCTAACCTGCGGCTGGCCTTTAACCTGCTTGACACCGGTGGCCGCGTGTGGTTTGACGAGGCGGTGTTCGGCCGCGCGGTCGCCGCGGCGGGGGCGCCGCGCGGCGGGCTGCCACAGGCCGCGCCGCGGCGGCCCGCCGTGCCCTGGCCGCTGAACGCGCTGCCCGCCCTGCTCGCC
>JAJZZC010000110.1 GCA_021797775.1 Bacillota bacterium
GTTGTTGCAGAAATTGGCTGCCTTTCCCGACGAGGTCGTGGCCGCCGCGGAGGGGCGGGCGCCGCACCGTCTCACCGTCTACGCGCGGCAGCTCGCGGAGCGCTTCCACACCTTTTACGTCCAGTGTCGCGTGCTCGGCGAGACGCCCGAGCGGACGGCGGCGCGCCTCGCGCTCTGCGCCGCGACAAGGCTGGTGCTGGCCCGCAGCCTCGGCCTGTTGGGAGTCGGTGCCCCCGAGCGCATGTGACCGTTCCTCTCCTCATGGCATTCTGTTCCTGACCGCCGCGGCGGCCGGTCTTGCACCAGGCCAGTCCCCAGTTGAGGCGTCCGGGCCGAACCTCCCGCTTTGACCAGCAGCAGCCGCCGCTGCGCACCGTCGGGTCCAGCGGCGGACGTGTGCCCGTCCGCGCTCGGCGGGGAGCATCCGAACACTGCAGCTGGGACGGCGCCACAAACAGGGCGGGCGCACGGGTCCACCCGCGTGGGGCGGAAGGCCGTCGCTGATGCCACTACGGGTGGAGGGGGCAGCGAAACTTTGGCCTCCCCAAAGGCGCCGCCACACGGGCCCGCCGGCCGGGGTCCGAGCCAGAAGCGTTGGGACACAAGGGATACGGAACCGGTGGCCTTGCTCAAGTCCTTTTGGGTAAGGCCGCCTGGCCGATTTGGCTCCACCATGTCCCGCACCTGGCCTCTATGGCTCCAGGAAGACGCTTGCTGCCTCGACGAACCGCCGTCCCGTGCCGGCGGGCACGGGGGTGGCAGGTGGACCTGGGGCGGCGGCTACGGGAACTGCGCCGCAATCGGGCGCTCAGCCTTTACCAGGTCGCCGACCGCCTAGGGGTCCACTTTTCGACGATTGGCAAGTACGAGCGCGGCGTACGCCAGCCCGGCGTGGCGGTGCTGCGCCGTCTGGCGGGGCTCTACGAGGTGGACCTCGCCGAACTGCTGGAAACGGGGGAGCATGCCTGCCGGGCCGACGCACGCCAGCGGCTGCGCGAGCGCCCCGACCTACAGGTGCTGCTGGAGATCGCCCGGCGGCTCACGCCCGAGCAGGTGCTGCTGCTGACCGACCTCCTGCGCACGCTGACCGACCGCGTGCGTCCCAGGCCCCGGGACGGCGCTGCGGCGGCGGAGTTGCCGGGACCGAGCCAGCTGCCGGAGGGTAGCGTGGTGATGACCGGCCATGTCGCGGAGCGCACCACCGCCTGGTCGGAGCGGCCCGGACGGGCGCGGCCGCTGCCTGGGGCGGGCGACGTGTCGTGGCGGCCGGCCCGCGTGCGCGGAGCGGGCCGGCCGCCACGGCCACGTCGCCAGGTACGTACGATCGCGCGCGGCCCGGCGCCGCCGCTGGTGCCGGGGGTGCTGCCGCGGGGGATGCTGCAGTCTTACGTGCGGCACCGTGGGGGCCGGGCAGGCTCGCCCGGGTAGTCCCTGTATCCGAAGACTCCCGCCGGGGCCTCCTGGGGCCCGGCTTTCACACCGCCGCCGGAGGGCGGTCAGTCGGCCCTGTTCCCCTTCCCGAGCCGGCCCCCGGGTGGGGCTGGGCCGCAGCCGCGGTGCCCCCGGGGCGCCCGCCCTCGCCCCCATGGTCTGGGGAGAGTCAGGTCTCGCTGGCTCTGGCGGTGGGAGCACCAAGCGGGACGCGTCCACCGCGGTTGGTTGGGATCGCCCGCGCTGCCAGCCTCAGCCCGGGCACCTTGTCGCCCCTCCCCGGCAGGGTCCCGGCAAAGGCTCGCGCAGCGGGCAATAGCGGGTGCTCCATCAACGGTACGACCGCGACCGCCAGCCGTCTACCACGCGTCACGAAGTGACCCTGACGTTTCCCTTCCTCCCTCCCCTCCCCCGCTGGACAGCCCTCGGCGGCGGTCCCATAATGGCGGCTAACGCCGGGGGGGCGGCTGTTGCCCCCGTCGGCCGCGGCTTCTGCGTCGAGGTTTCCTTTCGCGGGGCGTCAGCGCATCGGGTCCTCTCCACCCTCGCGCAACGAGGAGCGAGCCGCCATGCGGCCGTATACCGATGTCCCGCTCTGGCGTGCGGTGACCGCCGACCAGTGGGCGAACTGGAAGTGGCAGATGTCCCACCGCCTCACCACCCTGGAGGAGGTGGCTCAGGTGGTGGATCTGACGCCGTCCGAGCGCGAGGGCATCGCGCGGGCGACGTCGGACTTCCCGCTGTCGATCACGCCGTACTACGCATCGCTCATGGATCCGCGTGATCCTACCTGCCCGGTGCGCCGGTTGGCCGTCCCCACCTCCCACGAGTTGAACCTGAGCCCGGAAGAGCGCGACGACCCGCTCGATGAGCAGGCCGACGCCCCGGTGCCGCTCATCACCCACCGTTATCCGGACAGGGTGCTTTTCTTGGTCACCGACATGTGTTCGATGTATTGCCGGCACTGTACCCGGCGACACTTCACCGGGCAGGTTGGCCACGCCGCTCCCCGGCGGCAGTTGGACCAGGCCATCGCCTATATCCGTGACACCCCGACGGTGCGGGACGTGCTGGTCTCCGGGGGGGACGCGCTGCTCGTAGGTGACGAGTGGTTGGACTACGTCCTCAGCCGCCTGCGCGCTATCGACCACGTGGAGATCGTGCGCATCGGCACGCGCATGCCCGTCGTCTGCCCGCAGCGCATCACGCCGACGCTCTGCGCCATGCTACGCCGCCACCAACCCGTCTACGTGAACACGCATTTTAACCACCCTAAGGAGATCACGCCGGAGGCGGCCGCGGCGTGTGCCCTGCTGGCAGACGCCGGGGTGCCCCTGGGCAACCAGGTCGTGCTGCTACGCGACCTGAACGACTGCCCGGTGGTGATGCGGCAACTGATGCACGCCTGCCTGAAGGTCCGGGTACGGCCATACTACATCTACCAGTGCGACCTGTCGCCTGGGCTGGCACACTTCCGAACGCCCATCAGCCGCGGCATCGAGATTATGGAGATGCTTCGTGGGCACACTACCGGCTTCGCGGTGCCCACCTTCGTGGTCGACGCGCCGGGGGGCGGCGGCAAGATCCCGGTGATGCCCAACTACGTGCTGGCGATGACGCCGCGGCAGGTGCTCCTGCGCAACTACGAGGGTGTGGTCACCACTTACACGGAACCCGACTACACGCCGCGCGACGACCACCCATGCCCCCTCTGCCACACGGATCATTCGCAACTCGGCGGGCTCGGCCGCCTGCTCTACGGGGGTGAGCGCGCCCTGGAGCCGCCGGGGTTGGAGCGGCGGCAGCGCGCCCACGGTGGGCACTCCCACGCGCGCGAGGGGGTGGCCGCGCTGCACCGCACACCCCCGGATGCCGCCGGTGGGGCGCGTGACCTGGCTGCGGCCGGGGCCGAGAACCTGGCCGACGGGACACTGCCGCCAGCGCCTCCCGTGGAGGACTTCATCCCCCTCGGTGAGGTCCTGGAGGTGCCGGCGGGGACCGTGGGTTGAGCCGGGCTAGGCGCTCTCCCCGCGCGCTGCGAGGAGGGCGCCCGGCCCCGGGACCGTTCCCCCGCACCGCGTTAAACAACGGTTCGCAGCGGTGCTTGACCGCTTGCGGAGCATCCTGTTACCATGGCGGCTGCTTGGCGGCCCGCCCTCGTGCCGGCCGGGCACGACCCTTGTATGCCTTGGCGGAAGATGGCGGGAGGCGGAGGGACGCGTCGGAGTGGCCAAGTTCATCCTGGTGACCGGGGGCGTAGTCTCCGGCCTGGGCAAGGGCATTACGGCGGCGTCGATCGGCAGGCTGTTGAAGAGCCGCGGGTTCTCCGTCGCCATCCAGAAGATCGACCCGTACCTCAACGTTGATCCCGGCACCATGTCTCCCATGGAGCACGGAGAGGTCTTCGTCACGGAGGACGGGGCGGAGACGGACCTGGACATCGGGCATTACGAGCGCTTCATCGACGAGAACCTCAGCCGTGACCACAATATCACCACAGGCCAGATCTACTACTCCGTGATTGAGCAGGAGCGCCGCGGGGACTTCCTAGGGCGCACGGTGCAGGTCATTCCCCACATCACCAACGAGATCAAGGCGCGCATCCGCCGGGTCGCCGAGCGTAGCCTGGCGGACGTGGTGGTCACCGAGGTCGGCGGGACCGTGGGCGACATCGAGAGCCTGCCCTTCCTCGAGGCAATCCGCCAATTGCGGGCCGACTTAGGGCGCGAGGATACGGTGTTCGTGCACGTCACGCTGGTGCCAGTGGTGGATAAGGCCGGCGAACAGAAGACGAAGCCGACGCAGCATAGCGTGAAGGAGCTGCGCAGTATCGGCATTCAGCCCGACGTGATTGTTGCGCGCTCGGAGCGCCCGCTGTCACGCGACATGCGGGAGAAGATCGCGCTCTTCTGCGACGTGCAATCGGGTGCCGTCGTCGAGAACGTGGACGTGCATACGATCTACGAGGTGCCGCTGCTGCTGGAGAGCGAGGGCCTGGGCGACCTGCTGGTCCGGCGGCTCGGCCTGGCGCCGCGGGTCCCGGAACTGGACGACTGGCAGCGCATCGTGGACCGTATCAACGATCCGGCCAAGACCGTGACGATCGGCTTGGTGGGTAAGTATGTCGACCTGCGCGACGCCTACCTGAGCGTCGTCGAATCCCTGGTGCACGCCGGTGCGGCTAACGACACCCGGATCGACCTGCGCTGGTGCAGCGCCGAGGACGTGCTGGAGCAGGGGCCGGAGGAGGTCCTGGCGCACTGCGACGGGATTCTGGTGCCCGGTGGATTCGGGCCGCGTGGCATCGAGGGCAAGATCGCCGCCATCCGTTACGGGCGCGAATACGGGGTGCCTTTCTTCGGACTGTGCCTCGGCCTGCAGTGCGCCGTGATCGAATTCGCGCGCAACGTCTGCGGTATCCCGGCTGCGCACAGCACCGAGTTCGAGCCCGCCACGCCCGATCCGGTCATCGACCTCCTGCCCGACCAGAAGGAGCTGCGTCTCCTCGGCGGGACCATGCGCCTCGGCAGCTTTCCCTGCCGTATCCGGCCCGGGACCGCCGCCGCCCGCGCTTACGCCTCGCTGGAGGTGCGGGAGCGGCACCGCCACCGCCTGGAACTGAACAACGCCTACCTGGACACCCTGCAGCAGCACGGCATGGTGGCCAGCGGCGTGTGGAGCGAGGCCGGGCTCGTGGAGATCATCGAGTTGCCTACGCACCCGTGGTTCCTAGCGACCCAGTTCCACCCGGAGTTCCGTTCCCGGCCCAACCGCCCGCACCCGCTGTTCGTCGCGTTTGTGGCCGCCGCCCTCGGCCACCGTTCCCGCCGCGCCGAGTTGCGCAAGGGTCTGCGGTGACCGTGACGTTTGCCGCGCTCGGCCGCACTCGGCCGCACGCCATGGTCCAGAAGCCACTGCAGCCAGTCCGCCGCGACAGGGCGGTGGTCGGCCAGGCCGTGCCGCCGTGCGCCCAGGGTCTACCGCTTACGCAGACCCTGGGTGCACGGCCACGCACCTGGCGGACAGGGTCTCACGCGGCCAGCGTCATAGCCATGCGCTGATCACGGATGGCATACCCGGGCGCGGCGCGGTGTCCGCGTGGGACGTGGTCACGCGCCCTCGCCCTTGCGCGGATCCGGCGGCGGAGCGCGCGCTTGCGGGGCCGCGCACCCGCCTTGGCCGGTGCGTGGCCGTGTGCGCGGTGCCCCTCGAATACGGTCCCCCGCACTGGAAGTGACTGGTGACGGAAAGGGCTGTGAACAACTGGACACGACCACGGCAAGAGGCGGTTTGGCACGGTGAACGGATGTCAACGGCGCCAAGACGGCAGCGGCGCATCCTAGGATCAGGCAGTGTGGAGGGTAGCACTAAGCGGTGCCCCTCTAAACGGATCGGACAGCGGCCACCCCACCCTTCACAGGCAGCGATCCATCCTTGAGCCCCGGCCGCGACGGCGCTTAGATAGGGATGGGGGGTGCGGGCCCGTGGCGGGGGAACTGGATGCGACGGCGCGCTGGCCGGCCTTCGTGGGGCCCACGTGGGCCGAGGTCGACCTCGACGCCATCGCTGACAACGTGCGCTGGGTATGCGCCCACCTCCAGCCCGGGTGCCGCCTCATGGCGGTGGTCAAGGCCGATGCGTACGGCCACGGGGCCCTCGAGGTGGCGCGCGCCGTCCTGGCTGCTGGCGCCGACGCCCTGGCCGTCAGCACGGTGGCCGAAGGGCTGCTCCTGCGCGAGGAGGGGGTCGCGGCTCCCGTCCTCGTGCTCACCCCCGCCCGCCCGCCGGAGGTGGACGCCGCCCTGGGCCTCGACCTCATCCTGACGGTGTGCGACGTGGAGGGCGCGCACGAGCTGGCGCGCGCGGCCAGCCGCACGGGCCGCCCGGCGCGAGCGCATGTCAAGTGCGACACCGGTATGGGACGCTACGGCTTCCTCTCGGACGAGCTGCCGCGCGCCGCGGGTGAGCTCCTGCGCCTGAAGGGCGCGGTGCGCTGGGAGGGTGCGTTCACCCACTTCGCGCGCGGCGCCGACGCTACGGCCTCTGCGGCGCAATTGCGGCGCTTCCAGGCCGCGCTGCGGGGGTGCGAGGCGGCGGGCCTGACCTTCGCCGTACGCCACGCCGCCGCCAGCGCCGCCCTGCTCGCCCTGCCCGAAGCGCAGCTCGACATGGTGCGCATCGGCAACCTCTTGTACGGCGCGGTGCCGAGGGGAGTGGCCGCAGGTGGACTGCGCCGGGCGTTCGCGCTCCGCAGTCGCGTGGCCCAGGTCCGCACCCTGCCCCGCGGTGCGCACGTCGGCTACGGGGGGGAGTGGGCCGCCGCGCGCCCGACGCGGGTGGCGATGTTGCCGATCGGTTTCGCCGACGGCCTCGGCCTCACCCCGGCCGCCCCCTACCGCCGGATCCCTGTGCTGCTGCGGGCCTTGGCCCGTGCGCTCCTGCGGGCCGCGGGACTCGGCCGCCTAGCGGGGGCGGCCACGGGCGAGGTCTGGCTGGGCGGCCGCCGGCTACCCGTGCGGGGCCGCATCGGCATGCAGCAGGTGACGGTGGATTGCGGCGATCTGCCGGTGGCCGCTGGCGATGTGGCCACCGTGCACGTGCCCTCCACGGCGGTTGGCGCGCATGTCGCGCGCGTCTACTTGCGCGATGGCGTCCCCGTGGTGGCCCGCGCCGGGGCAGGGTCCGCCATCGCGCCGGCGCGGGCGGGGCGACCATCTGGATCGACGTAGAGGCTCGGTGCGTGGCTGATCCTGTCAGATGCCGTCTCGCGACTCTCTGTTCGGCCCGGAGGAGGGCTCACCCCAGGGGCGAAGCTGTCCGCCGCGCGCGACGCTCAGTCGCAACCCGGCCATCGGTGGTGAGGCGCCTGATGGGAGATCACGACCTGCCGCGTCAATCGCTTGTGCTCGTTGTCGAGGACCGCGCCAGCATTCGGCAACTGCTGCATCTTGCGCTCGGCAGGGAAGGTTTCCGGGTCGACGAGGCGGCCACCGCGGAGGAAGGGCTCGCCCGCGTGCGGGCGGAGCCGCCGGATGTGGTGCTCCTCGACCTGCTCTTGCCAGGAGGTTGCGGGGACTCCTTCATCGGCGCCATGCGCCGCCTGCCCGCAGCCCGGCATGTCCCGGTCATCGTGCTTTCCGGTATCGAGGGCGGGTTGGCGACCAGCCGTGCCGCCGGGGCGCAGGACTTTCTCGCCAAGCCCTTCGACCTGGACGAACTGGCCCGGCGGGTGCGCGCGCAACTCGCGGACGCGCACGCCACCGAGGGCACCCCGGCTTAGGGGAGGGGGGCCCTCGTGGCAGGGTGGTCCTGGTTCCGCCACGGCCGGTCTCTGGACTTCCCGAGCCAGGTGCCCCCCGACCCCCTCGCCACACTGCCGTCGACGCTGCTCGAGCCGCTGGGGGGCCCGGTTCCGCTAGGGCCGCTTTACGGCCTTTCCCGCAGCAGGCGCTCCACCACCGCCGCCACGCCGTCCTCGTCGTTGCCCGGCGCGAGCACGTCTGCCGCCGCGCGCACGGGGGCGGGGGCGTGGGCCATGGCAACGCCAAGGCCCGCCCAGCCCAGCATCTCGACGTCGTTACCGCTGTCGCCGAAGGCAGCGACAGCGGTGGGCGGCACGCCGAAGCCTTCGCACACGACGTGCAGGGCCGCGGCCTTAGTGGCCCGCGCCGGGACGACTTCGTAAAAGGAGGGGCCGGTGCGCACCCAGCGGCCCGTGGGCACCGTCGGCACGGGCGGGTCGCCGTCGCGGGCGTAGGAGATGGTGATGACCTTCCAGTAGCGGTCCTCCGCGGCCATGGCGTCCGGTACGACGCTGGGCGGATCCTCGCCCACCGCGCGCAGGGCGCCCGCCACCGCGTCCTCGCCCCAGCCGGGTTGGCAGAAGACCCCGCTTGGGCCGCTCACGGCGCGCGCCGCACCGCGCGTCTCAGCTGAGCGGAGCGCTGTGCGCACGTCGGTCGGGGCGATCTCCTCCAGCAGGCGCGTGCCGCTCCCCGAGGTCCAGACGGCCGCGCCGTTGGCCACGACGTGCGGCCCGGGGAGGTCCAGGCGCTTGGCGAGCCAGGCAATGGCCCATGGGGGCTTGCCGGTCGCGAGCACCACCTCCCAACCGCGGGCCCGCGCCGCGGCAAGGGCGGCGGCGTTGGCGGCCGAGAGGGTGTTGTCCGAGCGCAGGAGCGTGCCATCCACGTCCAGGGCAAGCAGGCGGGGCGTCACGGCAGCGTGCGACGCCCCGTGTCCCCGGCCTCTCCGGCCACGGGCGGGGGGCGTCGCTTCCTCCTTTGCGGGACGAATGCGGTAGCGGCTTTGCACACGCCTTTGAGACGGTGCGGCATCGCCCGCAGCCGCGCGGCGGACCGCTGGCGCCGCGCCGCCCCGGCGGCCCCGGGGCGCGCCAACGCCCTCCTTGCATCCCTGCGCCCCACCTGCCATGGTGAATGGTCGGGTGGAGGGCCCCGCCCAGTATGCGGGCGCCCGGCGGCGCCGGCAACGGGGGCCGCCGTCACAGGCGGCCGCCCGCCCACGCCGGAGGGATGCCGCCCTTGCCATCGACAGTGCTCACGGTGCCTGCCGCCGCCTGCCGCGCCGAATTGGCCATCCCCATCCGTCCCCGCGACCTTAACACCTTTCAGAGCGTGTTCGGGGGGTACGTGATGCAGCGAGTGGACGCGTTGGCCACCGCGCTGGTCTCTGACCTCTCCGGCCTGGCCGCCGTCACGGTCCGTCTAGAGCGCATGACCTTCCGCGCTGGGATCAGCGCCTTCCAGCGCATGCGCCTGACCGCGCGGGGCACGCGCACCTTCCGTACCACGATGGAGGTCGATGTGCTCGTAGAGGGGGAGGACCCCGCCGCGGGCCGGCGCTGGGCCGCGAGCCACGCCATCCTCACCGTGGTGGGGCTGGATCCGGGGGGCCGCCCGTCGCCGCTGCCCCCGTTGATCCCGGCCTCTGCGGATGAGATCCGCGCGCACGAGGCCGCTACGGCCCGGCGCGCGGCGCGGTCGCCCATCCACGGGCCCGCATGGGCCCTTCCCGCCTCGGTGGGCGCGGAGGACGCCGACCGGCTATCGCTGGAGCGCTCAGCCCGCATCGTGCCCAATGCCGACGCCGGCACGCTCGGCCAAGCTTCCGCCGGCTGGGTGCTCGCCCTGGCCGACGAGCTGGCGGCGGTCACGGCCAGCCACCACGCCGGCCTACCCACCGTAACCGCCGCGGTGGACGGGGTCTCCTTTGCCTGCGCACTGCCCGTGGGGGACATCACCCTCTTGCGCAGCTACATCACCGCCGCCTTCCACACATCCATGGAGGTGCGGGTCGAGGTCTGGCGCCGCGGCCGTTACGCCCGGGCTGAGGAGCACGTCGCCGACTGCGCCTTCACCTACGTCGCGCTTGGCGCCGACGGCCGCCCTGCGCCCGTGCCGCCGTTTGCGCCGCAGGGCGCGCGCGAGGAGGCCTTGCGGCGGCTGGCTGCGGAGCGGCGCGCGGCACGCGCGGGGTAGCGAGGGACAGCGCACCCACCCTCGGGTGCACGGGGCCGCTCCCAACGGGACGGGACCCAGGCGTCTCATGGCCACGGCGTCCTGACGGTACGAGACTTGCCCGCTGGAGGTAGGGACGTGCAGGAGCACCTCCTGCAGCCGCCTTACCTCCTGCTCGTCCGCCAACCGGCGAGTAGCAGCAGCCCTGCCGCGATCCACGCGGTATTGGCGTAGGCGGGCCGGTGGGCGATGGTGAAGAGCGTGGCGCAGATGGCGGAGACCCCGGCGAGCATGTGGTCCGCGAGCCCGCGCGTGGCGCGGGCCCACCCCTCCACGCGCCGCTGCAGGCCCGCCAGGTCAGCCTGCACATGTAGTTCGCCCTCGTCCAGCCGCTCGACCAGCCGGTCGACGCGGCGCGGCAGGCGATAGAGTGCTAACAGGGTATCGCGGGCGCCGCCAAGCGCCCCCCCGAGCGCGCCGCCGAGCAGTGAGGCTCCGAGTGGGGGGGCGCCGGCCCCCGCCGCGCCCCCGAATGCAGGGTCCCCCCGCGGGCCCAGCAGCGGGAGGGCCGCCTCGCGCAGCAGCGGCAGCATGTGGATGTCCGGGTCGAGGCTGGTGACGATGCCGAGCAGGATACCCAGCGCCCGCCCGAGGAAGGCGTAGCGCGCCGGCAGTTGGAAGGGCTCGGTGTAGAGGAACTCGCGCATCTCGTCGAGGAATGCGCGGAACTCGGCGCTGTCGGGCCGCTCCAACGGAATGCCCGACAGCTGATCGAGCGCCAGGGCCAGCGCCTTACGTAACACGGGCACCCGCGCGCCCGGGCGCAGGAAGCCCAGGTCACCCATGGCGCTGAGGATGGCATCGTAGTCACGGGCGATGGCGCCGGTGATCAGGCGGGCGATGTGGCCGCGCTCCTCGGCCCCCATCGTCGCCATCATGCCGAAGTCGATGAAGATCAGATCGCCGCCGCGCGTGACGAAGAGGTTGCCGGGGTGCGGGTCGGCGTGGAAGAAGCCGTCGCGCAACACCTGGCGCACGTAGGACCGTGCCAGCAGGGCCGCGACGGCCTGCGGCTGCACTCCGGCCGCGCGCAGCTCGTCGGGTCTGTCGATGCGCAGCCCCGAGACGTACTCCATCACCAGCACGCGGCGGCTTGTCCATTCCGGGAAAACGAACGGGGCGCGCAGCCCAGGCTGGCCGCGCAGGTTCTCACGGAAGCGCGCGGCGTGCTCCGCCTCGATCCGGTAGTCCATCTCCTGGTGCGTGATGTGGGCCAGCTCGCCGTGCAGAGCGAAGAGGTCGACTCGGCGGCCCAGGCGCGTCCAGCGGTCGGCGCCGCGCAGGATCCACATCAGGGCGCCAAGGTCGGCGGCCACCGCGCGCTCGATGCCGGGGCGCAGCACCTTGACGGCAACGGGCACCAGGCCCGCTGCCGGCGGCGGAGGAACCTCGCCCGTCGGGCCGCGTGCCGCGGGGCCGTCGTCTGGCGCCGTCTCCTGGGGCTCACCCGCATGCCCCGTGCCCGCGCCGGGCCGATTCGCGGCGCCCGCGCCCTGGGAGGGGGGCAGCGTGTCCGCCCGGACCCAGGCGCGGTGCACCTGGCCGAGCGAGGCCGCCGCCACCGGCGTCTCCTCGAAGGCGGCGAACAGGCCGCCTTCGCCGGCCGCCGCCCGGCCGAAGGCGTCGGCCACAGCCGCAAGCGCCTGCGCGCCCGGGAAGGGCGGCACCAGGTCCTGCAGGCGGGCGAACTCGCGCGTGAAAGGGGCCGGGAGAACGTCCACGCGCGTGGATAGGAACTGGCCCAACTTGATCCACAGACCCTGCAGGCGGGTCATCAACACCCGCAGGCGCACGGCCTGGGCGGTGTAGAGCGTCCGGCGCAGCTCGCCAGCGGCGGGCGCGGGTAAGCGGGCGCACCGGCGTTCCACCCACCACAGCTCCAGGCCCACGCGGACGGCCGCCCAGAGGACGGCCAGCGTGCGGACGAGCGGGTGGCGCGTGTGGCTCACGCTCCTGTACAGCATGGCGCTCTCCGCTGGTCCAGGCGCCGGGCGCGGCGCCCGGACCAGCGCGGGGCAGCCCTGGCGCGCTTTGCGCAAAGCCCACCGGCCCGCCCCAGCGTCCCAGTATAGACCAAGCCGCCAGCGCGACCGGGCGGGCGGCCGTGGCCGCGGACCCCGCAACGGGGACCGCTGGGGCGCCAAAGGGCGGTGGAGCGCGGGCCACGGGCTGCCACGGCAAGCGGCACCCCGGCTCGGAGGCCTCACCTTGTACCCCCGCCCAGCGCCGCGTTGTTCTGGACCACCTGAGCGGCACGGCATGGCACCGCATGGCACGGAGCGGGGCCGAACGGGGGGCGGGCGCCTTGGGCGACGGCGGGTCCGCCCGCCGTCGCTCAAGAGACGCCATGGCGGCGGCCCTAGCGGTGATGCGCGTGCAGGCCACCGCTTGGGCCGCACCAGCCAGGACATCGGCACGGAGGCGCCACGCCCAAAGCCCCCCGGAACGAGGCGGCCCTGTGCCCCGCCCGACCCCCGCCCAGGCTGTATCCTTCTCGGTAAACCGCTTGGGCCTAAGGGGGTGCCGGCACGGCCAAAAATCGCGCCCTATGTCGCCGCCCTCGCCGGTCGTGGCGGTGGAGGCGGCAAAGGTTGCACCGGCTCCCAGCCCGTGCGCTCCCGCGCGGGCGCATTCTTGTGGTCGACCTTCGGCGCGGACCCAGCGTCACGCCACTCGCCGGGCGTTCCGGCCGAAGGCCCCCGCCAGAACAACGCCGCTTGAACCATTGCCCATGCCCGCGTCGTTCTCGGCAAACCTGCAAACCTCCTCAGCGACAAGTCTTGGCGGGTATCCGGCAGATCGGGGTGGGGACGGGCGGGCCGGGCCGAGGGTGCTGGGCGTCACGGCGGATACGGAAAAGCGCTTGCGGCTCAAGGCGACGCGCGGATCCGGGGGTGAACGGCCCGGCGGAGGGCGGCGCCCTGCGTCACCCTTCAGGGCCAAAGCCCCCTGGCGCAATGACGCCACCATGAACCATCGCCCATGGTCATGTCGTTCTGGGCGAGCCGCTTGCGCCACAGGCGATTGCGGGCGCAGGCCGAATTCGCGGCGTACGGCCGTCAGTGGCCCCCGTGACCCCATGGGCGCCGCGGCCGCATCGTGGCGCCGAACCTGTGCGCAGCAAGCGGTGGCAGGCGCGAGCGGACCGGCGTACCGCTCCGCAGTCACCCCCGCTCGTGGCGCCGTCTGGGCGAAGGCCCCCCCCGCCGGAATGATGCCACCCTGAACCCCCGCCGCTCCCCGCAGGAGCGCCGCGCTGCCAGGTGGAATCGGGGGGCCGTCCCGCACCGCCGGCCTACCGGCGGGCGCGGCCGGCGGTAGGCCGGGCGGTGCACCCGCTACCCGCGGGGCTCCGTGGAGCCACCACTTCTGCGAGGGATGAGGGGGCGGCGGCATGTCCGGCATGCTTTCCGGCAAGCGCGCGCTGATCCAGGGGGTGCTGAACCGCCACAGCATCTGCTGGGGGATCGCGGAGTCCATGGCCCGTGAGGGCGCCGAGATTTGCCTCACCTACCAGAATGAGCGGCTGCGAGAGGGCGTGCAGGAATGCGCCGCCACACTTCAGAGCGCGTTCACGCTCCCGCTCGACCTGCAGCGGGATAGCGAGATCGATGCGGTAGCCGCTGAACTGGAGCGGCGCTGGGGTGCCCTCGACGCACTGGTCGTCGGTGCGGCGTTTGCCCGCCGCGAGGAGCTGGACGGTGAGTTCGTCAAGGTCAGCCGCGAGGGCTTCCACCTGGCCATGGACGTCAGCGTCTACGGTCTCGTCGCCCTCACGCGCGCCTGCCGCGGCCTGCTTCGCGCCTCGGGCGCGGCGTCGGTGCTCACCATGACGTACATCGGCGCGGAGCGCGTCGTGCCGAACTACAATGTGATGGGCGTGGCCAAGGCCGCACTGGAGGCCACCGTCCGTTACCTGGCTGCCGACCTCGGCCCCGAGAACATTCGCGTCAATGCCATCTCAGCCGGCCCGGTGCGCACCGTGGCGGCCAGCGGGGTGAAGGGGGTCGGCGGCATGATCAGCGAGGTTGCCGAGCACTCGCCCTTGCGCCGCAAGACAGACCGGAACCAGGTGGGCGACACGGCTGCCTTTCTGGCCTCGGACCTCGCGCGCGGGCTCACCGGGGACATCGTTTACGTGGATAATGGCTTCCACGTGCTCGGCATGATCGAGGTCGGCCGGGCGTAGGTGGCCTTGCGAAAGTCCCCCTTCGCAAGGCCACGGGCTCTTTGCCCGTTGTGCCCCCATGCCTTCTCTCTTGCGGCCCGGTGCCCGCCTTTTTTGCAGTACCCCCTCGGGCACGGCGGGCTGGCGGCCGCCCCGGCGGGGTGGTGGCTGCCCAAGGGAATCCGGGGGAGGGCGCCGACTGCCGGCCGTCGGGGGCGTGGACGGCGGCCGGCGCCCACGGGCGGCCGCTCGGCAGGTCCCGCCCTGCCGTCAGGGGACCAAGCAGGTTATCCCGAACCCGGTACGCTCATGCTGCACCTCGCACCGGGGCCGGGCGCAAAGGTGTGGATGTTCCTGCGCGGAGCACCGCGGGGACCACCGGGGAGCCCGCCGTGCCGCCGCTGGGGTGCGAGGTTCCGGTTGTCCGCCGCATCGGCACCTCGGGGCCATCCGTTGGCGCACCTAGACGCACCATGCTACGGTGCGCCCGCCGCGGCGTATTCCCCGGGAAGACGGGGTCCCGTAAGGGAGCACAACTCGGGAAAGGCCTTTCCCGCACCGGGGCTATTCCCACCGGCGGCGCGGTCCCCATGCCGCACCCCTGCAGACATCCCGCCCAGCCGCATCACTTCGTCCGCTTGGGGCTGCGCGGTGATACCGTTACTCACCCGCTGTGCGGGGGGGTCGCGGCGCCCATGGATCCACCCGCCGGCTCGCGCCAGGAGGTCACGGGCCGCAGCATGACCAGGGCCTCCAGGTAAACCTCCTCGCCACCGCCGTGTCGGCCGGTCAAGACCAACCGGCAGGGCCGCCCCTGCCGGTGAAGGTCGCAGACCACCCGGCTCCGGTCGACGATGGCCAAGTCCTCGTCCCGCTGGGGGTGCAGCCCGCAGAAGCGTCCGGTGCCGGCGGCGAGCAGCCGGCCCACGGCCCGGGCCAGCCAGCCACGGTACCCCGTGTGCAAGGTGACGCGGCCGTCGACGAGGGTGATGGATTGCACCGTGTGGAGCGGGAAGGCCACGGAGGAGCCTCGCACCTGCAACTGGGCCGCGCCGTCGTCCGGCCACACGCGCAGTACCCCTGCCCCGGCGCGTGGCAACCCAGGATGCCCGCCGTGGTAGCGCACGGCAAGCGCCTGCACGCGGGCAACCGTGCCGCGTACGCGCGCCAAACCCTGCCTGCGCCGCAGCAGCAACGGCCAGAGCACCCACAGCCAGACGGCGATCGCGATCAGGGCAAACGTTGGGTAGAGGGCGGCGAGCACCACAGAGGCCAACAGCGCAACCAGCCGCGCGAACAGCGCGAGCAACGGCCGGCGGGAGGGAGGCACCCGTAGGCGCGCCCCAGCGCCCGCCAGCCAGGCACGGACCCGCGCGGCCCCATACCGGGACGGGCGTGCCAGAGGCGCGTTCTCGGGACGGGACCCTGAACGGGGGCGTCCCATAGCCGACCCCCCGGGTCGTGCGACGGCTGCCGTCCATGGGGGATGCCCACCCGGCGACCGGCATCGCGTCTTCCGTGCCGCCCATCATACCGATTCGGCCGGCCGCTGGAAAGCGCGCCGGACGTGGCGGCCGTGCCCTGCCGGTGATCTGATCCGCGGTCTCGGATGCGGCCGGCGGGGCGCGCCGCAGCCTGCGTCCGCCGCCCGGCACGGGCGCAAGTGGTGCGCAGACTGGCCCACCCGGCGGTTCCGCAGACGGGACACGGGTGGCGGGTGGCGCGATCAGCCTCGACCGCCAGAGCGGCGAGTTTCCTGCGCGACGCTTCCTGCTTCACGAGAGTCCCCCATGCCGGCGCGACCGCCGGCACCACGCGGCATGAAATGCGCGGCGCGTGGTCTGGTGCGGCCCCGCCTGAGGAGCCACTATATCTGGTGGTCGGCAGGCGTATTTCAGGGGAGTCCGCCATGCCGGCGCACCGGCACCACGCGGCATGAAAAAGGCGGGACCGACTCGCGCACC
>JAJZZC010000400.1 GCA_021797775.1 Bacillota bacterium
ACCGCCACCGCGCCCAACCGGCTGCATTCGGCCAGTACATTCAGGACGTGCTGCAGCAGGTGGTAGACGCGGTCGCCCTGCAGCACGTCGGCGGCACGGTCCAGGTGCGTGCGCACCTCGCGCCGGGAGAAGTCCTCGAAGGGCAGGCGGACCGTCGCCTGCAGCAGTTCCTCCCCGAGGGCCTCGCGCAGGCCCTGCTGCGCGCGCCGCGACAGCAGGGGGCGAACGCCCGTCGCGACGACGCCGGCGACCAGCGCGGCTCCCCACAGCGCCAGGGCGCTCAGGTCCCGCCGGTTCACCAGGGAGCCGAGGGCGGCGACGGAGGCGCCGGTCAGCGCCCCCTGCGTGATCGCCATGGCCATGTCCAGGAGGAGGGCCAGCGGGCGGCGCGCGGCGGCGCGGCCCAACAGCCCAAAGAGGTCCCGCACCCTGGCGGCCGCGATGTGCCAACGGCCAACCGTCCCCGTGGGTTGCGCTGGCTGCTTCATTGTGCCCACCCGCTCTGGGCGGTCCACATGCGGGCGTAAAGGCCGTCGCCGTCGGCCAGCAGGTCGGCGTGGCTGCCGCTCTGCATCACCGATCCGTCGGCGAAGACAGCGATGCGGTCGGCGATGCGGGCGGCCGCCAGGCGGTGGGTGACCAGCAGCACCGCGCGCCCCGCCGCCAGGCGGCGGAAGTCCGCGTAGAGGCGCGACTCCGCCAGTGGGTCCAGGGCCGCGGTCGGCTCGTCGAGCACGAGCAGGGGCGCACCGCTGCGCAGCGCGCGGGCCAGGGCCAACCGCTGCCACTGGCCGCCCGAGGGCGTGACGCCACCCCGCAACCGCAGCCCCAGGGGCTGCGCCGGCGCCAGGGCCAGGCCCACCTCCGCCAGCGCGGACGCCGCCCGCGGGCGGCTCGACATCTGCGAGGGCCGGCCGAGGCCCACGTTGTCCGCCGCCGTCAGCGCGTAGCGCCCAAAGTCCTGGAAGGCGACCGCCGCCCGGCGCGCCACCACGGCCTCGCCGGCGTCGGGCAGCAGCAACCCGAGCAACAGCTTGACGGCGGTGCTCTTTCCGCTGCCGTTGGGGCCCACCAGGGCCAGGCACTCGCCCACCCGCACCGCCAGGCTCAGGTCGCGCACAGCGGGCGTGGAGCCGCCGGGGTAGGTGAAGGTCACGGCGCGCAGGGCGGCGAGCGGTCCGTCGGCCGTCGGCGCGGGCTGGGGGAGCGCTGGCGTGCGGGCGCCGCGGGCTCCGCGCCGCAGGCGGCGCGGCCGTGGCCAGGGCCGCAGGGGCCGCCCCCAGGAGAGCACGCGCGCGAGGTTGGCCGCGCTGGCATCTTGCTCCGATAGGCTCGCGACCCAGAAGCCGAGGTCGGATGTCTGCTGGAAAACCGTCAGCAGGGCCCAGAGGCCGCTGGCGGTCGTGCCCGCGCCGCCGTGCCGGACGAGGACCAGGGCGGCGGCCGCGAGGATCAGTGCCGTGCCGAAGACCCCGGCGATCTGCTCCCGAAGCGCCGTGCGGGCCTGCTGCCGCAGTTCCGCGCCCTGCACCCCGCTGAAGGCCGCGCGCCACCGCTTGCGCACGTAGGCCGCGTAGCCGAACACCCGTACCTCGGCGGGGTTGCCCCCGCCCGCGAGGAGCCCGAAGAGGTAGCCCGCGCGGCGGCGGGCGGGCAACTGCGCCAGGCGGACGCCCTCCCACGCTGCGGCCGTGCGGCGTTGGAGGACGACGACGGGAACGAGCCCCGCCGCCGCGCAGAGCGCCGCCCAGCGGCTGACTATGGTCAGAAAGCCGAGGGTGCTGAGGACCCGCCCCACGTCCCGCACGAACGCCGAGGCGGAGTCGTGGGCCACGTCCACCGCGGCGATGCCGTCGTCGACCCGTGCCAGTTGGTCTTGCGCCCGCGGATCCTCGATCCGCGCCCAGGGCATGGTCGCCAGCGCCGCGAGCACGCGCGGGCGCAATTCCGCCTCCAGGCGGTGGCTCAGGGCCGTGCCGATCGGCCCGTAGAGAACCCGGCTGCCGAAGGCGGGGATCGCTTCGCCGAGCGCCAGCAGCAGCAGGCCGGGCCAGGGTGACTGGCCCGCGGTGAGGGCGGTCAGCAGGCGCCGTGTGCCCTCCAGCAGCGCCAGCGGGGCCAATGCCTCGGCGAGCGTGATGCAGCCGTCGAGCGCGAGCAAGCCGGGCGCCGCCCGGAAGACGACGCCGAAGGCGAAGCGCAGACCGCCGAAGCGCGCACGGCGCCGCGGCGCTTCTTCCTGCCGGGATGCATGGGATGGGATCGACACCGTGCCTTCCCCCCGAGGGAGCCGGGGGGGCAGGCCGGTGGGGGTTACCGCCGCGCGCGGCGCGCCACCGCTGTCCCCCGGTCCCGATGTGCGGGCGCAGGCCCCCCCTGGCGCGCACCGGCGAGGTGCGCGCGGCCGGGAGTGATCGACGACCGCTGCACGGGGCGACCGAGGCGCGAGACGGTGGGTACCCCCTCTGCGTGAGGCTGGGGTGAGTGTAGCAGGGCGAGCGGGCCGGCGTCACCCGGCGGTCTGCTCTGAGCGGGCGCACACCCCAGAGATGTGGTGGCGGTCCCCGCCGGGATCAACCTGAATCTCGCAGTGTCAGGCGGGCGCCGCTGTCGCAGAAGGACGCTGCCGTACGAGCGGGTGAGGTCGTGGCGAGGGGCCGGCGCCTGGGCGCGAAGGCGCCGGGCAACCCCTTTGCGAAA
>JAJZZC010000111.1 GCA_021797775.1 Bacillota bacterium
GACGCGCAGGCCTTGGGGGATGCGGTGGTGGGCGAGGTGGCTGCTGCAGGTATGGCTGCCGGGTCCGAGGACGGGCCGGGGGAGACGGCCGTGCCCGAGGCGGACGCGCAGGCCTTGGGGGATGCGGTGGTGGGCGAGGTGGCTGCTGCAGGTGCGGCTGCCGGGTCCGAGGACGGGCCGGGGGAGACGGCCGTGCCCGAGGCGGACGCGCAGGCCGCGGGGGATGCGCTGTGGGGTGAGCGCGCGCCCACGGCGGGTGCGGCGCCTGGGTCCGAGGACGGGCCGGTGCGTGTGGCCGTTCCCGTCGCGGATGCGTCGACCGGGGCGGCTGCGGCGGGAAGTGAGGGCGCGCCTGCGGCGCCCGCGGCGCCAGAGTCCGGGGACAGGCTGGGGAGCGTGGCCGAGTCCGGGGCGGACGCGCGGGCCGCGGGGGATGCGGTAGGGGGCAGGCGCGTGCCCCCGGGGTCCACGGCGCCCGGATCCACGGACGGGCGGGCGGTACCACGCCACGCACCCGGATGGGAGGACGGGACACTATCAAGGGGCGGGCCGTCGGTGCCGCGCCCCGCGCTCATCTGGGAGGACGAACTCTGGCCCCGGAACGCGCTGCCGCGTGCCAGTGCGCCGTCCCACGAGGACGCCGCCTTTCCCGAGGCGTCCCGCACGGTCTCCGTTGGTGGCATGGACGAGGATGCCGGGGCCCCGCCCGGGGGTCGGTCCGTGGCGCGGCCCGCTCTGGTTTGGGACGACGGGCTGGGGGACGGTGGGGCAGCGGGCGACGAAGACCAGGCGCCGCCCCGGGGCGCCGGAAGTCCACCCACGTCCGATGCTGTGCTCGGTGACCCTGTCGGCGTTGGCCTCGCGGGGATCGCGGACGCGCCTGTGCCCCTGCCGCTGGCCTCCGTGCCCTCGGGGTGGCCCGTGCCGGCAGACTCGTCGGGGCACGCGGTGTCGCCCGCCACGCCCCGGCCCCCTTCTCCCGCCTACGAGGCGCCTCCGTTGCACCTGCTGCGGCGGAAGCCGAACCCGGCGCCCAGGTCCCAGGAGACGGACACCAAAGAGCGCGAGGCGCAGTTGGATGCCGCGCTCAAGAGCTTTGGCGTCACAGCTCGCATTGTGGGGGCCGTGCAGGGCCCCTCCATCACCCGCTTCGAGATTGAGCCGGGAGCCGGCGTGAAGGTGGCGCGCATCGCCGGGCTGGCGGAGGACCTGGCCTTGGCGCTCAAGGCCACGGACGTGCGCATCGCCCCTGTGCCCGGCAAGTCGGCCGTCGGCATCGAGGTGCCCAACACGGACGTCTCTCCCGTCTTCCTGCGGGAGGTGATGGAAAGCGAGGCCTTCCGTGCCGCCCCCTCTCCACTGACGGTCTGCCTAGGCCAGGACATCGCAGGCAAGCCCGTGGTGGCGAACCTCGAGCAGTTGCTGCACGTGCTGGTTGCTGGCGCGACAGGATCCGGCAAGAGCATCACCATCAACAGCATGCTGGTCAGCCTGCTGTACAAGACGGGACCTGATCAGGTGCGCCTGGTGCTAGTCGACCCGAAGATGGTCGAGTTGTCGCAGTACAACGGCATCCCGCACCTGCTCGCGCCGGTGGTGACGAATCCGCGGAAGGCAGCGGCCACGCTCCAGGCCGTGGTGCGGGAGATGGAGCGGCGCTACACGCTCTTCACCCACGCCGGAGTGCGCAACCTCAATGGCTACAACGCCGTTGCTTGGGAGCGGGGCGGCCCGCCCCTGCCCTACGTCGTCATCGTCATCGACGAGCTCGCTGACCTGATGCTGGTGGCCCGCGCCGAGGTGGAGGGCGCGGTCCAGCGGTTGACCCAGATGGCGCGCGCCGCTGGCATCTACCTGATCGTCGCCACCCAGCGGCCCTCGGTGGACGTCATCACGGGCGTCATTAAGGCCAACATCCCCACCCGCATCGCCCTGGCCGTCTCCTCGCACATCGACTCGCGAACCATCATCGACGTGGCGGGCGCCGAAAAGCTCGTCGGCCGCGGCGATATGCTCTTTCGGCCGGTGGGCGCGCAGAAGATGCTGCGCGCCCAGGGCGCGTTCGTCAGCGAGTCCGAGGTGGAGTCGGTAATCGACTTCTTGAAGCAGAGGGGTGCGCCAGAGTATCAGGTCGACATTATGGAGGCAGAACCCGACGGCGATCGCTCCACGTCCGGGCCGGACGGCAATGAGGACGACGAACTCTTCGTCGACGCCTTGCAGATTGTGCTGGAGAGCGGCCAGGCTTCAGTCAGCAACCTCCAGCGCCGCCTGCGCGTCGGCTTCACCCGTGCCGGCCGCCTCATCGATATGATGGAGCATCGCGGTTTCGTGGGCCCGCACCAGGGCAGCAGGACGCGCGAGGTCCTGATCACGGCTGAGCTGTTCCAGAGTCTCTACGGCCCCTCAGGGGACGGCACCTAGCTGCGAAGATCGCGCTGTGCGTTGTCCGGCCGGCGCGGCCGGGCCCTGCGCGGGGCCCGGGTGGGGGCTCGCGCACGTCGGGCGGCGCTCAGGGCAGAGGGTCGTCACGTGGCGCCCCCGGGGAATCGTCACCGTCCTGTCATCGGTCGTACGCATGGTGGTTGGACCGCTTTCTGGCACCGGGTCCCAGGGTTCGGCGGGCTCCGCCTTCTCCGGGCCGTGCGTGACCCGTCCCGCCGCTCGGCTGTGCGGGCGATCGCGGAGCGGAAGGGCAGACGTTCCGCGGTCCGTTGGGGTACGCTCGCAGCGCATTGGTATGATCGGCGCGGCGCGTTTGGGATACTGGTGCCGGTACCCGGCCGGGTCTCGGCGCGAGGCGCGGCAACGCGCGTTTGCGCACGGGCGGGCGCGTGCGCCCCCGGAGGCGCGCGACCGGCCCATCGGGGCTCGCCCCAGGGGCCTCTGCCCGCGCCGGGCCCGTGCTCGGCTGGGCCGAAGGTCGGACCAGGAGGTCAAACTTGGACAGGCAGGTCCCCTGGCAGACGGTCGTGGAGGCCGTGGCCGCGCACCGGTTCGACGGCCGGCCGCTGACGGGCATCACGGAGGACTCGCGGGAGGTCACGACCGGGTCCGTCTTCGTGGCGCGCCGTGGCCGCACCTTCGATGGCCATGCCTTCGCCCGCACGGCCTCGGCCGCTGGCGCCGCCCTACTCGTCGCCGAGGCGGCCTGCGACGCGCCGATCCCGCAGTGCGTCGTCCCCTCGGCCCCATCCGCCCTGTCGCGCCTGGCCGCCCTGTGGAACGGCGAGCCGGCCCAGGGCCTCCGCCTGATCGGTATCACCGGTACTAACGGCAAGACCACGACCGCCCACCTCACCGCCGCGGTCCTGAAGGCGGCCGGTCTGTCCGCCTTCCAGCTCGGCACGCTGGGGATCTGGGTGGAAGGCGTGCGTCTCACACGACACCTGCTCTGGACGACGCCCCCCGCGACGGTGCTGCACGCCCACCTGGCGGAGATGCGGGCCGGCGGTGCCACGGCCGGAGTCCTGGAGGTTTCGGCGCAGGCGCTCGACCAGCGGCGCGTCGACGACTGCCCGTTTGAAGTAGCGGTGGTCACGGGCGTCGCCCGCGAGCACGGGGAGTACTTCCCGGACCAGGAGGCCTACCGGGCGGCCAAGCGACGCCTCTTCTCCGCCGAGCGGCCCGCCGGCCCGCCGGCCTGGTCGGTGGTGCACGCGTCCATCGACGCCGATCCATCCTGGCGGCCGCATCTGCCGCGCCGCCGCCTCACCTACGGCCAGGGTGACGCCGACGTGCGTGTTGTCGCCTTCGAGCCGCATGGCCTAGAGTGGGCCGATCTGGTGGTGGACGTGCGCCATGGCCGGCGCCAGCACCGGCTGAAAGCCCGCCTGGCGCTGTCGGGGGCGCACAACGTGGACAACGCCCTCTGCGCCGTAGCCGTCGGTCTGGCCATGGGCGTCACGCCAGCGGCCATCGTCCGGGGGCTGGAGTCCGTCGCCGCCATTCCTGGCCGCCTCCAGCACGTCGCGCGCGAGCCGTATCGCGTCATCGTGGACTATGCCCACAACCCCGCGGGCCTGCGGGCCATCCTCGCCGCGGTCCGGCGCGTGACGCCGGGGCGCCTCTTCCTCGTGCTGGGCGCGCGGGGTGAACGCGACGCCGGCAAGCGCCCGCTGATGGGGGCAGTCGCCGCAGCGCTCTGCGACGGGGTGGTGCTGACCTCGGACCAGCCCGCCGGGGAGGATCCTGAGGCTGCGGCCCTGCCCATGCGGCTCACCGCGGCAGACTGCGGCGCCCCGGCGCGCTTCGTCCGCAACCGTCGCGAGGCGCTGGAGTCCGCCTTGGCCGGCCTGCGCGATGGAGACAGCCTGGTCGTGGCCGGTAAGGGCGACGAGGAATGGCGCGGCGACGGTGAGGAGGAGCCCGGCACGACGGATATTGCCGTGCTGGCCGCCTTGCTGGGGCGCGGGGTGGAAGACGCCCGGGCGTACGCCTCGCCTGCCGCGCGCGGGGTACGCTAGGAGGCTGCGGCGAAAGCCCGCAGTCGCCGCGGCCTGACGATCCGGAGCCCTGTAAGAGCGGAGGCCGCGCGGACCGCCGGCAGGGCGGATTTCGCCTCGGCACTGCCCGTCTGGGCGCGGCGTGGGCTCGGCGCACCGGGCGATGGCCAAGGAAACAGGTCGCGGTGGAGGGCTGCGGCGCGCGGCCCTAGCGGGCGCCCGCCCCTGCAGGGCCGCGACCTGTCTGGGGTCGGCGGCAACGCGGCACTCTGGGCCGTGTTGCCGTCTCGGGCGCCCGTGCGGGCTGGCGCGCGTTCTCTCTGCGAAGCCCCTCTGGTGGCGGAGCGGCCCCGTTGCCCACTAGGCAATGGGGCCGCTTGATTATGCGCCGGGCTCGGGCGGTCTCATCGGCCGCCCGAGGATCCGTAACCAGGGGGGAACGGGAACGGGAACGGGAACGGGAACGGGTACGGCGAGCCGCCGTTTCCGGGGGTCGTACCGGAGGGCGCGGGGGACGTGCCGGAGGATGCGGGGGCTGTGCTGGAAGCGGGCTGAGTCTCCAGACTCCGGGGCATCGTGCCCAGCGTGATGGTCACGCTGAGAGACCGACCGTTGCGGGTCAGACCCAGCACGACCTTCTGGCCGGGTGACGCCGCGTTGATGTCGCCGACCAGATCCCAGTAATTAGTAATAGGCTTGCCCTGCCAGGAAGTCAAGACGTCCCCGACCTGCATCCCCGCCGCGGCCGCTGGGCTGCCCGAGTTGATCTGGGCTACGGTCAGCGTCTGGGGCTGCGTCGGCAGCGCGTTCGCCGGCTGGGTGTTGATGGTTACACCCATCCAGGCCCGCGGCACATAGCCCAGCCGGATCAACTGATCGACGATCTGCTTCACGGTGTTGGAAGGGATGGCGAAGCCCAGGCCAATAGCCGGCAGGTTTACCTCACCCGTCTGGCCGACCTTCATGGACGTGATGCCGATGACCTCGCCCTGTGCATTGGCCAACGCCCCGCCGGAATTGCCTGGGTTGATCGGGGCATCGGTCTGGATCATTTCGGTGACCCGCGGCGTTGTGCCGTTAATGCCCCCGTACAGCATTGGCCGGATGGCGCTGACGATGCCCTCGGTGACGGACTGGGCGAACTCCGGGCCAAGGGGGTTGCCGATCGCGATCGCCAGTTCGCCGGGAGTCACGTCGTTGGAGTTGGCGAAGGTCGCCGGTTGCAGCGGCGATGGGGGCGAGATCTTAATGACGGCCAGGTCGGTGGATGGGTCGTCGCCGACGAGATGGGCCGGGTAGGACTTGCCATCGGCCAGCGTGACCGACACCTTCTGGGATCCTACCACCACATGCGCGTTGGTGACGATGTAGCCCGTGGAGGTGAGCACGACGCCGCTGCCCCAGTCGACCTGGGACTGTGTGCCGTAGTAGCTCTGCACGGCAGCCTGGTTCGTGACCAGCACGATGGACGATCTGAGGTGCTGGTAGACCTGGACCGCGGGCGCGCCCGCGGCTTGCTGCGACGCGGTCACTGGCACGGTCGTGATCACCGGATAGCCCTGGGCGGCCGCCCGGTAGGCGGGCACCGCCATCGTCACGCCCACGGCACCCAGCAGGGCGCCCACCAAGCCGACGGCCACGGTACGGGCAGCCCCCCGGTAACGCCGGCGCGACCGCGGGGCGGGGGGCTCCCCGCCGCCCGCCTCTCCAGCCGGCTCCGGGACGGGGTGCACGTGCCACCAGCCGGGTTCCGACGCCTGCGCGGATGCCTCCCGGCCGTCCAGCGCACCTTCAGGAACCGGGGGCTCTTGCGCGGACGGGGCGGCGGGCGTCTCGGCCCGACCGGCCTCCGGGGTCGCACCGGCGTCGCCCTCGCTCGGGCGATCCTCCGGCCAACCAACCCCGTTCGCCACGACGAACACCTCCTCGATGGGCAGAGAGACGTGTGACGGCGCTTAGTGTAGGCACAACTTTTTAAGAAATTTTGGGTGCGGGCCGGGCGCGCCGCCGGGGACAGGCGGCCTGCGTGGGTCTCCGGCTGGCGGCGGCGGCCCAATGGGCGGCGGCGGGCCCTCCGCGTGAGGGCGGCCCGCCCCCGAGGGACATGGCTCGGTTCACTCCGCGGGTGCCGCGACGCATCGGGACAGGGCAGATGCGAGGCAGGCGGCGGTGCCGGACGTGCGTTTAGGGCGGTGAGCACGGTCCCGTACAGCGCCGTTTGGCGGCGGCGGCCCGCCGGCCCCCGAGCGGACCTCCGCGTGGGGCGTTGCGGGGGACGTGTCCTGCGGGCTGCACCGTCCGCCGCCCGCGTCCCCTCGCCCTCCCCCGGCCCCTGGCCCGCCCGCGGCGACTCCCGGCAAAGGTGCAGTGCAACTGCCAGCGCCCGGCCCCCAGAGCCGGGCGAGCGCGTTGCTCTGCAGCGGGCGGCCGAAGCCGGCGCTGCGTGCGCCGCGACGGACGCGGCCTGGTCGTGGCGGGACCGGCCTCTGTGCCGCCCCCCGCCCGCCGCCTCGGCGGCGGCGCCTCGTGACCCCCTTCACAAACGGCCGCGATTGAACGAAACTCGACGAGGGCTCTCCGCCCCCAGGCCACGAGGGAGGGCTCTATCGCCATGCCATCCGAACCACAGGCCGGCGGTAGCTCGGACGGGCGCCGCCCCGACGACGGGGCTGGCGCCGAGGCTCCGGGCCTCCGCACGGTGCGCTTCGACGAGTGGAAGATGACGCCGTGGCACGTGCTGCCGCAGGGGCAGCGGCTAACGACCTTCGACGAGGTGGTCCAGGGCTTCGACGAGCAGGACGTGCTCAACGAGGCCGAGCGCTGCATCCTCTGCAAGCACCCCACCTGCGTCTCCGGCTGTCCCAACAACAACCCGATCCCCACGTACATCGCGTTCGTCCAGGAGGGTCGCATCCTGGACGCCGCGGTGGCCGACTACGAGAAGAACTCCCTGGCGGCGTGCACGGGCCGGGTGTGTGCCTGGGAGAAGCAGTGCGAGGGCCACTGCGTCCTCAACGCCCGAGGCGAGGGCGTGCGGGTCGGCGCCATTGAGCGGTATATCGCCGACTACGCCCTGCGCCATCGCGCCGAGTTCGAGGCGCTGATCGCCAAGCGCGCGGCGGAGCGCGCCGCCCGTGGGGCGTCCGCCTACACCGACCCGAACGTCTCGCCATTCGCGGCGGTCGTCAAGGCTTATGGCGACCCGACGCCCCCGGAGTACGCCGGGGCGTTCGGGATCCCGGCCGACTCCTCGCTGGCGGGGTACGCGGTCGCGGTCGTCGGCGCCGGGCCGGCAGGGCTGAGCTGCGCCGACTTCCTGAGCCGGCGCGGCTGCGCGGTCACGATCTTCGAGGCGCAGAAGTACGCGGGCGGCCTCCTGGCCGACGGCATCCCGGAGTTCGTGCTGCCCGAGGGGACCGTCGACTTCGAGGTCGAGCGCCTCCGCAGCCAGGGCGTGGTCTTCACGTTTGAGACGGCCCTGGGCCGCGACATCGCCATCGAGGACCTGCGGCGCGCCTTCGATGCGGTGTTCCTCGGTTTCGGGGCCATGAAGGCGCGGCGCACGGGGGTGCCGGGCGAGGACGCCAAGGGCGTATGGGTCGCCCAGCAGTTCCTGCAGTACGCCAAGGTGGCCATGTCCCACCAGGGCGTGGACGGCTTCACCGTGCCCACGATCGGGCGGCGCGTGCTGGTGATCGGCGCCGGCGACACGGCGATGGATGCTGCGCGCACCTCCATCCGCCTGGGCGCCGAGGAGGTGCACATCGTCTACCGCCGCACCCGCTCGGAGAGCCCGTCGCGCGACTGTGAGATCGAGCACACCATGACCGAGGGCGTGAAGTTCGAGTACCTGGTGAATCCTGTGGCATACCTCCAGGACGAGAGTGGGCACGTCCGCGCCGCGCGCCTGGTGCGCATGCACTTAGGCGAGCCCGACGCCAGCGGCCGGCGCAGCCCGGAGCCCATGCCCGGCAGCGAGTTCGACATGCCCTGTGACACCGTGATCATGGCCGTCGGCTACGCGGTCGGCGGCGAGGTGGCTGCGCACCCGGAGTTGCTCAACCGCAACGGTACCATCCGCACCTCCACCGGGGTGGGCGGCCCCACGGAGATAGAGGGGGTCTTCGCCGGCGGCGACGTGGTGCGGGGCGCCATGACCGTGGTGCACGCCATCCGCGACGGGCGGGACGCGGCGGACATGATCGGCGCGTACTTACAGGCACGGCGGCCGGCCGCCGCGGAAGTGCGAGAGCTGGCCACGGTGGGGGCCGGCGGGGCGAGCTGACGGCGACGTCCGGGGGCGGTAGCGGTTTGGTGAAGGACGTCGTCGGCCACATCTCGTTGTGGGTCGGAGCCGCCGCCGCGGCAGGCGTGGACCCCATCTGGTGCCTCCGCGCGCCCTTCGCCGATCGATGCCGAGGGCCGGCCGACTTCTGATGGGCAGGGCGCCGTTCCCGGGGAGACCCGGGGGTGGCGCCCTGCCGCCCCACTGGGGCGGCGCAGTCATGCCGCGCCGGTGGGGGTTGGCAGGTGCTGGACGGCCCCTGGCCGCCCAGGGCGCTATGCGCGCTGAGGGGCGCGTCCCCCGCCACGGCGGCCCGCCTTACGTCGCCGGCCACGCCGGTCGTGGCGGTGGAGGCGACCCGGGCACAGCGGTTCCGAGCCTGCGCCGCAAGCCCGGGCCCATCTAGGGCCGACCTCGTGCGGGCCGTGCCACCCTGCTCGCCGGGGGTTTCGGCCGAAGGCCCCTTGCCGGTGTGGCGTTACCCGGACCCGCGCGCTCCCGGGGGCAGGAAACCTGGGGCTTCCCCCCAAACCTGGCGGACGGTGGGCTTGTCCCGGCGGCCCGCCGGGTGGTGTGGGGTTGCGGGTGCTGCACACGGCGGACTGGCATCTGGGGCGGACGCTGGAGGGCCGCAGCCGGCTGGACGAGCAGGAGGCCGTGCTGGCGGAGATCGCTGCCATCGCGGCGGAGGAGGCCGCCGACCTAGTCGTGGTGGCGGGCGACGTCTATGACGCGCCGGGCCCCCCGGCCGCGGCCGAGGAGCTGTATTGCCGCGCGCTGCGTGACCTGTGTGCCGGTGGCCGCCGGGCCGTCGTGGTCATCGCCGGCAACCACGATCAGCCCGAACGCGTCTCGGCGCCTGGTCCCCTGGCCGGCCGCCACGGGGCCGTGCTCCTCGGTCTTCCCGGCGAGGTGCCGCCCGCGCGGGAAGGGGCGGTGCGGGCCGGCCCTGGCTGGGTGGAAATAGACCTGCCCCGCGGTGAGACGGCCGTCCTCGCCGCACTGCCTTACGCATCCGAGGCCCGGCTCGGCGAGGCCCTGCGCGACACCCTGGACCCCACCGCGCTGCAGACCGCCTACTCCGAGCGCGTCGCCCGCTTCTTTGCCCTGGGCGCCGCCCGCTTCCGGGCGGGTGCCGCGTGCCTGGCGGTCGGCCACCTCTACGCCGCGGGCGGCATGGAATCCGAGTCCGAACGCCCCATCCAGGTCGGCGGCGCCTACACGGTCGATCCGGCGGCCTTCCCCGCGGGGGCGCAGTACGTGGCGCTCGGTCACCTGCACCGGCCGCAGCGGGTGGCCGCGCCCGTCCCGGCGCGCTACGCGGGCTCGCCCCTGGCCTACAGCTTCTCGGAGGCCGGCCAGGCCAAGGCCGTCTGCATCGTCGACGCGGTCCCGGGGCGCCCGGTGGACGAGCGCGAGGTACCGTTGCGCGCCGGCCGCCCCTTGGTGCTCTGGCGTGCCACCGAAGGTCTGCCGCAGGTCGAGCGCTGGGTGGAGGAGGGGCGCGACCGCTCCGCCTTTATCGACCTGGAGATCCATCTGGATGTACCGCTCGCCGGAGAGGACCTGCAGCGGCTGCGGCGCATGCCCGTCGACTTCGTGCGCGTCCGGCCGGTCGTCTCCCTTTCGGCTGGTGTCGCGATCCCGGCCGAGCGGCGAGACCTTCCCGTGGACAGGCTCTTTGATCTCTTCTACCGCCGGGAGCGCGGCCACGCGCCCAGCGAGCCCGTGCGGCGCGCCTTCTTGGAATTGGCGCTTGCGGGCGACGCGGACGGCCTGGAGGGACGGGCGTGAAGCCGCTGGCACTGCGGGTGCGCGGCCTGCACAGCTTCCGCGAGGAGCAGGTGCTGCGTTTCGCCGAGGTGATCGGCCAAGGGGTCTTCGGCGTCTTCGGCCCGACCGGTAGCGGCAAGTCCTCGCTGCTCGACGCCATCACCCTGGCCCTCTACGGCCGGGTCGAGCGCGCCCCGCGCGGCACGCAGGGCATCCTCAACCAGGACGAGTCGCGTCTGGAGGTGGACTTCACCTTCGAACTGACCGGGTCGGCGGGGCCCTGCCGCTACCGGGTACAGCGGGCCTACGCCCGCCACGAGGGGGACGGGGTGCGCGGCGCCCACTGCCGCCTGGAGGAACTGTTCAGCGACGGAAGCCCGCGCGGCGTCCTGGCCGACGCGGAGCGCGAGGTCACCGCACAGGTGGTGCACCTCCTCGGCCTGACCGCCGAGGACTTCACGCGGGCGGTCGTCCTGCCCCAGGGGCGCTTTGCCGAGTTCCTGCGGCTGGGCGGGAAGGATCGCCGCGACATGCTACAGCGGCTCTTCGACCTGGAGCGTTACGGCGACCGGCTGGGCGAGCATCTGCGCGTGCGGCTGGACCAATGCCTGCGCGGGCTGGAGGGCGTGGAGCGCGAGATCCTTGGCTTGGGGGAGGCCTCGGAGCAGGCGCTGGCAAGCGCGCGCGCTGCCTTCGCTGCGGCCGGTGCCCGCGCCGTGCAGGCTGCGGACACGGCGACGGCCCTCCGGCGGGAGGTAGCCGCCTGGCTGGACGTCTGGGAGGCACAGGCGGAGCGGGACGCAGTGCGGGGGGTGCTGGCCGCGTTGGCGGCCGAGGCGCCCGCCGTGGCGGCGGCAGAAGCCGAGTGGCAGGCCGCGCAGCGCGCGGCGGCGGCGCGCCCACACCTGGAGGCCGCGGGCGCCGCACGGCGGGAGGCCGCAGATGCGGTGACGCGGCGCGAGCGGGCCCGTGCCGCGCATGACGCGGCGGCGGAGGAACGGGTGGCGGCCGCCGCCGCCCTGGAGCGGCACGCCGCCGCACGCGCGGCAGAGGAGCCTGCCCTACGCGCGCGGCGCGAGGCACTGGCCGTGGCCCTCAAGCTGGAACAGGATCTGGCCGCGCTGGCCGGGAGGCTGCGCCTGGCCGCCCAAGAGGCGGATCGGGCCGAGGTGCGCGCGCAGGCCGCGGCTACCGCCCTCGCCGCCGCGGAGCGCGAGGTGGCAGCCGCCCGTGATGGCCAAGACCGGGCCCATGCCCGCTTGCAGCAGGTGCAGGTCCCGCCGGACCACCGCCGGCGCGTGCAGGACGCCCAGGCGGCTCTGATCGCGTGGCAACGCGCCTCCGCGTTGCAGCAGAAGGCCGCGGACACCCTGGCGCAGCGGCGCGATGCCCTGGCGCGGGTGGAGGGGGCGGCGCGTGCGGCCGCCGCGCAGCGGGGGGCCGCCGAGCAGGCGTACGTGATGGCGCGAGAGGCGTTCGACGCCCTGCGGGCCGGTGCGCCGGAGGACGACCTGGCCCTCGCCGCGGACCTGGCGGCGCTGGAGCGGGGGCGGGCGGCGCTGGAAGCGCTGCTGCGCGCGCAGGCCTCCGCTGAGCGGGCGCGGGAATTGCTGACGGCGGCCGGGGCCCGCGCTGAGGTCCGGGAGGCCGAATGGACACGCGCACGGCAGGCGCGGGCAGACTCGGACGCCGCCCTGGAAGCCGCGCGCGCTGAGGTCGACGCCCTGCGCCGCGCGGACATGGCCGGTGCGCTCGCCGCGGCGTTGGCCGCGGGAAAGCCCTGCCCGGTGTGCGGCAGCCTGGAGCACCCCGCGCCAGCGCTGCCGAACGGGAGTATCCCCGGGTCCCGCTTGGGGGAGGCCGAGCGCACCCTGGCTGCGGCCATCCGGCAGCGCGAGACAACGGCACAGGCCGAGACCATAGCGGCGGGCGAGGCCGGCGCCGCCACCGCCGCCGTCGCCGAGGTCGGGCGCCGCTGGGACGAGGCCTGCGCCGAGGTCCGGCTTTTGCGCGGCCGCTTGCCGGCCGAAGGGTGCGAGGACCCCGCTGCCCACCTGGCCGCCGCGGCCGCCACCCTGGCGGCCCGACAGCAGCGGCAGGCCGCCTGGCGTGAGGCGCTGCGGGCAGCCGAGGCCGAAGGCGAGTCGACGTTAGCGCTGCTGCGTCAGGCGGAGGAGGTGGCGGCCGCCGCCCTGGCCGCGCAGGAGGGGGCCCGAGCACGGCTCCAGGAGACTGGTGCCGCCCACGACCGCTCCCTGGAGGAGCGCGATGCCGCCGCCGCGGCGCTGGCGGAGGCGCGCGGGGGCTTCACGGACGCGGAGATCGTGGCCGAGGCGGCTGCCCTGGCACAACGGGACGATGAGGTTCGTGCCCTATCCGAGCAAGTCGCGGCCCTGGCGGAGCAGGCCGCCACGCGCGAGGACCGGCTAGGCGCGGCGCGCGCCGCGCACGCGACCGCTCGGGGTGAGGCCGACGCGCGGCGGCAGGCCCATGGGGAGGTGGCCGGGCAGGAGCAGGGGCTGCGTGCCGAACTCCGCGCCCTGACCGCGGGGGCGCCCGCCGCGGAGCTGGTGGCGGACATCGACGGCCGGCTGCAGCGGTTGCGCGCCGCGGAGGAGCAGGCGCGTGCGGCGCTGGAGGCTGCGGTGGGCTCGCTCGCTGCCGCCAGCGGGGAGCGGGGGACCGCGGACGACCGGGCGGCGGCAGCATCGGAGCGGCGGGCACGGGCAGAGGAACGGCTCGCGGCCGCCCTAGCCGAGGCGGGGCTGGACGGGGAGGAGCGCGCCGCCGCCGCCCTGCGGTCGGAGGACGCGCTGGCGGCGCTGCGTGCGCGTGTGGAGGCGCACCGGGCGGCCGTCGCCCAAGCGCAGGCCGACGAGGCGCGCCTGCTGGCCCGGCTGGCCGGCCGCCGCCTACAGGCGGAGGAGTGGGAGGCGTGGCAGTGGCGTCTCGCCGCGGCCGAGTCCGATGCGGCCGCGGCGCAGCAGGCGGCAGGTGTGGCCCAGCGGGCCGCGGAGGACCTGGAGCGGCGTCACACGCGCTGGGTGGAGCTGGAAGGCCAACGCGTGGTGCTGCAACGGGAGCGGGATGTGCTCGTCGACCTCCAGGGCGTGTTGCGCGGCGGGGCATTCATTGACTTCCTCGCGGAGGAGCAGCTGCGTCAGGTCGCGCTGGACGCCTCGCAGCGCCTCGGGCAGCTTACGCGCTACCGCTATGCCCTGGAGGTGGACGCGGACGGGGGCTTTCGCATCCGGGACGACCACCACGGCGGTGTGCGTCGGCCCGTCTCCTCTCTCTCCGGCGGCGAGACCTTCCTCACGTCCCTGGCCCTGGCCCTGGCGCTCTCCGGCCATATCCAGCTGCGCGGGCGGCACCCCTTGGAGTTTTTCTTCCTGGACGAGGGCTTCGGCAGCCTGGACGAAGAGGCCCTAGACATGGCGCTCGGTGCCCTGGAGCGGCTGCAGGCGGCACACCTGCACATCGGCCTGATCAGCCATCTCGCCGCGGTGCGCGCCCGTGTCACCCGACGGGTCATCGTTGAGCCGGCCGAGCCAGGCGGCCGAGGGAGCCGGCTGCGGGTGGAGGTGGCGTAGCGGGCGCGCCCGTTCCGGCGGCCGCACCCGCTACGCCGCTCTGCGCGGGGGCGGGTGCGGCCGCCGACCGCGCCCGAACCGGTCGTGCGCGGAGGTCGGGACAGGCCCGCCCTGCCGGCGGGACCGGTGCCACGCGAGCTGGAACAGGGGACGGGCAGGCTCGTCCGACGAGGCTCTTTCGGTCCAGAGCAGCGGCGACCACCAGGGGAAGCGGGCGCGGGCCTGCCTTGCCCGTCTTCCCGGGTGGGAATCCCGCCTGCCGCGGCGAACAGCCCCTAACGCCTGGCAGGCGCCAGCGGGCGGCGGCGCCCCGCGTCGGGCCGACTCCCCAAGCGGAAGGGGGCGACGTCCGGGTCGGGCGAACGCGGGGCTGAGGCCGGGAAGCCGTCGGCACGCGCGGCCCGCACCGGGGAAGGCCATGGCGCTACATCGTTTCATTCCCGCGCGCTATCACACGACGATCGGGTCCCACCGGCCCGCCTTGCACGTCGCGCCCGGCGACACCGTCGAGACGACGCTCGTCGATTCTGCCGGCCATGACGCCAGCGGCCGGCAGGTGACGCCGGGGGGCAACCCGCAGACCGGGCCGTTCCACGTCGCGGGCGCCGAGCCCGGCGATACCCTGGTCGTCCGCCTGGAGCGCGTCGTGCCGGATCGGGACGGCGGGTATAGCGCCAGCGTCACCGCGCCCAACGTCGTCGATCCAGAGTACGCGGCGGCGATGCCCGAACGCCGCCGCAGCGAGTGGGTGGTGGACCGGGCGGCGGGCACGGCGACCCTGGCCGCGCCGACCACCGCGCTCGGCCAGCTGACCCTGCCGTTGGCGCCGATGGTCGGCTGCTTCGGCGTCGCGCCCGAGGGCGGGCAGGCGATCTCCACGGCGACCTCGGGGCCGCACGGCGGCAACATGGACTACCGGGGCTTCGGTACGGGGGTGACCGCGTACTTTCCCGTGTTCGCGCCGGGCGCGCTCTTCCACATCGGCGACGGGCATGCGCTGCAGGGGGACGGCGAGATCGCCGGCACCGGCATCGAGATCTCCATGGAGGTGCGTTTCACCCTTGACCTCATCAAGGGTAAGCGCATCCGCTGGCCGCGCGGCGAGAACGCCGACCACCTCTTCACGGTGGGCAACGCCCGGCCGCTGGACCAGGCCGTGCAGCACGCCACGACGGAGATGCTGCGCCTGCTGCAGGAAGACCACGGCCTCGATGGCCACGCCGCCCACATCCTGCTGGGGCAGTGTGTGGAGTATGACCTGGGCAATGTGTTCGATCCCGCCTACACCATGGTGTGCAAGATCGCCAAGCGGACGCTGGCGCGCGTGCGGCGGGGTGGGTGACGGGCAGCGCGCCGCCAGCGCGGTGCCCGACGGAAAGCCGCTGGTCCCACGAGATGTTGCGGTCCCGACGGAGTGCACTGCATAGGTGCCCGGCGCCGCTTCGAGTGTGACGAGATGTCCGCGCCTCTGAGGAAGGCAATCCGTCTGGGCCATCGCCCCACCGCCCCGGCCGCCCTTTCGCGTCCCCCCGTTCCCATCCTGCGGGCAGGGGGTTCCCTACAGGGTCGCGTCATTCCGGCGGGGGGCCTTCGCCCAGACGCCGCCACGAGCGGGGGTGACTTCGGAGCGGTACGCCGGTCCGCTCGCGCCTGCCACCGCTTGCCGCGCACAGGTTTGGCGACACGATGCGGCCGCGGCGCCCGTGGGGTCACGGGGGCCACTGACGGCCGTACGCCGCGCATTCGGCCTGCGCCCGCAATCGCCTGTGGCGCAAGCGACTCGCC
>JAJZZC010000112.1:0-6064 GCA_021797775.1 Bacillota bacterium
AGGTCGTTGACGGCGGCCACCTCGACTTGCGGATGGCGCCGCAAGAGCGCCCTCAGACACAGGCGGCCGATGCGTCCGAACCCGTTGACCCCCACCTTCAATCCGGCAACCCCCCGTGATCAGGCCGCGGCGCGCGCACCCCAGCGCGCTCCCGCCCCGGCAGAAAGATGGCGGGCGGATCACGCCCGCTGGTCGTGACGTCGACTAGGTATGGATGCGCCGACGGCACCGCCGGACGTTCATACGTCCGGCCGAGGCCCCGCGGTACTTGCGTTTTCAGGCCGGCGGCTCGCCGGCCCCAGGGCGCGCCCCTCCTGGCGGAGCCTCTCCTGACGCGCCAGCTCCATGAATGCCCGCAACCCGACACCGATGATGACGGCCGTCACCACCGCCACCAGGAACACACCCAAGTGCGTACGCCTCCTCCGGGGGAGCAAGGCGCGCCGCTGGCGACCCAATGACCCGCAGAACACGCCGATCCCCTGCATTGTCTCAGCGACCCGCGCTTCGGTCAACGCCCAGGGCTTCCCGAGGCTCCTGGCCGGCTTTGGCCCCGGGGGCGGCGGGGCAGAGCCCTCTCCGCACGGTGCGAACAGCATGCGCCACGGGGCCGGAGGCACCTAAGGTCCGCGAGGCGACGGGCGGGGCCGCCAGGCGCAGGCGCGCCGCGTGCCGGATCGCCGAGGGACCGGGTAGACCCCCCGTTCCGCTTTGTGACCGGCACGCCGCCCCGAATCCTTCAGGGCAGGGGCCGGGCGCTGCGCTGGCGCCCCCGGAACGCCGCACGGTTTTGCGCTCTCGGCAACGGCGTCCCTTCCGGCGGGCCCGTCTCCAGAACGACAGCCCCCCTCGCCCCGGCCGCCTTGCGCTGGGACCGCATCACCCACACCGGGCTACAATCCCCGGGGCCCTTTCGCGACACCCCGCGTGTGCGCTTTGCCGCGAATTATTGCAGGGAGTCGCTCGCTGGGCGCGAAGTTGCCGGTCCGGCATCGTGACGGGGCGGGCAAGGGGCCGTGAACGCCCCGCGGTGCCGTGGCGGGCGGCCAGGGGGTAAAGGCTCGACCATGGAGAAGCTACGGTTCGGTTTCGTGGAGGCCGGAGGCATCACGCACGGACATGCCCGGCGCATCAGCGGCAGCGGAGAGGCGGAGGTCGTCGCGGTCGCGGAGCCAGACCCGGGCAGCGTCGCCCGCTTCCGGGATGCCACGGCGCTAGCGCCCGCCGTGTATCCAACCCTGGATGCCATACTCGAATCGGAGGGGTTGGACTGCGCGCTCATCGCCAGCCCCCACACGCTACACTTCGCGCAGAGTAAGACGGCGTTGGAGGCCGGCTTGCACGTGCTCTCGGAAAAACCCATGGCGAACCGCTGCACGAACTGACTGAGGGAGACCTGCCGCAGGTGCAGGGGGACGTTGATCGGTCTTTTCTCGACGCCGTCCGCGGCCGGAGGGGGGCGCTCATCCCCGCCATGATCGATCTGGGCGTGATTCAGTTAACGGAGGCGGCCTGGCGCTCCGCGCGGGAAGGTCGGGCTTCTGCTCCACGGTAGGCAAAGACGGGTGCGGATCCGCCCGGGCGCCCGCGCTCTGCACCTCGGATCCGCTGGCCGGGCCTGGACGAAGATGTGGCGGGCCCGGCGCGGGAAAGGAGTGTCCCCGTTTGGCGACTCGCGTTGCGCTGGTGGGAGCTGGTGGCATCGGCGGCTACCATTTCGATCAACTGCGCAAGTACATAGGTGAGCACCCCGGCACCGTGGAGCTCGTCGGGGTCGCGGACGTGGCGGAGGAACGCGCGGCCGAACTGGCGCGGCGCGCGGGCTGCGCGGCTTACACCAGCCATGTGGAGATGTACGAGCGGGAGAAGCCGCAGGCCATCTTCGTCGGCATCCCCCCATTCGCCCACAACGACCAGGAGACCGCCGCCGCGGAGCGTGGGATTCACATCTTCGTGCAGAAGCCCCCGGCCGTCACCCTGGCCAAGGCCCGGGAGATCGAGGCGGTGATCGCGCGCAGCGGCGTGATCAGTGCCGTCGGCTTCCAGGACCGCTACCTCGATGTCGTGGACGAGGCGCGGCAGGCGTTGGCGGGCAAGCGTGTCGGCCTCGCCATGGGCTACTGGATGGGTGGCATGCCCGGGGTACCGTGGTGGCGGGTGCGCGCCCAGTCCGGCGGTCAGGCGGTCGAGCAGACCATCCACATCTTCGACACGGCCCGGTACCTGTTCGGCGAGGCTGAAACCGTGACGGGCGCGGCCACCGCCGGGCTGATGACCGAGGTGCCCAACTATGACGTCGACGACGCCTCGGCCATGACCATCCACTTCGCCAACGGTGTGCTCTGTACCATTTTCTCCGCCTGCTACCTGCGTGGAGCGCCCGGCAAGGCAGGCCTGGACGTATACGGGCAGGACCTGCGCGTTGAATACTCTCTGCGCAGCCGCGTGCGCATCAGCCGCCGCGGGGAGACGCGCGAGGTCGAACACCGCAATGACAACGATCTGGACTGCGTACGCACCTTCCTGGAAGCCGTGCAGAGCGGCGACCGGTCTGCGATTCGCTCGCCCTACGCGGACGCCGTCAAGAGCCTGGAGTTACCGCTTGCGGGACACGCCTCGGTCGATTCCGGCCGTGTCGTGCAACTCGGCTAAAGGGATCACCGCGCAAGGAGGGGCGCGCACGTAAAGGGCGCCGCCCCTCCTTGCCACACGCTGCCATCAGGCCGCAGGCAGCGTCCTCCCGGATACCGCCGTGCGCCGCCACCGCCCTTCGCCCCCAAAAGAGGGGGGTGAATCCCGGGCCGAAAGGGGTCGAGCCTGGCGGGCGGACGCACGTGGCGCCGCCGGGCTCGGCGCCCGCGCGCCAACATGCCAGGCGAAGGCCCCATGGCCGATCTCGGCGTAGCGGTCATCGGTTGCGGGAGTACGGCCGAGCGCCGGCACCTGCCGGTCTGGACGAAGCTAGCGGGGACCCGGCTCGTCGCAGTAGTTTCGCGTGACGCAGCGCGGGCCCAGGCGGCTGCGCAACGCTATGGCGCGGCCCGACCGCTCACGGACTGGCACGATCTGCTGGCCGATCCAGAGGTGCAGGTGGCGGATATCTGCGTTCCCCACCCGCAGCACGCCGAAGTCGCTATCGCAATGGCCCGGGCCGGCAAGCACGTTCTCTGCGAAAAGCCTTTGGCGCCGCAGCTCTCCGCGGCACGGGCCATGGCTGCGGCGGCGCGGGCCGCGGGCACGCTGCTATTCCCCTTCCATAACATGCGCTTACTGGGTGCGTCTTCGGCGGCCATCCGCCTGGTGCGGGCCGGCAGGATCGGTCGTCCGCTACTGCTCCGTGCCGTGATGTGCCACGGCGGCCCAGACGCGACCGACCCCCGCCGGCACTGGTTCCTGGAAGCTGGCTCCGGTGGCGGTGCCGTGCTCGACCTTGGGCCGCACCTGTTCGATCTCGTGCGCGCCCTGCAGCCCACGCCGGCACGCCGCTTGCGTGCCGTGTTGCTGCAGCCGCCAGACCACGCAGTCGAACGCGATGGCGTCGTGGACGTGGAGTTTGCCGACGGATCCCTCGCCGCTCTGACGCTGTCCTGGTCCCAGGGGGCAGGACGGGAAACGAGCCTCGTGGTCCACGGTACCGCGGGGACGCTGCGTGTCTGTCTCCTCCAGGCGCCGGATCCCAGTCCCGGCCAGCGCGCGGCATCCCTCGTACTCGGTGAGGGCTGGGGTATGCAAGTCGCCGTCAGCTACCCGGAACCGGAACCCGACGGCGAGCCCTGCACCGCGTTGGTGCGCGCTTTGGCCGGCGAGCCCCCCGCCGTGTCGGCCGACGACGGGGTCGAGGCCATCCGCTGGGTGGACGCCTGCTACCGCTCGCATGCGACGAGGGGTGCCTGGATCGACCTGTAACCAAGCGCCTGTCGTGTTCCCTCTGGTGGGGTCCAGCGCGTGGGGGCATACCAGGCTGGAGAACAGGCCTTCCCCTTGATTCTCGGCGGTGTGCGAAACATCTTACGCCCGCATAGCTGACCGGTATCGGTCCGGCCCCATGGGTCAGGGGAGGGCCCGGCGCGGCAAGGGCGTTCGGGCTCGATACGATGCCGCGCGGAGGTCTCGGCCACCGCGCCCGCTGGCATGCAGGGGCGTGACGCAAGCCTGTGGGAGCCGCTGCGGGGGCTACCAAGTAGAGCGAGGATCAGCCCAGGGCACCGTAACTGACGTCCCTGCGGACAGTCGGCCAAGCGCGGTGCCGTGCAAGCGTCGCACGCGTCGGCGTGGGCACATCCGCTCGCTCGGTCCGCCCGCAATACTGCGCTGCGCCCGGCATGCAGTGGAGAAGGGGTGACTTCCGATGCCCGCGGAATATTCGTTCGACGTGGTCAGCCGCGTGGACATGTCCGAAGTGGATAACGCAGTCAATCAGACTAGGAAAGAGATCCAGACACGCTTCGATTTTCAAGGTAGCGCGGCAGCGCTCGATCTGGACGCCAAGGCCTACGGCATCACGCTCAGCGGTGAGGACGACCAGAAGTTGCGCAACATCCTGGAGATCCTGCGGCAGAGGTTAGCCAGGCGTGGGGTATCCATGCGGGCGCTGCAGGTGGCGGAGCCGGTCCAGGCCGGGGGCAGCCTGCGCAAGCAGGTCATCACGCTGCGCCATGGCATCCCAGCGGAGAAGGCGAAGGAGATGCAGACCCTGCTGCGGGCCAGCAAGCTGAAGGTGACGGCGCAGGTGCAGGACGATCAGCTCCGGGTGGCCGGCGGCAAGAAAGACGATCTGCAGGCGGCCATTGGTCTGCTGCGGAAAGCCGACTTTGGCATCGACCTGCAGTTTGTCAACCTTCGCTGACGGCCGTGAGCGCCCCAACGGGCGACATGCTGCCGCGGGGCTTAACGTTCCGCCGCCAGTTGCCGATCACAGGGGCGAAACGTCGCTTAACGGGCGTGGGCGGGTGGCGGTTACGCGTGCGGATGGTTGACACCCGAGAGGCCCAGGGCTACCGCCTGGCACAGCGGATCGTTGACGGGGATGGTCGGACCTTGCTGGCCACCGGCGTGCCGCTGACGGCCGGCCTGTGCGAGGCACTGGTCCATCGCGGCTTCATGCGCCTCTTCATCGAGGACGGGATCTCAGACGGCGTCGCCCCCGAAAACGTCCTCGTCCCGCAAACGCGTGCCCTGGCCATGCAGACCCTGCGCGCTTGCCTGCAAGACCTGAGCGCAGGCGATGCACCGCCCCTACATCTGGTCACCGCGACCATCGACGCCATCCTGGCCGATCTGGCGGCCGCGGGGGACGCGGTGCTGGAGTTCGCTGCGCTGCAAAGTGCCAGCGCCTACACCTATACGCATTCCGTCAATGTGTGCGTCTACTCGCTGTTGGTCGCACGTTCTCTGGGCTACGCACCACGTGACCTGCGCGTCGTCGGGGCAGGCGCCCTGCTGCACGATGTCGGCAAGCTGCTGTGTGCCGACATTTGCTGCAAGCCCGGTCCCCTCGACGAGGAGGAGCGCGTACGGGTCCGCCAACACCCGCAAGACGGCTTTGAGATGCTGCGCCGGCACCACGAACTCCACCTCTTCGTGGCGCACATGGCCTTTCAGCACCATGAACGAATGGACGGATCCGGCTACCCGCGAGGTCTGAGGGGCGAGCAGATTCTGCCCTGTGCACGCATTGTGGCGGTCGTGGATGCCTACGACGCGATGACGGCTGACCGACCCTACGCGCGGGCCCGCCCACCAGATGAGGCGATGGCGGAAATCCTGCGCATGACCGGGAGCGCCCTGGACGCGGTGGTCGTCCAAGCCTTCATGCGCCGCATGGCCATCTATCCTGCGGGCACACCTGTGCTCCTTGCCGATGGCTGCATCGGCATCGTGGTGACACAGACCGAGGACCCGCACGCGCCGTTGGTCCGCCCACTGGCGCGTGCCGGTCATATCCTGGCGCACGACGCCACACGCGCCTGTGGCACACAGCGCATCCTGCACACGCTCCCCCGCTGGCCCACCTGGCTGCAGGCAGCTTTTCGGACACAGGCAACCGACGGGAACCGGGCCACGA
>JAJZZC010000112.1:6074-15879 GCA_021797775.1 Bacillota bacterium
GTCGGGGTGCGTGTGAAGCCTGCCATTGTGGTGGGCTTCCCGCGCGCGGGAAAGCAGATGTGGTGGCGACTGTGCGTTTGTCCACAAAATGTTGATGGTTTGTGGACAACACCTGACAGATCTGCGGCCGGCGTCGCCTCGGGGCGGGCTGCAGCCATTCGCCCCGTGCGAACCGCCCTGCAACAGGCCTCTTAGACCCGGACGTCTTGGTCGCCGTGCGTGAACGGTCGACAACCGGCTGTAGACGCGATGGTGCACGCCCGCTCCTGCGATGCGGGCTTGCGGCGGGGCCGGCCATCCGCTGCGTGACGCGTCTCCCAGACGGCGTGGAGCGCAGGCCTTGGGGGAGCCCGGACCCTGAGGTCGGCGCGCAAGAGACTTGCGCAGCAGCCTTCCAGGGCCTCTGATCTGAGCGGGGTTTGGAGTCCCATCCGGGGCAAAGGGAGAGAAAGGGAAACGCCGCGTGCTGGGCACGACGGCGTTGATTGGCTATGGTACCGGTACCGGGATTCGAACCCGGGTTACCGCCGTGAGAGGGCGGCGTCCTAGGCCTCTAGACGATACCGGCACATGATCGGCGCTGGTCTGGGGCGTGATACCCGAGACACTGGCTGGGGGAGGAGGATTCGAACCTCCGTACCGAGATCCAGAGTCTCGTGTCCTACCACTGGACGATCCCCCACCACACCGAGCAGAGACATTGTAGCACCGGGGCGCGGTTGGCGCAACGGGCGGGCGGACTCCCCCACTGGCCTCGCGGCAAGGTCCTCCGCCCGGGGCCCCACCAAGCTCGGTGGCGCGTGGCCACGCGTAGAGGCGGGCGATGCGACGTCTGACGACGGCATCTGGCACTTCTTCCACCGAGTCCCAGCAAATGCCTCACGGAATGGTAAGAAGAGACGGTCGGCAGGTGGCCGTGCCAACAACCGCTGCCGTCTGTCGCAACCCGTGCTTTCCCTGGACAATCGCCGGGATGGGCGGGGTTGGGGTGGCGCAAGCATCCCGTCACCGATGCCAAAGTGGACTCCGAATCGGCCACCTAGCCGGAGACGGCGTCGCCCCCGGCTTCGACGTGCACGGCGGCGGCGCGCAGGCGTGCGGTGCACGTCTCGCGCCCGAGGAGCGCCGCCAACGCGAACAGGCTCGGCCCCACGGTACGCCCCGTCAGCGCGAGCCGGGTCGGATGGATGAGGGCGGCTGCCTTGATCGCCAACCGGTCGGCCAGCGCACGGTAGGCGGCCTCCATCGTCTCCGCGTTGAACGGGTCCAGTGGCTCGACCGCGTCCGCCGCGGCACGCAGGAGGGGGGCCGTCTCTGCGCGGAAGTGTTTGCGCGCCCCGGTCAGGTCGTACGCCGACGGGGCGCGGTAGAAGTATTCGATGGCACCGGGCAGGTCGGCCAGGGTCTGCACCCGTTCCAGCACCAACCCGATCACGGCCTCCAGACGGCGGGTACCCGCGGCCTCATCCTGCGGGTCAGCTTCGGCCAGTCCCGTCTGCGCCAGCCAAGGCCGCGCGCGCCGCGCCACCTCCGCCGGCGTTAACCGGCGTAGGTGCTGTGCGTTCATCCAGCGCAGCTTTTCCACGTCGTACACGGCGCCGGACCGGTGGACGCGTCCGAGGTCGAAGGCATCGACCATCTCGGAGAGCGTCATCACCTCGCGTCCGTCCGGGGGGGACCAACCGAGCAGCGCGCAGTAGTTGAGGATGGCCTCGGGCAGCAGCCCCTGGTCTCGGTACTCCTCGACGGAAACGGGGCCGTGGCGCTTGCTTAACCGGCTGCGATCCGCGGCCAGGACGGACGGCAGGTGCCCGAAGGCCGGAGGCTCCTCCCCCAGCGCACGGTAGACCTGGATCTGCTTCGGCGTATTGGCCAGGTGATCGTCGCCGCGCAGCACGTGTGTGATCTCCATGGCTAGGTCGTCGATGACAACTACGAAATTGTACACGGGCACGGTATCCGATCGGACGAGCACGAAGTCGTCCAAGGTCGCATGTGCGAAGGTCACATCGCCCATGACGAGATCATGGACAACGGTCTCTCCATCATCCGGCACCCGCAGGCGCCACGCTGGCCGCCGTCCCGAGGCCTCCAGGCGCGTGCGCTCACTGGCGGATAGGTGGCGGCACCGCCCGTCATACCGGGGCGCCACCCCTTGCCTTCGGGCTTCCTGCCGCCGAGCGGCCAACTCCTCCGGCGTGCAATAACACGGATAGGCCGCTCCGCTGGCGGCCAAGCGATCCAGGGCGTCCCGGTACGACCCCAGGCGTGCCATCTGGTTGTACGGCCCGTGCGGGCCACCGACCTCGGGCCCTTCATCCCACTGCAAGCCAAGCCAGCGGAGTGTCTCTTGCTGCCCGATGGCAAAGGCCTGCGAGGAGCGGCTCAAATCAGTGTCCTCGATGCGCAGAACAAAGGTACCGCCGTGGCGGCGCGCATAGAGCCAGTTAAAGAGCACGGTACGGGCCGAGCCCACGTGCAGGTCGCCCGTCGGGCTGGGCGCGTATCGGACGCGGACCGCCATACGGCACCTCCAAGTCTCGCGGTTCGGTTCAACCCTGGCGCCGGAGATGGGGCCTGCCGCCGAGCGGCCGGCCGGGCCGCCGGGGTGAGCGCTCTCAGACGAAGGAGGGGTAGGCCGCGCGATCTCTCTCCTTGGACTTCGCCGTCGCGCTCGCCAGCGACAAAAGCCACCCTTCCTTCGGCAGGGGGCGCCGCGACGCTGGCCACAGGTTCGCATAATACGCCGGCCCTCCACCAGACGGCAAGCGCCACCCGTAGCCCGCCGCCAACGCGCGGCGGCGTACACTCTGGTCAGCCCGGCCTGTTCCAAGTGGGGGGACTACGGCAGGAGCCTCTGCCGGGCCAGCGCCTGCGTCCGTGGCGCATCAAGGCAAGTTGCAGGTGCCGCCCACCCGCGGGCGTGTCCGAGGAGACGGTTGCCTCCCGGCTCGGGATGGGGCGGCATCCGAATGTTGCCCCGCCGGGCACATTAGCAGGTGGCAGGTCCCGCGACCCGCGCGGGAGCGGCGTCGGCGTGGGGCGCGCCAAGCGCGGTGGGAAGCACCCCGGGTGCAGCCCGCCGCCCCGCCCGGGACCCTCTCCCGGTAGTCAAACTGCAGGTCATCGCCAACGGGTCCCCGGTGCGTCCGGCCGCAGCCGTCGCCATGGGATCGGAGCCCGCGGGCGGGCCGGCGCGCGCGGCCGCCCCTGCTGGGCTCCGCGCGTTGTCCTCCGAGCGGAGCCGCCCCCTGACGTTACCCCGGTCGTTCCACGCGGCGGCAGGGAAGGCTCCGCATGGGAAGGAAGCTCCGAGCGGTTGCGCTGGAGAGTGGCATCGTCCATTTCCAGGCAAGGGCAGCGGGGGGGAGAGCAACGTGCCGGTCTACACCGCCCTGTACAGACAGTGGCGTCCCCGTCGCTTCGCGAGCATGGTGGGGCAGGAGCACGTCACGCGCACGCTGCGCAACGCCCTACGCGCCGGTTCGGCGGCCCACGCATACCTGTTCTGCGGACCGCGGGGAACGGGCAAGACATCCGCCGCGCGTATCCTGGCCGCGGCCCTAAACTGCGAGCACCCGGAGGACGGGGACGCCTGCGCCGCTTGCGAGACCTGCCGGCAAGTGGCGGAAGATCGTTTGCTCGACGTGCAGGAGATCGACGCTGCAAGCAACCGGCAGGTCGAGGACGTGCGCGCGCTGCGCGAGACCGTGGGCTACGCCCCGTCCGCCGGCCGGCATAAGGTCTACATTCTTGATGAGGTCCACATGCTCACCGAGGCTTCGTGGAACACGCTGCTCAAGACGCTGGAGGAGCCCCCGCCAGCCACGACCTTCATCCTCTGCACCACGGACCCGCAACACGTGTTGGGCACGGTGGTATCGCGGTGCCAGCGCTTCGACTTCCGCCGGCTCAGTGGCGAAGAGATCGAGGGGCAGCTCGCCCGCGTCTGCGACGCCGAGGGGCTCACGACACTCCCGTCCGCCCTGCGCGCGATCTCCCGGCGGGCGGACGGCGGGCTGCGCGACGCGTTGGCCATTCTGGAACAGGCCGCAGCCTTCGCGGCGGCCGAGCCCTTGTCCCCCGCGCACGTCGCCTCCGTGCTTGGCGCCGCGGATGACGACACCGCGCAGGCGCTGCTGCGTGCGGCCGAGACGGGCGACGCTGCCGAACTGTTTGCGCGGGTCAGCCAGCTCCATGCCGAGGGGAGGGATATGGCCCAGGTGTGCCGCGACCTATTGGGCACCCTGCGCGACGGCATTGTAGACCTCCTGGCCACGCCCGGCGGTTCCGCGGGCGACGCGGGGGTCCTCCCGTGGCGCTTGCACGCTATGGAATTGCTGGCGCAAGCGGAGGGACAGATGCGCCGCTCGGCGCAACCGCGGCTCGTGCTCGAGGTGGCGTTGATGCGCACTTTGATCCCGCCCAGCGAGGCGCCGGCGGCAGCGGCCGTGGCCGCCACCCGGACCCCAACCGCACCGCGGCGACCGGCATCTCAAGACCCGGCGGAGATGCCCGAGCCTGCCCGCGACCCGGACGCGCGCAGGGCCGGGTCCGCGCCAGACCGCGACTCCGGAGGCGACGCAGGAGGGTCGGCGGCCACCGCGTCGTTCTCCCCGCCCCACGGATTCCGGGGGAGTCAGCCGCCGTGGGAGCAATTTCTGGAACAGGTGCGCCAGGTCAATCGTCCGGCGCACGCCGTCTTGCTCAACGCGGAGCCGCTCGGGGTCACCGACGGGGAACTACGTCTGGCTTTTCCGAGTAAGATCTTTGCGGACAAGGCGGCCGAGCGCGTCCAGGTGATGGAGCGCGCATGGGTCTCGGCTGGAGGCGAACCGGTACACGTAGTCTGCGTCGTCGCGGCGAGCGCCGCCGCGGCGGCCGGCAGTCGCGACGGCCGGCGGGCCCCATCGCGTGGCGCAGCGCCAACGGCCACGCCAGTCGACCAGGCGCCCCCGCCGGTAGGACCGCCAACGCCGGTCCAGCCAGGCCCAACCCCCGTTACGGCCGGAGGCGCCGGCCTCGCCGACCCGGCGACGGCGGCCGCTTACAGACGGGCATTATCCCGCTTTGACGGACGCGTCCTGTCCGCCGAGCGGCGCGACACCCCCGGTGTATAGGAGGGACCCCCTGTGGGTTTTGGCAACATGCAGAAGATGATGCGGCAAATGCAAAAGATGCAGGCCGATTTGCAGCGCGTGCAGGAGGAGGTCGGCCAACGTACGGTGGACGCGAGCGCGGGTGGTGGCGCCGTCGTGGCCACCTGCAACGGGCGTGGCGAACTGGCGGCGCTGCGTATCGACCCTTCGGCGGCTGACCCCAGCGATGTACAGATGCTGGGGGACCTGGTAGTGGTGGCGGTGAACGAGGCCCTCCGCAAGGCCCACGATATGATGGCCGAGGAGATGAGCAAGGTCACCCCGGCGCTCAAAGGCCTGCCTGGAATGCCCGGACTTCCTGGCCTAGGCGACATCTGAGAATGGGGCGGCAGGCGATCCGCCGTGATCGTACCAGGGGATCGCCACAACGAGGCAGCGCAGGGAGTGTGCACGGGGAGACGGTCCGTACCCCGTAGCGAGGAGGGATGGCAGTGCCTTGGGGAAAGCCCAAGAGGGTGGCCACCGCGGTCTCGCCCAGGTACCGCCCGGGCCACTTCCCACCTGTGGCTGCGGGATGGGCCTTTGCGGAGCACCGAGGGAGAAGCGACTAGGTGTCCGCGAAAGGTCTCTCTAGCGGGGTGTACCCGGCGCCCGAAGCGTTGTGCCCGGAGCACCGGCAGTCGCGGGCAGGCCGGCACGGGTCGTGAGGCCTTGTACCGGTTGGCACGGTAGCCACGGTGGGCTCGCCTGTGGTGGCCCGCGGTGCCCCGCATACGGGCGCCCAGCCCACTTGGCAGAGTGGCAGCCGGTGGCGGTCCGGGCGCGGGGTGCCCACAAACGCTGGCCGGCTGCCAAGTAGACGCGAATGCGACACGTCCCTGGGAGAGACGGTGTGGCGCCTTGACAACACCTGGCTCCATCGCCCGGCTAATGGAGGAACTCGGGCGTCTTCCGGGCGTAGGGCCGAAGACAGCGCAGCGCTTAGCCATGCACCTGCTGACGCGCCCGCGCGCCGAGGCGGTGGCCTTGGCGGATGCGATCATGCAAGCGCGGGAGCGTGTCCGGGCCTGCTCCCTCTGCCAGAACCTCACGGATCTGGATCCCTGCTCGCTCTGCCGTTCTCCCACGCGTGACCATAGGCTGATCTGTGTCGTGGAGGAACCGAAGGACGTGTCCGCCATGGAGAAGACCAGGGAGTACCGCGGCGTCTATCACGTCCTCCATGGCGCCATTTCGCCCCTCGCCGGCGTGGGCCCCGACGACCTGCGGATCCGGGAGCTGCTGGCGCGAATCGCCCGAGCCGACGAGCCGCGCGCGGGCAGCGACACGAGTGTGGACGGGGGTCTGACGGGCCACGTGCCGATGGAACGGCCGCAGGTGCGCGAGATCATCCTGGCCACGGATCCCGACGTGGAAGGGGACGCGACCGCGCTGTACCTGGCCCGGTTGCTCAAGCCGTTGGGTGCACGCGTCACGCGGATCGCGCGCGGAGTACCAGAGGGTGGCGATCTCGACTACGTGGACGAGGTCACCCTGGGCAAGGCGTTGACAGGGCGTGGCGAACTGTAGCATGGCGATTCGGGGCGCCTCGCCGCCTGGGCGCCACAGGGACATCGCTTTGCCGGGGCGGTCCATCACGCCGGGCCTAGCCGACCCGACTGATGGTGGTCCTCTGTTCCTGTGTCTACTTTGCGGAGTTCGTCGCTGGTGGCTACGGCGCTGCGGCCTAGCCTGACACGTACGCCATGCGGCCGGTGCCCGGCGCGTGGCGTCCATCGGGAGTGGGCGATCAGCGCGGCGGACACGGCTGACCTCAGTTCCGCTCCTGTTTGCGGGACCCCGTGCGCCACCAAGTCATCGCGAGTCCAGCGTGCGTGAGGAAATACCAAAAGCGGCGAGGGAGCCCTTTGCTCTCTGATCCTTCCAGAGAGGAGAACCCCCTCGCGTTTCCAAGACCGTGCACCCACCGTCGACAATCCGCGTCCAGGCGGCCACGAGGGCGAAGGCTCCGGCCCGGCATACCCGCGGCACACGGCCAGCCCCGCTTACCGTTGCTTCCTTCCGGACCTGGCGGGGTTCACGGGCGTCCGTTGCGCGGGACCAGGACCATCAATGCCATCCCCCACCGTACCTACCCTGAGCACGAACGCCTCGGGCGGGCGTCGACCCCGCTATAGCGGATTGCGGGTGCAGGGCACCGCTACCTCCCCGTCTAGCACGGTCAACCTGGCGGATGAGGACGAGCCCCACTTAGGGGTGCGACCCGGAGCGGTGCCGCCCACAAGGCGGCATGGTCCGTCCGCTTCCGCTAAACCTATGCACGTATTGTAACACAGCGCGGACCCGGCGCTAGCCAGCCAGGTGGTGGTAGCGAAGGGCGCAGGAGGGCGACCCGTCCCTGTTGTCGCCTTAACCCCGGCGCCAACGCCGCTGGCCCCGCCCCGGCTCCACCCTCACCGCGCAGGCCCACGCCGTCGCGTGGGCCTGCGCGTCCGTCCACCCTGTGATTGGGCGGACACTTGCAGCGCCCGTGGCTACGCAGGAAGGGCTTCGCGGATCATCGGGACCTCACGGCGCCTTACGCCGGCGTGCGCATTCTAATGAAGACGAAGCACTTGAGGGGCACCGAACCATCCTCGGCGTCCCCGGACGACGCCCTTATGGCATCATATGACGGGGCGCAGGACCCTCACGTGGGGGAGGTGCGCGGGCCGACTGGGGGAGCGCGCCATCGGCACATGCACTGTCCAGCGCGGGAGTGGGGGACGTGGAGGACGGCGACGCGTGGACAGCGGGGATCCCAGAGTGCGCGTGGACCGACGTGGATCAGGTCATGATGCAGTTGGCACTGGCCGAGGCCCGCGCGGCGGCGGCCGAGGCGGAGGTCCCCGTGGGCGCGGTGGTGGCGCAAGGCGAGCGCGTCCTGGCCACAGCGCACAACCGCCGCGAGCGGGCCCAGGATCCTACAGCGCACGCCGAGTTGCTCGCGGTCCGGGCGGCCGCTGCACGGGTTGGCTCTTGGCGCCTCCAGGGCACCACCGTCTACGCGACCCTAGAGCCCTGCCCCATGTGCGCGGGGGCGCTCTGGCTGGCGCGTGTCCAACGCCTGGTCTATGCGGCGGCTGACGAGAGGGCAGGCGCGGCCGGAACGCTGTATAATGTGGTGGCTGACCAGCGCCTGAACCACCGGATCGAGGTGGCGAGCGGTCTGTTGGCGGAGGAGTCCAGGGTCCTCCTGCGGTCGTTCTTCGTAGGCCGGCGGCGCAAGTCCGATGCCGGGCCAGCGGCACCAGCCGGCGGTGCCTGAGAGTCCTCCTCCGTTGGTGGTGCATGGGGCGCGTGGCTCTGTGGAGGGGTGTCCGAGCGGTTGAAGGTGCAGCTCTCGAAAAGCTGTGTGCCCACAAGGCACCGTGGGTTCGAATCCCACCCCCTCCGCCGGTTCCTTGTAGGCCGGTAGGCTGGTTCTACCACCTCGGTGGCACGATACCGAGCTCTATCCGGGCGTCTCTCCCTCTGGAAGGGTGCAGGAGCGGTTGAACTGGCACGCCTGGAGAGCGTGTGTACCGCAAGGTACCGAGGGTTCGAATCCCTCCCCTTCCGCCGGTTTCCCGTAGGCCTTGCGCCGCAAGCGTTTCCGGCAACGAGCCAGGAAATGGCTGCCCCCCGCGCGCCGGTGCGAAAACGTGCCGGCGTGCGGGCTCTAACCGCGCAGGCGTGCGCCTCCCCCGCCAACACACGCCCGGATGCCGCCGGCGTCCGGACGCCAACAGGGGGCGCCATGATGGGGCGTAAGGTGATCCGTGTTGGATCAGGAAAGGCTTAGCAGCGGCAGGCGGCGGGCACCACCACCTGGGACGAGGCGGTCCAGGGGTACCTGCTCGAGATGCGCGCCCAAGGGCTCTGCGCGCGCATCTCGAACTCCACCAGGAGCAACTCCAGGTGATCCACCGCATGCTCAACATCGCCGGGGCGCCCGACGACCCCGCCGCCATCAAGCGCCGGCTGACGCTGCTCCGGCTGAGCCCGTATGCCTCCTGCCCTTCGGGCAGCGGCTGGTCCTCGGCCACATCGTCGTTCACCCGCCGTTGCGCCACGCCGACGATGACCTTGCGCATGGCCGTGGCGTCGAGGGTGGCAGGGTCCTGCATCGCCGCGTAGCTCTCCAGCGGGACCTCCTTGCCCACGCTGTCCACCAGCCGGGGCCGCGCGACCTTCACCTTGCGCCCGCCCACCACCACGTAGCCCGCTGCCGTTCCGTTGCGCTCCCCGCGCCGCCCATCCGACCGCTCGTAGCGGCCGCCCGCCAGCGCGGTGATCTCCCGCTCCATCTCGGCGATGGCGTTGGTGGTCGCCTGCGCCATCACCTGGCCCAACAGGTCGATGGACACGCTCCGGCTCGCGGCCTGCTGCAGTCCGCGCTCCGCCCTGCGGCGGGAAATCTCGGCCAGCATGGCAGGAGTCTGCTCCGCGGCGGCGTGGCTCAGCATTGCGTTGTTTCCCCTTGGTGCGCCCGCAGTTGCTCGCTGCGGGCGCACATCCGTTTCTCCGACCATTCGCCATGGCTGTCGCGTCATCCCTGCAGCGCCCCGTGCTCGGCCAGCGCCCGCGTCAGCGCCACCAGCGCCCCCGGTTCGCACATGCGGCGGAAGCCCTGCGCCCGCTGGGCAGCCGCCGCGGCGACCGCCGCCGTGGCCGCCCGCCCGCTC
>JAJZZC010000113.1 GCA_021797775.1 Bacillota bacterium
GTGGAGCGGGAGGCTCTGGCCAGGAGAACGGCCTGGTGAAACCGGTCGCTGTGAAGCAGGAACCTTCGAGTCGGAAACCGGCCGCTGCGGCGGTTGGAAACAAATGACTATGAGAAGGGGAACGGCACTAAGCCTCTGCGGGTGCAGGTCGGACGGGGCGTACCGGCGCGCCGGCGGTCTGGCCGTGGCGGCGCATGCGCCTTCCCGCCCGCTGGCGCGCCGGCTGCGGGGCGGTGCTCGCCTTGCCCCCCGCGGACGGAGAACGCCCGTACCACGGCGCCCGGGCCGTCGGACAACCGAGAGAGGTGGCCGCGGGGGAAGAAACCGCGGGGCGGAGTCGCGGGGGCCACGCCTCACCCCCGTCGGGAGAGGATCGGGGCGACCCGGTCTCCAGCCCACGCCCGGCGGATGGGAGGGTCGCGCCGCTGCCCCGGCCTTCACGCCTGGTCGCGCCGCTGCCTGGCGGCCCACAGGCGCCGGTTGTCCTCCTCCAGCAGTTGCACCCGCTGCCGCCATTCGCGATCCAGGCGCCATAGCAATTCGATCAACACCTTGCGGCTGCGCCGCACACGCGTGAGCTGGCGTTCCAACTGCTGCACCCGGGCGTGCAACTCCTGCGGCTCCCCGTGCGCCTCTGACGGCGGCGGGCGATCATGGGCATCACGCGCGGCCAGAGCCCTCATCCCCCCGTCGGGCAGGTAGTATGCCGGGGTACCCGCGCGCAAAACCTTCGTGCGGCTATGCCGTGTCGATGGGCTGTGTGGGAGATTCGCCGGGGTTCCCGCCCCGGTCCGCCGATTCGTCAAACTACTCACCTTGCCGCGCGCCGCTGCTCGTGTCAATGTCCACGGCAGACGGTGGCCCCGCACGGCATCGTCCGGCCGGGAGCGTCAGCGATCGCGGGAAGGGATGTGGCGAGCACATGGCACGTCAGAAGAACGGCAGCGGGGCGCCGGCGCCTCCCGCGGGGGACAGGCGGCCGGCTGCCGCTGGCTCTGCGCGCAAGGGACGGCAGCGGAACCAGGCCGGCGGGGCCCTGTCGCCGCCCGCCACCCTGGCGGCCGCCGCGGAGCGGGCCGTCACGGCCGTGGAGCGGGCCGCGGCCGGTGGGCCGGTTGAGCCGGGGCCCGGTGACGGGCAGCCCGCTGCGGCGAGCGCGGCCCCCAACCCAGCGGGGATGCGGGATCCGGATTCCGCTCCCTTGGACGTCCCTACGGGCGCCCCCATCGACGACGCCCCCGCGCCGCCTGCCGACGGCCCGCCCAGAGATGCGCCGCGGCAAGCCGGGGACGCCGGCGCGCCGTCCCCGGCCACGCACGAGGCCGACGGTCGCTCCCCAGCCGCCGTCGAGGGTATCGTTGCCGACACGGCAACCGTCGTCGAGGGCGTGGGGGGAGAGCCGGATGCGGTTGCCGCGGCGGGGGCGCCCGTTCCCGGGGCGAGCGGAGACACGGCGCTCGCCCCGCTTCACGCCGGCAGCGTGGCGGGCGCGGGTGGGTTGTCCCACCTGTCGGTGGACGAGGTCTGCCGCCTGGTGCAGGTGCACCCGGAGGCACTGCGACCGGTTCTCGACGCGTTCGGAGACATCCTCGATGTGCCTGCGGCGGGGGGGGCCGGCCCGCTGGTCCCCGCTCCCGCCCTTGGCGCGCTGGCCGCCGCCGTCCGCTGGAGTGGAGAGGGATTGGCCCACGGAGAGATCCGGCGGCGCCTGCAGTCGTTGACCCCGCGGACCGACGGCCATCCGGGTGAGCCTGGCGCCGGCGCGTCCATGGCGGAGCATGAGGCGGCGGCCGCCGCCGAGGCGGTCTCGGCCGCCCCCGAGCCCGAAAGCGAGTGGCGGGTCCTGCTGGCGCAGGTGGGGCGCCTGCACACCGCCATCGCCCGCAGTGAGGAGCGTTGGGCGGAGGACCGTGATCGACTGCTCATGACCCTGCTGCGGACCCACCAGGAGCTCCAGTCCCTGCGCGTGGAGATGTCGCCGCGCAGCCGGCGCAACCGGCGGCGCGGGCTTTGGGCGAGGCTTTGGGGCTGAGCGTCCCGCCCGGTGGGGAGCGGGGCGCCGGGCGGGCATCGGCCGCCCCCCTCCCCGGCGCCGCCCCACCTGCCCGTGCAGGGTGAGGCGGCCGGCGCTGGCCCGTCGCCGCATGGTGGCGCACAGATGGCAGGCAAGACCCGGCGCGACCGCCACGGGTCACGCGTGGCCGGGGCAGCCTGGGTAGAACGGCTTTCGCCGCGGGCGGCGAGGTCTGGCCGCCGCACCCAGGGGATGGGGCCGGGCCGCCGTGATACCGACCGCGCGGCCCAGGGGGGGGCGTGCCCGTCAGCGGATTGCCAGGGCGAAGTATGCGACCATGCTGCCCCCCACCAGGATGACCAGACACCAGACCATGATCTTGGACGCCCGTCGCAAGCGCCACCAGAGGCCCGGGCTCCGGTGGCGCCGAGGCGGGCGCCCCATGGCCCGCCGACCTGCCCGCCCTCCCGGACGGGTAGGACTCGGTCCACCGGCTCGCGAGGCTGCCAACGGCCCTTTCGCCCCCCTTACCGCCCGCCATGCAGCCACGCTCCGGCGCCGCACGGCCGCGCCCAGGCTTCCGCGCGCAGGAGCCGAGCCCTCCTCGCCGTGGCGACCCGGGGTGGCACATGCCGGCAGGGGCCCTTCGCCCGCAGGGCCTCCGGGGTGGCCGGCAACTGCCCCGCCGCTTGCGCCACGCAGAGATTCCTCTGCCGGATCCCGGCGGCTGCGGTGTCCGGCCCCTCCCCGCAGGTGCCCATGGCCGGAACGTCCTGTCGCTCAGGCTGTTCACGGCGAACGCCGCGATCCTGCGTGGCGAGTCGTCGAACCACCGTTGCGCTGGCCGGGCGCGGCCCGACCGCCGGGTGCCGGAGAGTCCCGAGCGGTTTCCGCCGTCGCTTGCGGGCGCAGCGCCATGTTGTGGGCTGCCGCAACGAACCTGGGTTCCCTCACCGGCGCGCGCGGCGCCTGCACGGCACCGCGCTGGGCCCGCTGTCCGCTGGGACGCCACGTGCGGTGCCCCGGGCTGACCCTGGCTCCACGCGGCAGCCCCCGCCGCGGCGCCCACAGGTTCGCATCACGCCCGACGCTCGCTGCGGGATGGCCCAGGGCACGGGTTGCCGCCGTCCCGCCCTCCGGGCGAGGCCTCCGGGTCAGGATGTGGCCTGATCCTCTGACGCCGCCGGCGCAAAGTCCTCGAGCAGGACGACGGGAAGCCCTGGCGTCGAGCGAAAGGTCCGGTCGTTCGTAATCCATGCCGTGGCGCCACCCAACTGCGCGCAAGCCAGTTGCAGCGCGTCGGGGACCTGGAGTCCGAGTTCCGCGCGCAGCCGCGCCGCCACATAGGCCGCCTCCCCGTCCACCGGAACAAGCTCCAGATGAGGAAAGCTTGTGAGAATGGCGCGGTAGTCGGTCGCCACATCTTCTCGCCTTTCCTGGAATGGCTTTACCAGTATCTCCAAAAGCGTGACAACGCCTGTGACCGCCCGCACCGTACCTGCCTCCACCGCCGCGAAGAGCCATTCGGTCAGCGGCGCGTAGCGGAGGTGGTGTTCCATATGGTAGATAAAGACCATCGTGTCGATCCCGACCACCGGGAGGTCCTTCAAGCGTGCGGCGAAACGGTCTGCGGCCTCTCCCACGCGTCGCGTTCCTTCCTGACGTACTGCACGGGGTCGAGTTCGTTCCACATCTCCGCGTGCAGACCCAACAGCGCCTCTGTGTATGAGCGCGGGCGAAGTTGCAGCCGCAACGCACCGCTGGGCTCCCATGCGACTATCATCTGGTCCCCAGGATGGAGGCGCAACGCCTTCCGTACCGCCTTGGGGATGACGATTTGAAACTTGCTGCTCACCGTCACGATGTCCACCACCAGCGCCAACCCTCCACCCATCGACGTGCATCGAAGAAATTGCCACTTACTGTATGCGGGCGAGGGCCAGGCGTCAAGGTCCCTGTACCCGCGGGACCAGCTTGGTGGAACGCCAGGCCGGGAGAGAGGGACCTCTGCGACCACCCACCAAGCCCGGCGCAGTCCCCCGAAAAAGGCCACGGGCGCCACTGCCGGTAGTGGTCATGTGCGCCGCGGCCTACTAACGCCCTCGCCCCCAACACACCCGCCCGCGCTTTCATGCCGCGTGGCGCCGGCCTGCCGGCACGGGGGACTCAGGCGAGCCGGCCGCCGCGGCGGATGTGCACGGTTACGTCCAGCGCCACGTGCATGGAGCGGAAGGCTGCCGGCCAATCCGCCACGGCCGTGGGATCGCGCTGGCGCGCCAATGCGCCGAAGCCCACGACATCCGCGCCCGCGGCCTGCAGGCGGCTCAGGACGGCGCGCACGTCCTGGGTGGCCGCCGCGGCCGCCATGCGCTCCAGGGTCGCGCGCGGCCGCGCCCCCTTCAGCGACATCCCCGCCCCTTGGCGAATCACCGCATACAGGGTCAAGCGGATGGCGCCGGCGCGGGGACCGGTGAGCAGCAGACGCTTCCTCCGACCGATGACAGCGAGGGTCACGGTGCGGCCCCCGCCCCCTACGGGGAAGGTCAGCGGGGCGAACCCGCCGGACTGCAGCAGCCAGCCCAGGGCGGGGGTCTCCCGTTCGCCGAGCACCGCGGCGAGCGCGTCCCCACGAAAGACGGCCGTGCCGGCGGCACGGTAGCCCTTGGGCGTCTGCGCCAAGACGGGGGCCCAGGCCGCGCTGTACGGGGTGGTGAGGCGTACCATGAACCGCCAGAACTGCACGGGGATCGACCCCGTATCGGTGCCCGTCGAGTGCTTGAGCCGCTCACCGATCTCCAGGGCAGAGCCCCCGGGCTGGGAGGCTTGGAGCAACGGGCCGGCGTTGCCCTCGACCACCGCGACCTGGGCTAGCAGGGAGAGGTCGCCGTCGCGCAGCAACTGATCCAGCGGCTGGCGCAAGCCCTGGTGGGCAAGGCCCTGCCCCACCAGGACCAGGTCCGTGGCCCAGAAGCCGACGCGTACATCCGTCTGCGCCTGTGCCGCCGCCACCGCCTGCGCGAAGTCGGACCCGCTGCCCCGCAGCGAGGCGACAACCGCGGCCGTTGCCCCGAGGATCAGCGCCGCCACCTTGCGCGGCAGGCGGGGGGCCAGACGCGCGAGGAGGGCGCTGGTCATCCACAGGTAGGTCGAGAAGACGAGGAAGGTGACGGCGTACCAGACCAGCAGCGTCATCCCCACCATGCTGCGCAGGGGCAGCCAGCGCCAGGCGACGGTCGCCGCCGCGGCGAGGAACGGAAAGCCGAACTGGGGGGCCAAGCGGGCGTCGAAGATGGCGACGGGCAGGACGAGCGCAGCGATGATCAGCAGCCACGCCAGGGCAGAGGCCAGGGCCAGCCGGCCCCCGGAGGGGGGCATGGCCGTCAGCGGTCCCAGGACCAAGAGCGGCAGGAATCCCCGGATCGTCCCGGTGGCCCCGAGAACCTGCGCGGACCACCATGCCCCCCAGGGGGGCGGCTGCACGGGCAGCAGCCGTCCGAACTGGGCGTGAAAGAAGAGGGGCACGTAGATGATCACCAAGCCGACGGCGAGTAGCGGCGCCAGCACCTCGGCCGAGCGAGCGATGGCCTCCGCGCCCGAATGTGCGGCGTAGGTGCCGGTCGCCGCCACCATCACGGCCACGTAGGCGACCGGCAGGCGGGGCAGCAGGTCGCTGTGCGCCGCCGGGCCGAAGACCAGTAGGCACGCGGGCACACTGGCGTAGAAGAGCAGGGCGAGCGCAGCCAGATATGGGTAGCCGAGGTAGGGACCGAGTACGGCCAGGACCGTCTGGTCCAGCGGGTGCCCATGGAAGCGGCGGCAAAGTCCCCATGCCACGGCCGTTCCCCACAGCCCGGCGGCGATGGCCGGGACTTCCCCCCACCACGCCGCACGCGCCCCCAGGTGGGGCATGAGGATGGTCGGCAGGTCGAAGGGGGTGAGGCACAGGCTCAGGGCGAAAACGAGCAGCAGGATCTGCCAGGACGACATCCGCGGGCGCACGCCGTTCACCTCCTGCCCCAAGGGCGTGCCCGTACCCGCTGGCGCGGGCGGTATTCCGCGGGGCGCAGCCGCTCGCGGGACCGGCCGGGCTGGACGATGGCCCGCGCCACGGCGGCCGGGCCGCGGGCCGCGGCCAACGGCGCCAGGAAGGGGGTGCCCGCCGACTCCAGCGATGCGAGGTGGACGAGCAGGACGCAGAGACCGGTGAACCAGCCGAGGATCCCCCCTACCGCCGCGAGCAGGACGAGGGCGTATTTCCACATGCGCAGGGCGTACGACAGCGTGAACTTGAGGGTGAGGAACGAGCCCATCACGCTGGCGGCGACGACGATCATCAGCAGGGTGGAGGCGAGGTGCGCCTGCACCATCAGTTGGCCGACGATCAGCGTGCCCACGACGGAGAGGGCGTTGCCGATGGCGCTTGCCGACTGCGCCGTCGCCTCCGCCAAGATGTCCGCCGCAAAGAGCATGAGGACGGCCTCGGTGGCCACCGGGTACGGCACCGCGAAGCGGGCCGCCGCCAGCGTGATGGTCAGCGGGATGGGCAGCACCAGGGGGTCGGCGGCGAGGAGGGCGACATAGAGACCTGGCAGCGCCAGGGCCAAGAACAGGCCGCCGAGGCGCTGGAGCCGCACAAAGGCCGTGACCGCGGGCCCCGGGAGCGCCCCCTCCCCGTCGTGCTGGAAGTCGAACAGGGTGACGGGGACCAGTAGGGCGAAGGGGGCGCCATCCACGACGAGGGCCAGCCGGCCCTGGGACAGCCCGTGGGCGACCCGGTCGGGGCGCTCCGTCTGTTCGATCAGGGGGAAGACGGACCAACTGTGCTGGAAGGTGAGTTCGGCCACGTCCATGGCCGTCCGGATGAAGTCGACGGCGATGCTGTGCAGGCCCGCCGAGGCGCGTTGGACCAACTGCGGATCGGCCACGTCCTGGAGGTAGAGCATGGCCACGCGCGTGCGCGAGCGGCGGCCCACGGTATGGTAGGCGATGCGCAGCGCCGGATCGCGCAGGCGGTTGCGGACCAGGCCCACATTCGTGTCGAGCCTCTCGACGAAGCCCTCCTTCGGGCCGATGACCTGCCGCTCGGTCGTCGGTTCACCCACGCTTCGCTGCTGTAGTCCCGCCATGTCGAGGCCCAGCGGGGGACCTGTCTCGGGCAACAGCACGACGCCGCCCTGCAGCAGGTGGTGGACCAGTGCGTGCCAGTTCTGGATCGGTGCCGCCCGGGGCAGGGCGGGGGGCGGCAATGCACCGGAGACCAGCGGCAGGATCACCTCGTGCCACAGGCGACGCTCGTCGGTTAACGTGTGGATGTAGGCGATCCCGACGCGGCCGCCGTCCGGCTGGGGCAGGTGGCCACGTTGCAGATCCCCGCTGTGCAGGGAAGCATGGACTTCATCTAGGGTGGGAGGCTTGACGAAGGGCAGGCCCTCCTCCAATTGGGTGACCTGCCGCTGCAGCGTCTGGCACGCCTGGACCAAGCCCTGCGCGTCCAGGCGCGCCCCTCCCCCCGGGCAGCCCGGTGCCGCCCGCGGTAGCATGCCACCCGCGCGTCGCGCCCAGACGGGGGAGGCGGCGTCGCTGTGTCCGTGCCTGTGCGCGCGACCTGTTGGTCTGTGGTCGTCAGGTGCCGATGCACAGCCGCAGGGCGCGCCGCGGCTCCACCGCGCCGGAGTAGCCGGGCATCCCGCCGTGCATGGTGGCGGGAGTGGCCGCCAGCGGGATAGCAACGGGGCCGGCGCAAGCCGCGGAGTACGGCTCGCGCCGCGCTCGCGGGTTCGGCCCGTGGCCCCGTTGCTGCTGGGGGCCGTCCGTCGCTTTCCCCCCGCGGCCCGGCCGCGGGCGCAGGCCAACGACCGGCTCGCGCCTGGGCGCGCCGGGGTTACGCGCGCCAGACGGCAAGCAGGGGGGTTGTGCGGCCGGCTGGGCCTGGCCTCCACGTGCCGGCCATCCGACGGCACGCGCCTGCCAGTCGGTCCGCCCCGGCTGCGCGGTGGCCGGCACGGTCAAGCGCCCTGCCCGCGACCGTGCGCCCAGGGTCTACCGTTTGCGAGATCGCGGTTCACTGTCCCCGGAGGAGTGTCACGCCAACCCGTGTGGCTGCGGCGGCGAGGTCGCCGTCGCTGGTAGCCAGGGCCAACCCCGTACGGGCCGCTACCTCTAGGTACGCCGCGTCGTAGGCCGTCAGCCCTTGGGCCTGGGCCAGGTCGATGACTGCGCTCCAGACCCGGTCCGTGGCCACGGGCTCTATGGCGATCGGTAGGCAGCCCAGCAGTTCGAGAAAACCCGTGCGTTGGGCAGCGCTGATGCGTCTACGCCGTTCGCTCAGGATGGCCACATTGGCGACCTCGAACGCCCAGATGGCGGGGACGACCGCTGTACTGGTCGCGAGACGGTCGAGCACGGAGACCGTGAAGGCCGTCGATTCATCCTCGAACAGCCAGGCAAGGGTCACGGAGGCATCCAATGCAAAGGTGCTCATGGACGCCCTTCTTCGATCATCTCGCGGATGGACGTTTGCCCCGTGGTGACGCCACTCCGCAAGCGATGCATGGCCGCGATGACGGCCGCCAGGTCGGGGCGGGGAGCGGGCGGTGGGGCCAAGACGGCCACCGCAACTCCGCGTTTGGTGATAGTGATCGTCTCGCCCTTGGCCACAGCCTCCAGCAGCTGTGGCAGGTGGGTCTTGGCGTCGTATGCACCGACCGTGCGCATCGCGCCCCACGCCTCTCCCAGAGGAACCAGTCTGGCGACCAGTCTACTCCGGCCCCCGACCGCGGTCAACCGGCCGGGGCGTGCATGCGCCCCCGCGGGATCCGGAGTTCACGGCGGCCGTTTGGGTATGTTCGGTCCCCGCTCGGGGACGGGGCGACCGCACGGGCTGCGGCCAGGGGCCGACGCTTCTCGCCCACCGAGCGCCCCCCCCCGCGCGATGCGCAAAGTCCCTGGCGCGCCGCGCGGTAAACGGCGCGCGTCGTGGCCGCGCGCTGCGCGGAACACCGGCGCCGGACTTTGCCGGGGGAGCCTGACGGTGGCCTGCCGCGCGGCGGCGCGGCGCACCCGTGGTACACTGGACTGATCGGAAAGGGGCCGGGGCAGTGGAGCGGTTGGACGTGCCCGTGGTCCGTTACGACGGCCGCACGGAGGCGTTTATGGGTGCCCGCGGCTACGGCCGGGGCTTGGACGGCGTGTGGCGCGATGCGGCCGGACGCTCGTTCGCGCAGGCGCTCAGCGGCAGGCCTTCCCCAAGTGCCTGGGTGCGGACCTGGGGCTGCCAGATGAACGAAGCGGATAGCGAGGCCCTGCGGGGCCAGCTTCAGGGGTTGGGCTACGCGGAAGCCGCGGACGAGACGGGGGCCGACCTCTTCTTGCTCAATACCTGCGCCGTGCGGGGCAGCGCCGCCGAACACGCGCTGGGCGAGGTGGGGCGGCTCAAGCAGGTGAAGACCGAACGGCCCGAGGTTGTGCTCGGGGTCTGCGGCTGCCTGACCCAGATGTCCGAGACGGTGGAGTACCTGCGGCGCCACGCCCCACACGTGGACCTGATCTTCGGCACGCACAATCTACACGACCTGCCCGCTCTGCTCCATCGCGCCCACGTGGAGGAGGCCCAGACGGTGGACGTCTGGGACCAGGCGCCAGAGACCGTGGAGCACCTACCGTTGCGGCGTGCGGCCGGCGTGCGGGCCTGGGTGAACATCATCTACGGCTGCGACAAGTACTGCACCTACTGCATCGTGCCGACCACGCGCGGGCGGGAGCGCAGCCGCCGTCCCGGCGACATTTTGGCCGAGGTTGAGGCGCTGGCCGCCCAGGGCTACCGCGAGATCACGCTACTCGGGCAGAACGTCAATTCCTATGGGCACGACCTGGGCACCTACGACTTCGCCGACCTGTTGCGCGACCTGGCCGCGGTGCCGGGCATACGCTGGATCCGCTACACCACCAGCCACCCTCGTGACTTCACCCCGCGGATGGTCGAGATGATCGCCGCCACGCCCAAGGTCTGCGAGCACTTCCACCTGCCCGTGCAGTCGGGCTCCGACCGCGTGCTGCGCTGGATGAACCGCGGCTACACCCGCGCCTCGTACCTGCAATTGGTGGCGGAGGTGCGCCGGCTGCTCCCGCATGCCACGGTCACGACCGACCTCATCGTAGGCTTCCCGCGCGAGACGGAGGCGGACTTCCGCGAGACGCTCGCGCTGGTGGAAGAGGTCGGCTACGACAACGCCTTCACCTTTCAGTACAGCCCGCGTGCGGGGACCCCGGCGGCGCGCTGGGAGGACCCCGTTCCGCCCGAGGTCAAGAAGGAGCGGCTGGATCGGCTGAACGCGTTGCAGTACGCGCTGAGCCGCCGCCGCAACGAGGCCCTGGTCGGCCAGACCCTGGAGGTCCTGGTCGAGGGCGAGAGTCGCAAGGACCCGGGGGTGTTCACGGCGCGCAGCCGCGGAAACCGGCTGGTGCTGGTGCCCGGCGCACCGGGCGCGGAGTGGCGCTTCGCGCACGCGCGCATCACGTCGGCCCAGACGTGGACGCTCAGGGGCGTGTTGGTCGACATCGAGCACGCCGATGCGTCCCCGCGCGGCAGCGAACCGGTCGCCCCCCTCGGGGCCTGAGGGCAGAGCGGCCGGCGCAGCCTGCGGGGGGGGGCCACATGGCGGGCAGGCCCGTCGACGGCGAACGACCTGCATGGCAGCTCCCGCCGTTCTTCCGGGTCGGGGCGGCCTGCACCCTGGGACCGGAAGGCCCCTCCGGGGCGTGGCCGCACGCGCGCGGCCACCGGCCGGGCTCTGCGGCCTTTGTGCGAGGGCCCCGCGTCTCCGCGCGGTCGCCTCGGCCGCGGCGGCTCGGCGGGCGGGGCTGGGGCTGCGAGCCATGTGCGTCCCCGGGGTGCGGGGCGCCGGGGCCCCTGCCCTCTCTGGGCCGCTGTCGCAACCCTGGGCCGTCTGCCGTCAACCGGCCCGCGCCTGCGGCGCTGTCTGTAGCCCGACGTAGGTAACCTGGGTCTCGCCGCCGCCGATCGGCTTCAGGTGGACACCAACCAGCAGGTGCCCGCCACGCGCGAACTCCCACCAGCCGCCGTCACGGGCCGAGGGCGCCCGGGCCAGATGGAAGCCGAGGCTGGCGAAGGCGCGCCGGTCCCACGCCGCCACCAGGGTCTCGGCGGCAGGCGCCATCAGGGTAACTGGAGCCGAGCGCGCCCTTTGCCCGCTGGGCAGAGGCCACCCAGTGATCGCGCCCGGCGCCGCCCGTCCAGCGCCGCCATAGGTCGGTACGCGCACCACCACCGGGGCGCTGCCGGACACACCCACCGCCGGACGCAGCGCCAGGGCCATCGTCTGCACACCCAAACCGCACGCGGTGGCCAGCGCGGCGGTCGCCAGCAGCACGGCCGCCAGCGCCCACCTCCCGTTCGCCACGCGGCGCACCCCCCGGGGGTCGAGTCTACACCCCCGTCGCCGGCACGAGGACCACCCGGCCGCCTGCGCCCTGCCGGCGGCGCAGAACGAGGCCGTAGAGCGCTGGCGTGTGCCGCCGCGAAGCAGCGAGCCATCCTGCCCACCGCGCGATACCGGGCCTCCGGGAGGCATGTCGCCATCGTGGGCGCGCGGGGCGCCCGCAGGTGGGCCGGGCGGAAACTGGGCGCCGCGCGCTCTGCCCCCACGGTGCGGGAGGCCCGGCCGCGGGGGTGGCGTTCCTGCCAGCCCGTGCGGACCGCCCGGCGCCCGCGGGGACGACCCCCTGCGCCTTGTTCCCCGCCGCCCGCCGCAGCGGACGGGGGGCGGCGCCCTGGAACCCCGCAATCGTCTGGGTCCAGCATCCGCACCAGCGGGCGGGCGGTGGACGGGTTGGTGGCCACGGCCACGGTGTAGACATCGCAGAGTCGCAGGAGGGCGGACACGTCGGTCTCGTGTGGGTGTGCCGACAGCGGATCACGGAAGATGTCCATGCCCTCCACGAAGCGGACGTCCCGAGCGCCGAGCGCCTGGGCGCAGGCGCGGTAGGCCACCGCCCGGGGCGTGTCCCCGACCACGAGCACGCGTAACCCGTCCAAGGGCTTGGTCGGCGTCGCGGCGGCCACCTCGGCCGGCTGAGTGCCCAGGCGGCGCTCGTAGGTGCAGATGACGTCGGTCAGCAGGCGGTCGCGCTCCTGCAGCAACTGCTGGAGGTCGGAGACGCGGGCCTCCAACTCCAGCGTTTGGCCTCGGCCACAATGGTGGCCGTCGTCTGACCGACCCGGATGGCCCGTGCCTGCTGGCGCCGCCGCCTCGGCCTGGGCCTGGTCCACCTGCTGGCGGGCAGCCGCCACCGCCGCCCCCTCTCCACGGGGCGCGCCGGGGGGCCGGATCGGCCGCCCCCGCCAACCGGCGCGGCCTCGGGAGCGGCCGCTACGCACTGTCCGCGCGTGCGCCCATCCCCCATCGAGAGGATTGCCGGTACCGGCCCGTCACTCCGCCCCGGGGGGCCTTGTGCCGCAGCGACCTCTTGGCCATGCGCTGCCAGTCTGGGAGCCTTGACCGCCGGGGAGCCAGCGATAAGATGGCGATGCGCCCCGGGCCCGGAGGCGGGCGTCGTGGGTGGTGTCGGCGGTAGCCCGGGCGTCGGTCGCCCACCGCTGCCGCTGCGCTTGATCGCGCTGCCGCCAGGCCCGCTGTCCGTCGGCGACCGCCCGCTTCTTACCTCGCTCCCTCCGCGGGGTGAGCGGGGCGGTCCTGCGGGCGGCTGCGGGCGCAGCCTTGCCCGCTGTGTGGGATGAGCCGCCCCCGGGGGGCGGTAGCGAAGGTCGGCCATCGGCGCGATGGGCGACCAGGCGGTGCCCCTCGCCGACGCGGGCATGGGCCTCCCCCTGGGAGAGACGTGGGCGCCACGCGGTGGGCGTCTGTAGCGCAAGGGCTGTCGCGAAAGCAGCCTTGCGCGGCCGCCCTTGCGCCACTCGGCAGAGCCGCCGGACCGGAACACCCGGCAGGGGAGGCCCGCTTTGCGCCGCGCCGCAGCGGAAACGCCCATGCAGGAGCAGTACAACCGCCTCAAGGCGGAGTGCGGCGACGCCTTTCTCTTCTTCCGCCTCGGTGACTTCTTTGAACTGTTCGACGAGGACGCCGAGCGGGCCGCCCCCATCCTCGAAGTGGTGCTCACCGGCCGCGAGGCCAGCCCGGGCGTCCGCCGCCCCATGTGCGGGGTGCCCCACCACGCCGTGGATACCTATGCCGCGCGCCTGCTGGCGCGCGGCTATAAGGTCGCCGTGGCCGACCAGGTGGAGGACCCGGCCGAGGCCAAGGGGCTGGTCCGTCGGGAGATCGTGCGCCTGCTCACGCCGGGGACCCTGACCGAGCCCGGGCTGCTGGACACCCTGGGCGATAGCCTCCTGGCCGCGCTTGCCGGCGGGGAGGGCCTCAGCCTGGCCGTCGCGGACGCTTCGACGGGCTCCGTCCGCGTGGCGTTGCTCGACGGCGCGGAGCCCGAGGTCGTGGCCTGGGACGAGCTGTGCCGGTTGCGCCCGCGCGAGGTGGTCGTTCCGGCCGAAGGGGCACCCGCCCTGGCGGCACGCTACGCCGCCGAGGCCGGCGCGGTGCTGAGCGCCATCGGCGGTACCGACCTGCGCGCCGGGGCGGCACAGGAGGTGTGGGGCGAGCGGGCCGCCGGTGCGCCCCCCGCCCTGGACCTCCTGGTCAGCTACCTGTCCCGGACCCTGCGCGGCGGTCACGGCGAGCTCGCGCCCCCGGAATCCTACCGCCCCTCAGCCTTCATGGGTCTCGATGCCGGCGCCCAGCGCAACCTGGAGCTCGTTGAGCGCCTCGCAGGCGGTCCTGCGGACGGCGCCACGCTGCTTGGGGTGCTCGACCGCACGGTCACGCCGATGGGCCGCCGCCTCCTGCGCTTCTGGGTCCTGCACCCCCTGCTGGAAACCGCGGAGATCCGTGCGCGCCAGGAGGCGGTCGGCGAGCTCGCGCGCCGCCCGCTGTTCCGTGAAGGGCTGCGGGCCGGTTTGCGCGGGGTGGTCGATGTGGAGCGCTTGGCGGTGCGCACGGCGCGCGAGCAATGCGGCCCGCGCGAGCTGGCGGCGCTGGGCGCCTCGCTGCGCGCGCTGCCCGAGGCGCTGGGCGCCCTGGCCGGATGTGGGGCGCCGTTGCTGCGCGCCCTCCTGGATGAGGCGGACCCCATGGTCGACGTGGGCGAGGCGCTGGGCCGCGCCCTCGTCGACCAGCCCCCGGCCGCCGTGCGCGACGGCGGCGTGTTCCGGACGGGCCACGACGCCGACCTTGATGCCTTGCGCACGGCGGGCGGTGAGGCCCGCCGCTGGCTGGCGGAACTGGAGGGTCGGCAGCGCGAGCGCACGGGCATCCGTTCGCTGAAGGTCGGGTTCAACAAGGTCTTCGGCTACTACCTGGAGGTAAGCGCCGCCAACCTGCGGGCCGTGCCCGCGGACTGGCAGCGGCGCCAGACCCTGGCCGGCGGCGAGCGCTTCGTGACCCCGGAACTGAAGGCCCTGGAAGAGCGTATCCTGGGGGCGGAGGAGAAGGCGCTGCGTCTGGAGCAGGCCCTCTTCAGCGCGCTGCGCGCGTCGGTGGCGGAGCGGGGCGGCGCCTTGCTGCAGACGGCGCGGGCGGTGGCCGCACTGGACGCGCTGGCCGCGCTGGCGGACGTGGCGGCACGCCGGGGCTGGGTCCGGCCCCTAGTCGATCATTCGACGGACATGCTGGTCCGCGGCGGGCGCCATCCCGTGATCGATCAGGCCCTGGGCAGTGGACGCTTTGTGCCGAACGACCTGCGCCTCGGCGCCGGGTCGGGCGCCTTCCTGCTGATCAGCGGGCCGAACATGGCGGGCAAGTCCACCTACATGCGCCAGGCGGCCCTGCTGGCGATACTCGCGCAAATCGGCTCATTCGTGCCGGCGGCGGAGGCGCGCATCGGCGTCTGTGACCGCATCTTCACGCGCATCGGCGCCAGCGACGACCTGGCCGGTGGGCGCAGCACCTTCATGGTAGAGATGACCGAGGTCGCGACGCTGCTGCGGCAGGCCACGCGCCGGAGCCTGCTGCTGCTCGACGAGGTGGGGCGCGGCACGGGGACGCTGGACGGGCTCTCCATCGCCTGGGCCGTGGCCGAGGACGTGGCGACCCGCCTGCGCGCCCGCACCCTGTTCGCCACGCACTACCACGAGTTGACCGCCTTGGCAGAAGCCCTGCCCGGGGCGGGCAACGTCCATGTCGCCGTGCGCGAGGAGGCGGGCCAGGTCGTCTTCCTGCACCGTGTGGTCGAAGGCGCCACGGACAGAAGCTACGGGGTGGCCGTGGCCGCCCTGGCTGGCGTCCCCGCGCCGGTCATCGGGCGCGCGCGGCAGCTGCTGCAGGCCCTGCAATCCGGCGCCGCGCTCAGCGAGGCGGCTGCCCTTCCTGTGGCCGAGGCGGCCGCCCACGGCGCCGGGGCCTTAGCGCTGCCGCCGGGTGCCGCCGAACTGCTCCGCCGCCTCGCGGGGGTGGAGGTCCTGCGCACGACGCCGCTGCAGGCCCTCGACCTGCTGGCGGTGCTGCAGGCCGAGGCGCGGGCCCTGATGGGCGAGGCCGACACCGCCTCCGCGTAGTGCTGTCCTCCGCACTGGAAGCGACTGGTGACGGAAAGGGCTGTGAACAACTGGCCACGACCACGGCAATAGGCGGTTTGGCACGGTGAACGGATGTCAACGACGCCAAGACGGCAGCGGCGCATCCTAGGATCAGGCACTGCGGAGGGTTCCCAACTGCTACCGTAAAGGTTGCCTTCTGTCCACTCTTGTGCTATAGTATCTCCAGTAGTCGGCGAAAACCAAGCCGGCCACCGCTGCTTGAAATACCTACGCTTTGGCGGCTGTGTCGGG
>JAJZZC010000401.1 GCA_021797775.1 Bacillota bacterium
AGCCGGTGCGGGCGGGGCCGCACCTGTTGGTCGACATCGCCAACGCGCCGGCCTACGGCGGCGGGATGCGTGTCTGCCCGCCAGCGCGTATCGACGACGGCCTGCTGCACGTGTTCGCGGTGGGGGACGTGCGCCGCTGGGGAACGGTGGCCATGCTGGGGCGGGTGCTGGCGGACCGCCACACCCGGGACCGGCGGGTGGCCATCCTCCCCGCCCGGCGGGTGCAGGTGGACGGGGCCCGCGGGGCGTGCCGCTGTTCGCCGATGGGGAGGTCCTGGGCGACCTGCCGGCAGAGTTCGCGGGTGCGGCCACGGGCGGGCCCTTCGGCGCGCGGGGGACGGGGCGGAGGGCATACCCACCCCGTCCACGGGCATGATCGCGGCAGGTTACGATGGTCACCACCACAGCCGCTGGCGGCCCGGGGCTGCGTGCGCAGGCCGATGGCTGCAGCGCACTCCGGACAGACGCGTTCCCCACCCTCCGGGACATGTGTTCTATACTGGTGTGGCTGCGGGTCCCGCGTGCGCTATCTGCCCAAGGCGAGCAAGCCTGCCCCGGCCGGAGGTGCCGCTGCCGCGTGATGTTCGTGCGCCTGCGCTTCCGTGACGAGAAGGCCCTGCACCGGGCCGTGAAGCATCTCTGGGAACGGCTGCGCATGACCGGCGAACTGGCGATGCACCGTGACGGGGACGGCTGGGTGCTGGAGATCTCCGCGGAGAACCCGCTGACGGCGGCCACCCTGCAGGCGCTGGGCGGGCAACCCGAGGGCGCGGCCCCCGCACCGTCGGCGCCAGCGGCAGACACGGCGGTGAGGCCATCCGTCCCCGTGGCCGCCGAGGAAACGCTTGACCAGCCGGGGTTGCCGGATGCGCCTCCCGCCGCCACCCCCGCGGGCAAGGCCGCGGCCCTACGGCAGCGCCGCCAGAAGTCCCCGTCGACGGCGCGCGCGTTGTCGCTGCTGTGATGAACGGCCCGTCCTCATGGGCGGCAAGGGAACACCCGCCCGTGGGCGAATCCCGCCGCCATGCGAGAGGCCAGGGAGATAGCCGGTATCAGCGACCTGGCCCGGCGCGCCGCGCGCGTGCAGGAACTGCTCAAGGACCTGGAGGTCGCCCTGATCGCCCCCGGGGGCAAGGCGCCTCTGGCGGTGCTCAAGGAGTTGAAGGGTGCCTGGGGGGCCTTCCGCGACGCCGCCCTGGCCTCCGCGCCCTCTGCGGGGGGCGTGGACGCACAGCACCCGGGGTGAGCCGTCACGCGAATGTGCCTCCGTACAGCGTGGCACTCGCAGCCGGGGCCGCGCCCCGCGCCCGTCTTCCCCTTTCGTTACGATCGTCACCAGCCCGCCAGGGGACCGTCCCGGGGGCCGCGCGGGAAAGACCCGGTTGCGTTACCCTGCACCCGTGTGGTGGAGGTAGGCAGCGCCCCGCCGTCGCAGGGTCCACCGACGCACGGGAGAGCACGATGGAGGCGTTCCCGCTGGCAGAGAAGAAACGGCGGCGTTCCGGGGCGGGGACGTGGTGCGGGCCCTTGCTGGCATGCCGTGGACCCGTAGCCCACGGTGTGGCGGGTGTCGGGCTATGGCCCGGTGTTCGTCGCGCGCCGCCAACCTGATGGCCGCGAGGCCTGGGCCCTGGCGCTGCTCTCGCTCTCCGCGGATGGCGTGACCCTGGTGAGCAGTCGACACGACATCCCTCCGGGGGGACACCGGGAGATGTTCGTTGACCTGGCCGACCTGGAGCATTGTCCTCCCTCCACGGACGTGCCGGAGAAGGTCGCCGCGCGCTACGCGTACGGCGCGTGTGCCCTGCGCTACGCGCCAGCACCGCCGGCGCGCTGGCCGCGGGAGATCCGCCACGCCCTGAGCCTGCTGGCCCCGCCGCCCGGCGGACCCGCCGACTGGCGGGAGGGCCTGCAGGGGCCCGGAGGCCTGACCCCGGCAGGGCTCTTGCGCGTCCTGCGGCGGCCACGGGCACACCGCCGCCACACCCGAGAGGCAGGATCCCTTGGCCCGTACGACCGTACGGATCGCGCTGGAGGCAAGCGACGGCGCCGAACTGGTCCGCCGCCTGCTGGCACGGCAAGGAACTCCCCGCTTCGTAGAGGGGGGCCGGCGGGACGAGGCGCGGGTGCTGACCTGGCTCCGCCCATACCGGAGCGCAGTCCCCGCACTCCCTGACCCGGAGGTGGGGGCGCTTTTCGCCAATCCCGCGCACCCCGAGGCGGCCACGTTCCGGCTTCTGACCCGCGAGGGGCAGCAGGTGATGGGGGAGATCGCCCTGCGCGAGGACGGGGCGACGGTTGCGGGGCTAACGCTCGCGCGGATCTCGATCCTGATGGGCGCGCTGGTGGAGGCCGCCGGCCGGCCGCTGTGATCGCGGCGCTGGACTGGGAAGGCGGGCTGTGGTGGCGGGGGCCGCCGTAGCGCGGCAGGCGGGAGGGTAGTACGTGAGCGTGCGGATCGTGGCAAAGGGAACCCTGGTGGAGCCCCCTCGGCCCTGGAAGCAAGCGCTGGTGCTGGAGATGGACTGCCGGGCTGCGGCCAGAGCGCCGAAGGGGTTGCCGCCCACCTCGGACGCGATGGTGACGGTGTTCTGCACGCCAGATGCCTGGCGGGAGGTGCAGGCTGCGGCTGCGCAGGGCCAGCGCCTTCAGGCCGAAGGGGAACCCTGCCTG
>JAJZZC010000402.1 GCA_021797775.1 Bacillota bacterium
GTACGGGGCGGGATCCGGGGCGGGGCTGGGGGCGTGGACGCTGGACGTGACGGTTGACCCGCAGGCGGTGCGGGTGGTGGGGTGCGGCGTCCCCGCGGGCGGGGTGTGCAACGTGGCCTATGGTCCGAGGCAGGTGCGGATCGCGGGGGCCTCGGCGGCGGGCGTCGCTGCGGACCAGCCCCTGGCGGTGTTGGACCTTCTGCCGCGGGGCTCGGTGATGAGCACGCTCGTCAGCGTGTCCGCGATCACAGCCGCGGACACGGGGGGCAATCCGGCGCCTGTCGTGGGGGCGAGCAGCACCGTGCTGCTGCGGCCGTCACCGTGGGTGCAGGCGGAGGCGAGGTCGCTGGTGGAACGGCGGTGAACGTGGTGCAGCCGCCTCCCCCGCCGAAACCGTGGGGCGGCCGGCAGCCGTCGGAGGCCGTCGGCCGCCTGTGGCAGGGATGCGGCCGGTGAGCAGCGGCTCTCGCAAGACGCCACAGCCCACCTGTGGACAGTGCCTGGTGACAGCGGCGCTGAGACAGGCGCGGGGGCTCGCTCAGCCCCTGCGCGCCTGCTGCCGCTGTACCCGCGGGGGGACGGGGGGCTTGGGGGCCGGGGGCTGGCCGGGAGCGTTGGCCGCTGCGCCGCCAAGCCGCTTCCGCCGGTCGCCCGAGGCGGAGGGACATGGGGTCGCTGCGCCAGCGCCTGGAGCGACCGCGTGGGGCCCCACGCTGGCATCCACCACGGCCAGGGTTCCGAGCGCCAAGTCCGATTCCGGCGCCCCCGCCCGTGCGCGCCGGTTGACGCACGGCGTCCATGGGGCCACCAACAGGGCCACGGCCAGCAGACCGTCATGGAAGGGGATCAGCGTGAGGCCGTGGCCGGCCCCGAGCACGATCATCAGTACCAGCGCCGTGGCGGGCAGCGGGACGAGGACGCGCCTCACCCAACCGGCCAGCGGGAAGCGCGCGAGCCCGGCGGCGGCCACGCCCCCGAGCAGCATGCTGAGCGAGATCAACGGGAACAGGGGGCGCAACGACGCGTACGGCCCCGCCGTCATCTGATTGGGGATAGAGAAAGAAGCCGAGGCCCACCAGGATCTCGGTCGCAGCGGCCACGAGCATCAGGCGCCTCTGGTGTCGCGGAAGCGCATATGCCATCCCTGGGCGGTTCCGGCCCGCCAGCTTGGCCACGTCGATCAGGCCCGCCGCTCAGGCGGCGGGATCCTGAAGAGGCACGCATCGGACAGGAGAAGGCCCGGCGCTGGCGCTTGGCCCAAGCGGGGCTCTTTGAACCTGAATCTCGCAGTGTCAGGCGGACGCCGCTGGCGCAGAAGGACCCCGCGACGGCAGCGGGTGAGGTCGTGGCGAGGAGCAGGCCCCTGGGCACCAAGGCGACCGGCCGCCCCTTTGCGAAAGTCAGGTTGAAGGGCCCCTCGATCCCGCGCCTCGCGTACCGCGTGCCGGTGTCAGCGCGGGCCGGCCGTGCGGTCAGGGGGCGGGGCAACCAGGAGCCGCGCGCGGGCACTGTGCGGTCGGCTGTGTCGGCCCCGCGACAACGCCGACCCGTCCCGCTCGTCTCTGCCTCCGGGCCGCATCCGCGCTTTGCCCGCTACGTTCCTGATCGGGGAGCCACACCCGGTCTCACGTCGGCGTCGCGGCGACGGTGAGCGCCCGGTGTCCCGCCAACACCGCGGCGGCCAGGCGCATCAGCGCCCCGAGCCCCATGTCCGTGCGGATGGCGGGCTGCATCAGGCCGAGCAGCCGGGGGATCGCCGCCACCGGCGGGTGGAGCAGTCGCTCCACGACCGCTGCGGCGAACCGCTGGCCCGCGCAGTCGGGGCTGCCCGTGCCGAACCCGTCGGCGCACCAGCGCAGCAGGGCCAGCGTCTGGGCGCCGTCGAGTTGGCGTGGGCCCGCGGCGAGGTGGAGGCGGATGCCGAGGGCGGCATCTTGGAACCGCACCGGCGAGGGCAGGTCGTAGGGCATACCGCCGATCGCGTCCACGGCCCCGGACAGCGCTGCCAGGTCCACGACCACGCCGTACGGGACCGGGGCGCCGAGGAGGGATTGGGCCGCCGCCTGCGCCCCGCCGAGCCCCCTGGAAGCGTAGGCCCGGAGGACGCTGGCTCCTCCGCCGGCCGCGCCCGTCGCGGCTAGCGGGACAACCTCCGCGTGTCCCGGCGGCAGCAGCACGGCCGCCGAGGCTACGGGCGCGCCGCCCGCCAGGCCGACCACCAGGACGCCCAGCGTCTGGGTGGCCGCCCGCGGCACCGCGCTTTCGCCCCGAGGGGCGGACGCGGCCCGGCCGCCGCGCGCGGGGGTGGCCGAGGGCGCGGAGGGGGCGGTGGAAGCCGGCTGCGGTCGAGGAGCCACGGCGGGCGCCGGGAGCCGTGTACCCGAGGCCGACGCCCCCACCGGCCTGCGGGCGTGGGCCGCCGAGGGCGCGGCGACCGTCGCGCTGGGCCGCTCGTGGGCGGCGGGCAGACGGGAGGCGGCGGACGGCCGGGCGCCAGGGGGCTGGGATACGGATCGGGCCCCTACCCCTTCAGCCGCACCAGCCGCATGTCCCGCCGTCGTGTGCGGGGGCACGCCCGTCCGGGCGACGCCCTGCGTGCCGACAGGGGTCAGGCGGCCGGGTCCGGCCGCCGCCACGGCGCGGCCCGACGGCCGTGC
>JAJZZC010000403.1 GCA_021797775.1 Bacillota bacterium
CTGGCGAACGTCGCGCCCCCGCGGCCGTCCCGGCCGTCCAAGCGGACTTCGCCTCGCCGGCCGGCCCCGACGCCGGATTCCTACCGGCACCGAGCCAGGAGACGCCCGCCGCGGGCCACCGCACCGCGCCGCGGGCGCCTTCCGCCGGCGCGCGCGTCCTGGGCCGGGCCGCGCTGGTGGTGGCGCTGGCGACCCTGGCCAGCAAGCTCTTCGGTCTGTTGCGCGAAACCGCGCTGGCCGACCGTTTCGCCGCCACCAACCTCACCGACGCCTACAATGTGGCTGCCCTCATCCCACTGGTGTTGTTCTCGGCGGTCGGCGTGGCGATCACGACTGTCTTCATCCCCCTGTTCGCGGAGCTCCTCGCCGGCCGGGAGCTGCACGCGGCAGAGCGTTTCGCCGCCAACGTCAACGGTGTGGTGACGGTCACCGTCGGGGTGCTGGTCCTGATCCTGGAGGCAACCGCCGGACCTGTGGTTCGAACGCTCCTGGGTGCTTGGCCCGCGGCCCAGCAGGCCCTCTGCATCACACTGGTGCGCATCAGTTCGCCCCTGATCCTGTTCTACGCCTGGTCGGCCGTCGTCGGCGGCGTGCTCAACGTGCGGGGCTTCTTCGGACCCAACGCCGCCATGGGAATACCCCAGAACGTGATCATCATCGCCGCGATTGTCGCGGCCAGTGCGGGTGGCAGACAGGAGATCACCCTGGTCGCGTGGGGCGGTCTTGTGGGCACCTTCACGACGTACCTGATCCAACTGCCAGCCCTGCGCCGCTCACGCTTTCGGGTGGGCTGGCGGTTCGACCTGCGCGACCCGCTGCTGCGCCGCATGGGGCGACTGGTGGGACCCGCCGCGCTCACGGCCCTGGCCCAGCAGACCGGAAGCCTCCTGCTCTACGTGCTCGGTTCCCGTCTCGTCGCCGGAATGATCACCGACTTCACCTACGCCAGTCGCCTGCAACTCCTGGCGTACTCCATCCTCGGCATGTCCATCTCCACCGTCGTCTACCCGCGCCTCGCCGCGGCCGGTGCCACGGGGAGCATGGCGGGATTCCGGCGCACCTTCGTCCGCGGTCTCGGCCTGGTCAGCATGGTGACGGTGCCGCTCGCCGTGGGCCTGTTCCTTTTGCGGGTCCCCGCCGTCCACGTGGCCTTCCAGCACGGCCGCTTCACGCCCGCGGACACCGCGGCCACCGCGGTGCCGCTGGCCTTTCTGTCCCTCGGTACGGTGTCGTACGCCTGGCAGGACTACATGAACCGCACCTTCTTCGCGCTGCAGGACACGCGTACACCCATGCTGGCGGCGCTGGTCGGGGCGGGCAGCGGCATCGGCCTGGCGTTGCTGCTGTATCGCCGGCTGGCCCTGGCCGGCCTCGGACTGGCGATGGCGGTGGGCTGGTCGGTGGCGGTGACCTTCCTGATCATGCACCTGCGGCGGCGCCTGGGCCTGGTTGGCGGGCGGCGCATCGCCGGTTCCACCGCGCGGCTGGCGGTCGCCGCCTTCGCCGGGTTCTTTCCCGCCCGCCTGTTGGTGCAACCCCTGGCGCGACATCTCGGCGGCACATGGGCCGCCTATGCCGCCGCGCTGGGGGCCACGGGGCTCCTGGCCGTGGCGCTCTACGGGGCATGCGCGGCGGCGCTGCGCGTGCCGGAGGTGAGCGCGGGCCTGGAGGTGGCGCGCGGGATATGGCGCCGGGTGCCTGAACCCCCCGACGGCTGAGGTGGGATCCGGGTTCCGAACCTCAGCGGGCCGGCGCGCGTCCCGACGGGGCGCCGCGGCGCCGGGCCAGCACCCGACCCGCCAGGAAGGGCAGCACCCTCCGCGCCGCCACGTCGACGCAGCGCAACCGGGCTCCCGGATGCCAGGCCGCGCGCAGGCAATCGGCGCGGCGATCCGCCTCCCCCAACCGATGGAACGAAAAGGCGAAGCGCAGGTGATGCCAGGTCAGCAGGCGCTCTGTCACCTCCCTCACGATCCGCGGGTCGCCCTGCCCGCCGTGGTAGGCCTCCAGACGCCAGAGGCCGGCGCGGTAGGCGCGCAGCGTGTTCTTGCTGACGCCGCCCGGACTGTCCGTGTAGCAGACCAGGGGGAAGGGGACGTGCGCCCAGTCGCCGTGCGCCACAACCCGGAGCCACATGTCCCAGTCCTCCAGCCCGTCCATCCGCGGCTCGAAGAGTCCGGCCGCCTGGAGCACGTCCCGGCGCGCGAGTACGGTGGAGGTCTGAAAACGGTTGAGCCAAGCGATCCGGCGCACCGCGTCACGCTCCAGGCGCGCCGGGGGTACGGTCGTGGCCGGGCGCGCGATGTACGGCCGGCGCCAGCCGGTGCTCACCAGCACCGCTCCAGGGTATTGACTGACGGCCTGCCACTGGTGGCGCAGTTTATCCGCTTCCCACGTGTCGTCTCCATCGAGGAAGGCGATCCAGGGTCCGCGGGCCAGCGCGATGCCACGGTTGCGGGCCCGACTCGGCCCCCCATTGGCCTGACGCTCGACGCGCAGGGGGATCGGTCCCCCTGCCGCGGCGCCCGCGCGCGCCAGTGCCTCCTCGGCGGTACCCTCGGTCGAGCCGTCGTCGACCACGATGATCTCCTGGGGCGGCACCTCCTGCGCCCGGGCCGACGCCACGGCGGCGGGCAGGCACCCCAG
>JAJZZC010000009.1:0-3353 GCA_021797775.1 Bacillota bacterium
GGTCGACCCCGCGCTCGCGCCAGCGCGCGAGATGCGCGCGCCGTGCCCGTAGCTCGGAAACCGCCTCGTCATCGACTCCGCCCGCGCCACCCGTCGCACGCACGGAATCCTCCCCCTGCACCGCGCCGCCCCCTTCCCCCAACACCTGGGCACATAACCTACCGTGCCCCAACGTCCCCGTGGTCCGCAGGCCAGATCTCCACATGGGCGCGCAGCCGAGAGTGGTCCGTGGCCGCGGTGTCGGCGCCGGGCCCGTCCGACGCCGGCACGGCCGGCGGCGCACCGAGGGCGCACCACCAACCTTGAGCCTGGCCAGCCCCAGGTGCGGGCCAAGCCGCCCGCGGAAGCGCAGGGTGCAACAAAAACGAAGCGGCCGAGGCGGCGCATACGGCGCCTGCTCGGCCGCGCTCTCCGCCGGACCCGGCGGTCAGCGCCGTAGACCCATGACCTGGTACCTGGCCAGTCCCCCGGGCAGGCGTACTTCAACCGTGGTGCCGTTGACCTTGCCGAAGACGGCCTGGCCCACCGGACATTGGTAAGAGATTCGATTATTGATGGGGTCTGCCTCGCTGGCGCCGACGATGGTATATTCAAGCAGTTCGCCGTTGTCCAGGTCCTTCAATTGCACAGTCGTGCCGATGTTGACCCGTTGGGGGTCGACCTCGCTGTCTCGTACGATGCGCGCACTGCGCCGCTGGGCTTCCAGCTCCAGGATGCGACCCTCGACCCAGGCCTGCTCGTTTTTGGCCGCCTCGTACTCGGAATTCTCCGACAGGTCGCCGAACTCACGCGCTACCTTGATGCGCTCGGCCACCTCGCGGCGACGAACCGTCTTCAGTTCGTCGAGTTCCTGTTCGAGTTTGCGCAGGCCTTCGGCGGTGAGGAGAACCTCGGATCCCTGGTCCGCCATGGATACCTTCGCTCCCTCTTTTTTGCCGGGGGCCGGGCGGGCCCGGCGCGACCCCGTTTCGAGCCCTTTGGCAAGACCACCGCCCGTCAGTCTACGGCCGACGGGCGGTGGTAAAGGCGCGCCGCTCTTGTATTTGGAACGGACCAACCGCAGCCTGCCCCGCCGACATGGTGACGCATTATAGACAGGCTCCTCCGGTTGTGTCAATGGCAGTTCCCCCCCCACCGCCTCTGGCGCGGACGACTGCAGCCGGGGCAGTCTACGCGCCTGCGGGGTGCCTCCAGACCGGCCGGCCCACGCCGCGACGCCTGGCAGCCACGCGGTTCGGGGGGGGCTTGGTCGGCGGGGGAGGTGGCGGCACGTCCCTGCCGCCGGTGAGGGAAAGAGGGCATGCGGTCCCGGCGCCGCGGCGCATGGGCAAAAGGCCTCACGGCCGCACCTACGGCCCGTGCCCCGGCGCCGCCTCGTCGTCGCTCCATCGGCCCGCCCGGGGGCGCGGGACGACGGCGGCACGCGCCAAGACGTCTTCGTCGGCCAAGATTGGGCACGCGAGGCGGACGGCGAGCGCCACCGCATCGCTGGTGCGACAATCCACCTCCAGTAGCCCCACATCGCCGGCCAGTTCGAGCTGGCTGAAGAACGTATCGTCCCGTAGGTCGTGGATGCACACCCGCTCCAACCGGCCGCCCAGGCGGGTGATCACCGAGACCAGCAGGTCGTGCGCCGACGGGCGCGCCGTGTGGGCACGATCAAGCGCGCGTTGGATCGCCATGGCCTCGAACCGGCCGATCGTGATCGGTAAAAAACGGCGCCCTCCCCGTTCGCGCAGGACGAGGACGTGCTCGCCGCCGCGTCGGAGCTGGCCGACGCGTACCACTTCCAACGGGATCATAGCCCACGACTCCCTCCGACGGCGGCAGCAGCCTCCCCCACCTTCGGCCGGACGGCCGTGGCTCCTGCCGGGGCCCCGGATGTGCCAGGGTGACGTCATGGTGGTAAAGGGGTTGGCTCCAAACGGTTACGCAGACTGCCGCCTTCCGCCAGCACGCGCCTGTACCGGCCTCGGACCGCAGGCGTTTTCGCGGGGCAGCGTCGTGGCGACCCGCCCTCGTCCCAGGGCACCCGTCCCCCCGATATCCGGCTACCAGCGGAGCCCGCTCGCTGAGGAGGTTTTCCGAAAACCACGCGGTCCTGCCCGAGGCGGCAGGGGGAGCTTCTGCCGGAACGCCCGCCGAGCGGGGTCGCGTGGGGCCCGCAGGAAAGGTCGGCCGCGGATGCGCCCGCGCTCGCGGCGCGCAGGCGGTGGAGCCGGCACCCCCGCGCCGCCTCCACCGCCACGACCGAGGACGCACGGCGCGATTTCTGGGCCGTGCCGGCAACAGCCTGTGACCCCAGCAATTCGCCGAGAAGGATGGCAGGCCCGCCCGTGGTGCCGCTGCCATCATTCCGCACCGGCATGGATCGCGTGGGCGAGGCGCAGGCCGTGCAAGGTCAGGAGCGGATCGACCAGGGTGACGGTGCGGCAGACGGGGGCGATCAATTGGCAAAACCCGCCCGTCGCCACCACGCGTTCGGCCCCTCCCATCTCTAAACGGATCCGCTCCACGAGGCTGTCGATCTGCCCGGCACACCCGTACACGATACCGGATTGCAGCTGGCTCGCCGTGCTCGTGCCCAGCGCGCCGGTCGGTTGGCGCAACTCGACCCGGTAGAGCAGGGCCGCCCGTTGAAAGAGCGCTTCTGCGGCGACACCGATGCCGGGTGCAATGGCCCCGCCTAGGTAGCGCCCGCCGGCCCCGATGGCGTCGACCGTGGTCGCGGTGCCGCAATCGACCACGATAGCTGGCGCGCCGTACAGCTTCCACGCGGCCAGCCCGTCGACGATCCGGTCCGCCCCTACCTCGGAGGGCCGTTCCACCTCCAGGCGGAGACCGAGGTCCAGGTCCGCCCCCACAACGAGGGCCGGACAGCCAAGGTGGAGGGTGGCGACCTCCTCCCAGACCGTGCGCAGGGGAGGAACCACCGCGGCCACCGCCGCCCCGTGGAGCCTTCCCTGTTCCAAGCCTTTCTGCCCCAGCAATTGCCCCAGGAGGGCCGCCATCTCGTCCGCCGTGGCGTGCCGCGCCGTCGTCAGGCGCCAGGAGTGAGCCAGCCGCTCGCCGTCGAAGACACCGAGGACCGTGCTGGAATTGCCCACGTCCACGGCCAGCAACATGTGCATCCACTCCCCGCGCCCACGGCCCCGGGTGTTCGCCCACGAGCCGCGGGCGGATGATCATGGTGGAGCGCGGAGGTGTCCAGGACCTGGCCCACGGCACGTGGAGGCGTCCGCCTATCCCCAGACTTCGGCTCATCGGTTCGCCGCCGCTCTGAAACCGTTGAGCCCCAAGGATCACCCACATACTGGCAGATTGTGCATCCCGCACGCGGTCTGCCGGATCAC
>JAJZZC010000009.1:3363-58851 GCA_021797775.1 Bacillota bacterium
CGGCATCGTCGCGATTGGCACCACATCTAGCGGTTCGGTCCACCTGTGGATCTCCGGCGTGCACAACGGGTGAGACGCGCCAAAAGCCAAATGCGTCGAACTCTGATCCTGTATGGCCGTCATACGCCGCGCACGTGGGCGACGTCACCGGCCAAGACCACATGGATGCCATCGGCCGCCTGGACCACGAGGGCTCCGTCTGGCGTCACGTCCACAGCCCGCCCGAGGATCCGGCCCCCATCCAGACTCGACACCGCCACCTGCTGCCCCAGCGTCGCGCAGCGATGCCGCCAGCGCTCCAGCAGGTCGGGCCACCCGCCGGCGGTAAACGCGGTGTAGCAGGCGTCCAGGGCGTCCAGCAGGGCCGCCGCCACGGGGGCACGGCCCACGCGGGCCCCCGCGGAGCGAATGCTGCACGCCCCCTCCACAGGGGGCACCGCCAGGACATTGACGCCGCATCCCAGCACCACGAAGTCCACACAGTCCTCAGCCGCGACCATCTCCAGGAGGATGCCGCAGACCTTGCCTTCGGGCAGCAGGACATCGTTGGGCCACTTAATCGTGGGCACCAGCCCCGCTGCGCCCTCAAGGGCAGCGCACATCGCCACCGCCGCCGCCAGGGTCAGGCGCACGGCGTGGGACGGTGGGACCCGGGGCCGCAGGACCACCGACAGGTAAACCCCGCCGGGCGGGGACAGGAAGGAACGCCCGTTTCGCCCGCGGCCGGCGGTCTGCTGCTCGGCCACCACCACGGTGCCTTCGGGGGCACCCTCCAGGCCGAGCTGCTTGGCCCGCGCGTTCGTGGAGTCGACGGCGCCCAGCAAATAGACGGCCCGGCCCACGATGCGCCGCCCGGAACGCAGCACATCGGCGTCGGTCAACCGGGCGCCCGCCTCCGCGTCGTCCGGCATGCGATAGCCGCTGCCGGCCGCGCCCTCGATGGTGTAACCCTGCGCGCGCAAGGCACGCACATGCTTCCACACGGCCGCGCGGCTGACGCCGAGCTCGCGGCTGAGCGCCGTCCCGGAGAGGGCCCTCCCAGAGGCGGCCCGCAGCCGCGCCAGCACCTGGACCCGGGTGTTGCTGGCGTCGAGGGCCTCGCGCCCCGGTCGGAATCCGCGACGGGACGACACAGGCGCGCCGCCTTCCGCGTGGAGCAGACGCGGGTCCGCCGCGGGGGCAGGCACCCCGAGGGACCTGGGACCGGGCCCCGCCGACGGCGCAAGGCTCCCCCATAGGCGAACCCCCTGCCCGGCATCGGCGCGGCGCGCTGCAGCCAACCCCGCTGCCGACCCGGCCGTGCCGACGGCAGCGGACGGCGCGAGTTCAGCCAAGGGCACCAAGGCGAAGGCCCGATCCTGCAACCGCGGGTGAGGGATGGTCAAGCCAGGCTCGTCAACCTCTTGGTCGCCGTAGAGCAGGACATCGACGTCGATGTTGCGCGGTCCCCAGCGAACGGCGCGCTCGCGCCCCATCGCCGCTTCGACCGCCAACGCTTGTTCCAACAAGGCACGGGGAGAAAGGGCGGTGTCGACCTCGACGACACAGTTCAGAAACCACGCCTGCTCCCGATTGCCCTGCGGTTCGGTTTCGTAGACGGAGGAGACGGCGCGGACAGCGAGACCCGCCGCATCTAGCCGACTCATGGCCTCCCGCAGGTTACGCAGGCGGTCGCCCACGTTACTCCCCAGCGAGAGGTACGCCACCACGGCCAGCCACCTCCGCCGTCCTGGGCCCGCCAGCGAGACCTCGCTCAAACGGGTACCGGACGCTGACATCCGCGAAGGGCAGCCCGACCGGCGCCTCGGGCTTGTGCACGACCACGGTCCCGCCGTCCACGGCGGGGAAGGCCGCCAGGATCCCGTCCGCGATGCGCGCGGCGAGCGTCTCGATCAGCTGTCGGCGCGGGCCGCCGACCACCGCGGCCGCGACCCGCGCCACCTCGGCATAGTTAACGGTTGCGGACAAATCGTCGCACAGGGCCGCCTGCCGCAGATCCACGCGGAGTTCGACGTCGACCACAAAGGGCTGCGGGCGGCGTGCCTCTTGCTCCAAGACTCCGTGGCGGCCCCGGAGCCGCAACCCACGGAGGCATACGGCGAAGCCGGGCGCGGGGCCGTTCCCATCGCCTGCGGGCTGTTCCGCGGGACCGACACCGCCGCCAGCAGGCAACGCCCCCCCGCCCCCGGCCAACCGCACCACCTCCGCACCCCGCTGACGCCCTTGCTCCCCCGACAGGGGTTCCCGTCCGGGGACGCCCGAGCGCGCCCCGCACGCTGATGCCCACCGCGTCCCATGGACCGCGGCGCCTCCAGCACCGCTCCCTCCGGCATCGAGGGAGAGAGGGGACCTCTTCCTTCGCCCGCAAAGGGGCGGCGGCGGACCGATCAGCGGCGAGTGCGACCGCAGGCTACGCCCACGGTCCCAAGATACTCTTGCAGCGTGGGCACCTGGGTGGGAGTATAGCGCAGCATCGGCCAGACGGCCGGGTCCGCGGTACGGCGCCTGCCCGTGGCACCAGCCGACGCGGCGGGCGCACACGGGCACAAAGCGGCCTCTCGGTCACGGTGGCGGGTGCGGACCGGCCTGCACCACTAAGGGGCCAGCTGCATGACACCCCAGCAGCTGGTCCACAGGGGCACCGCGCCCGCGAGGGATGTCCCCTACCCCCACCTGTTCCGGCCACCGCGCCGTCACCCAAGGCGCGCCCTGAGGATGCGCCACCCGCCCCAGGGCGGGCCACCGCCTGCCCGCCGCCCGGTCAGGGGCCGCCGACGGCGTGGCGCCGTCACCCGCTACTCCCCGGCGCCCGTGAGCACGCGATGACCGCCAGCAGTGACCAGCACGTCGTCCTCGACCCGGACCCCGTACTCGCCCGGCAGGTACACCCCCGGTTCCACCGTAAAGACCATGCCGGGCCGGAGCGGTTCCTCGTTGCCATCGACGACATGGGGGTGCTCGTGCACCTCCAAGCCCAAGCCATGACCGGTCCGGTGCGTGAACCGCGCGGCCAAGCCGCGTCCCGCCAGCGCCGACCGCGCGGCGCCATCGACCGCGGCCGCTGTGGTCCCCGGCTGGACCGTGGCGATGGCCACCTCCTGGGCGGACCCGACCGCCTCCAGCGCGGCACGCGCGCCGGCATCACCCGGACCGGGCAGCACCACCGTCCGCGTGATGTCGGCACAGTAGCCTGCAACGACAGCCCCCAGGTCGATCCAGCACGCATCCCCCGGGCGGATCTCCCGCGTGGTCGCGCCGGAGTGGGGGTCCGCAGAGCGCGGTCCAGAGGCGACCATCACCCGGAAGGGCGAAAATGAGTCATGAGAAGCCAGCACTGCCTCGCACGCCGCGCGGAGCTCCGACTCCGTGGCGCCGGGCCGCATCGCGTCCACACCCGCTAGCACCGCCGCCCGCGCGATCACAGCCGCGGCGGCAACGTGCGCGACCTCCTCGACGTCCTTCACCTGGCGGAGCGCAGCCACTTCGCCCCCCAGGTCGTGCCAGCGGGCGCGCGGCACGACATCCTCCACAGCCGTGCGCTCAAAGAGGCGCATAGCACCGAATTCCGCGGCGACATCCACGGAGCGCGTGCCCAACACCGACAGCGCCCGCGCCAAGGCGGCGCCCGGTCCCGTCTCGTCGCGGTACGGTACTAGACGTATCGGCCCCAGCGCAGCACGCACGCGCTCTGCCTCGAAGGCCGGACAGACGGCCAGAGCGGCACCGTCCGGCAAGTGGACATAAAGGAAAACCCGCTCACTTGGCTCCATGGCCAACCCGGTCAGGTACGCCAAGCTTGGGCCGGGGACCAGCATCCAGGTGCCGAGGCCGCGCCGCCGTAAGCGCTCGTCGAGGGCAGCCCGCCTACGCGCGTGGTCCACGGGCAGCGCCTCCCCCGCGCGGGGGCGACACCGGCCGTTGCGCCGGCACCGCGGGGTCGGCCCTGGGTCGTGCCGGCGGCGTGGGGAGAACCACGCGACCCGTGGGCCCCGGCACGGGCACGGGGCTGGGCACCGCCGGCGGCAAGGGCATGGGGCCCCCCTGCTCCGTAGGCGCGGGCTGCTGAGGCGTCCCGTCGACGATCTCCGCCAGTTCGGCGGCGGTCATCGTCTCCTTCTCCCGCAACCGCTGCGCGATGGCGTCGAGCTTGTCGCGGTGCGTGCGCAACAGCGACAGCGCCCGCTCGTAGGCATCGTTGACGATCCGGCTGATCTCCCGGTCGATCTGGGCGGCGACCTCTTCAGAGAACGAGCGGTCGCGCGATAGGTCGCGCCCCAGGAACGGGTTGTCGAGCCGATTGCCGAACGTCATGGGACCGAGCTCGGGACTCATGCCGAACTCGGTGATCATCCGGCGCACCATCCGGGTCGCGTGCTCCAGGTCGTTGCTGGCGCCCGAGGTGATCTCATTGAAGACGAGCTGCTCAGCGGCCCGACCGCCTAGCGCCTGCACCAGGCGGTCGAGGATCTCCTGGCGGGTGATCAGGTAGCGGTCCTCGGTGGGCAGCGAGATCGTCACACCGAGGGCCGGCCCCTGCGGGATGATCGTCACCTTATGCGGCGGGTCGGTGTTGGGAAGGAGCTTGCCAAGCAGGGCGTGCCCCGCCTCGTGGTAGGCGACGACCGGCTTCTCTTTGTCGCTGATCATCCGCGTCTTCTTCTGCGGGCCACCGCCGATGATCCGGTCCACCGCCTCCTCCAGATCGTCCATCGTGACCTGCTTCTTGCGGCGCCGCGCGGCGAGCAGAGCCCCCTCATTAAGCATGTTCTCAATGTCGGCGCCGGTGAAGCCCGGGGTCCGCCGCGCCAACACGTTGAGGTCGATGCTCGGCTCCAGCGGCTTGCCCCGCGTGTGTACCTGGAGGATGGCCTCGCGCCCGCGGAGGTCGGGCCGGTCGATGTGGATCTGGCGGTCGAAGCGGCCGGGCCGCAGTAGCGCGGGGTCGAGCACGTCCGGACGGTTCGTCGCAGCCATAATGATGATGCCCTCGTTGGGCGAGAAACCGTCCATCTCGACCAGCAATTGGTTCAGCGTCTGCTCGCGTTCGTCATGCCCGCCGCCATATCCCGCGCCGCGCTGGCGGCCAACGGCATCGATCTCGTCGATAAAGACGATGCAGGGCGCGTTCTTCTTGGCCTGTTCGAACAGGTCCCGTACACGCGAGGCGCCGACGCCGACGAACATCTCGACGAAGTCGGAGCCGCTGATGCTGAAGAAGGGCACGCCCGCCTCGCCTGCGACGGCCCGCGCCACCAACGTCTTGCCGGTGCCGGGCTCGCCGTACAGGAGCACCCCCTTGGGGATGCGCGCGCCCAGCGCGAGATAGCGTTTGGGATGCTTGAGGAAGTCGACGATCTCCGCCAGCTCTTCCTTTACTTCCTCGATCCCGGCCACATCGTCGAACGTGACACGCTTCTTGGGGTCATCGCTATGCAGGCGCGCGCGGCTCCGGCCGAATTGCATCACGCGACTGCCGCCGCCCTGCGTTTGCTGCATGATGAAAATGAAGGCGGCCACCAGCAGCACCAACGGCAGCACCGTGGTGAGCAACGCGGTGTACCAGGCGTTGCTATTGCCCGCCGCCACCGTGACCTGCACGCCGGAACGCTGTGCCAGCGCGATGTCAGCTGAGTCATACTTAGGAAGCACAGTCTGATAGCGCTGGTTGCCCACCAGCGTACCGTAGACGTGCTGGCCGTCGCTCTCCACGTTCATGCTGACCACTTTGTGGTGTTCCAGCTGCGTAATGAACGTGGAATACGGGATCTGGTAAGTCGCCTGGTTGCGGTTTGAAAACACCGTAGCCAGGACGATGATCAGCAGCAGCATGACCATCCAGAAGGCCACGGTGCGGAATGCGCTGAAGCGCAACATCCAGTCCCCCTCGGCCTGAGCCGACGGCTTCCTTCCAGTTTAGCACGGCACCTACGGCCGCACAATGAAGGACGATCCGTCCCGGCCCAGTGGGCGCTGGGGGCGAGGCGGCGTACCCCGCCGCCTCGGTGGGGCCCGGCGCGACACCCCCGCGCCCTCGACCCGCCGCCGGAGACGGCCCCCGCGCACGACACCGCGATTGTACCCCTCATGGACCCCGGGCGTCGTTGTTTCCGACGCAAGCGGTTCCCCGACAGGGGCGCCGCCAGGCCCGTGTGCGGGCCACACGACCGTCAAGCAGGCTCCGGCCGCCAGCGCAGGACCAGGGCGAGCCCGGTGCCTGCCTCAATGCGGAACCACGCCGCCTGCCGGGCACCCACCACCCAGAGCGGTCTGCCATCGGCATCCTCTAGCACCCAGGGGAGCGCGCGGCGACCCGGCGGCACACCCCTCTGGGCCAGCATCTCGCGCACACGCCGCCTTCCCTGCGCGCCGAGCACGGCCAAGCGTTCCCCGGGCAGCGGCACGCGCAGGCGCAGCGGCAGGGTGATACCCGCCGCGTCGCCCACCGCGACATCCGAGGCCGCCCACAACCGGCGCACGGCCGGCTCCGGCCAAGGGACCACCCAGGCGCGCACCTCGCCGACACCAGCGGCCAGCACGGTGCCGGGTACGGACAGCTCCCCGCCCGCGCGTAGCTGCGCCTCGGGCGCGTGCACCGGTGGGGGGAGGCGCACCAGCCAACGGCCCTCGCGCTGGACGCGCACCCCACCACCCACCTCAAGCGTGGCGCCCTCACGCAGGCGATCCATGCGGCGGAGCACGTCGGCGCGGGGAGGTGGACCCGCCCCGCCCAAGGCCCACCAGGCGCGCAGTTCGGCGGCGCGAACCGCGTCCGGCAGGTCAGCCCACCCGGCCCCGAGGTCCAGGCAGGGCCCGTGCATCCTGCGGCGCGCGGCGTCCTCCGCCAGCACAGAGAGGGCGTGGGCGTCCGCACGCAGGTTCTGGGCGGCCCGCCAAATCCGCTCGCGGGCACCGGGGCCAAACGCCGCGTCGAGAGCCGGGAGCACGTGCGCGCGCACACGGTTGCGGGCGTGGACCGGGTCGGCGTTGCTATCGTCCTCGCGCCAGGACAGGCCAGCTGCGCCAAGATAGGAGAGGACATCCGTACGGCTCGCCAGGAACAGGGGACGCACCAGGTGGAGCGCGCGCGCCCCGTCGTCGGCGAGCGGCCGGGAAGGGGCCATCGCCCCGAGCCCGGCCGCGCCGGCACCGCGAGCCAAGCGCAGGAGCACCGTTTCCACCTGGTCATCGCGGTGGTGGCCGACCGCCACGCAACTACACCCGTGGCGGCGCGCCGCCGCGGCCAGGAACGCATAGCGCCGCTGCCGCGCGTCCGCCTCGGCGGAGCCAGCGCGCGATAGCGGCGGGTCGGCGGCGCCGCCGACAAACGGGACGTGCAGCCGGGCGGCCAGGGATGCGGCGAAGAGCGCGTCGGCCGCGGACGCGCTGCCGCGCAAGCCGTGGTCAAAGTGCGCCGCCACCACGCGGGGACGGAGAGCGTCCGGTAGGGCGAGCAGCACCACGAGCAGCGCGGTGGAGTCCGCCCCGCCGGAGATCCCGACCAGGACCCCCTCCCCCGGCTGCCAGAGCCGGTATTCACGCACCGCGCGGCGGACCAGCGCCTGCAGTCGTGGCCGCGTCGTGGCCGTCCCTCCCGATGCCTCTCGCGGGACCCAGCAACACGGTCACCAGGGCCGTCAGGTCGTCGTGGTCCCCCGGTACACGCCGCATCGCGGATTCCACCATTCGGCCAGAGAGCGCCTCGGGGTCCATCCCCCCGCTTGCGGCGTCGCGCGCTTCGGCGCGCAGGTAGTCCGCGACGCCGTGCCCGCCACGGCCTGCCTGCGGGTCAGCAGCCGGGTGCTCCAGGACCCCGTCGCTGACCAGCGCCAGTACGTCGCCGGGACGCAAGCGCGCCCGGCTGCATCGTATCTCCGGGTGCGGAAGGATGCCAGCGGGCAACCCCCCTCCCGGGAATTCGCGCACCCCACGCGCGTGGCAGAGAAAGCTGGGCGGCGCACCCATCTTAAAGCACTCGACAAGGGCTCCGCGTAGGTGCACGACGGCCAAGTCGATGGTGGCGAAGCGCTCCGCGTCGCCGTCCTCCAGCAGGCGCTCGTTACCCAGGCGCAGGGCGTCCATCGGCCCGCGGCCCGCGGCCAACCACGCCAGGACGTGCTCGGCCGCCGCGGACGAGGCGATCGCAGCCAGCGGCCCCGAGCCCATGCCGTCGCAGAGCAGCAGGGCCAGGCGTTCGCCAGGCAGGAGCCGGCAGCGGAACGCGTCCCCACTGACGGCCCGCCCCGGCTTCGCGACGGCCGTCGCGACCGCGGAGTATCCCCAGCATTCATCCCCGGACGCCGCCGCGTGCCAGCGCGCCTGAAATACGCGTGGGGGTTGGGCGGCCGTGGTGCCGCGCTCCCCGGGCACGGCGGCGGCTGCCGCTTCGTCGGCCAGCTCCCCCAACGTGCGGCCGATGCCCAGAAGCGGGGCCACGGCGCTCCGCCTACTGGCGGCCAGCAGCCGGCTCAGCTCCTCGCGCTGCCGGGCCAGCGCGGCATGCCGGTTGGCGACGTCCGCCATGTCCCGGGGACGCAGGCAGTAGATGGTGTCCGGCCCTCCCACCTGCTGCCAGTGGGCCCCCCCCGCGGCCGCGGCCGACCAGAGCGCCTCCACCATGCCCCGCGCCCGGGGAAGGCGCCGCTCCCAGCACGCGCGCAACGAAGGGCACCCGGGACACACCTCTTCGGCCACTCGTAGCCCCTCATGCTCCGGGGGAGGTGCCTCCGTGCCGGTCGGGGCCACCTGGGCCAGCCCCCGGGAGAGCTCCAAGCACGCCCGCGCACTGGCGCGCAGGCGCTCCATCCAGCCGATGGATGCGGCGGGCAGCGGTGGGGCGGATCGCGGCGGTGGGCTTTCCGGGCGGGGTTCTGCGCGTCCCGCTCCGAACACGGCCCACACGGCGCCGGACAGCGCCACGCCCCAGCACCAGGCGCCGCCGCGGCCGGCCAGGGCGCCGGCCAAGAGCGCTCCCGTGGCGAGCCCCGCACCGGGCGCCCAGCGGCGCACCCCGCCCAGCGCCCACGCCAACGCGCCGCCCAGCGCCAGCGAGGCCGGCGCCGCCGCACCGACGCCGCCGCTGACCACGGCAACCCAGGCGGCCACGGCGCCTGCCGCCGCCGAGAGCGCGCCCTCCCCGGGGGGCCAGAGCCAGAGCCACGCGGCGGTCAGGGCGAGCGCCCGCGGGTCTACCGGCCACCCGGCGGGTCCGGCGAATCCGGCAGCGCACACGCCGGCCCCGACAGCCGCACCCAGGGCCGGCAGTGGCTGCAGGAGCGCGGCCGCCCCCCCTCGCCGCGCGGGGGGCCAACTGGACAGGAGGCAGCGCGCCGCCAGGAGGGCCAGCGGCAGGAGCGCCGCCTGCGCCAGGGCCAGCGCGGCGGCTGGGAACCAGGAGAGGCCGGGCCGGGCCAGAAGCGAGACCAGCCCCGCCGCTGCTGCCACCGGCGCCCAACCCAGTGGACCACGGGGACGCCAAACACGGCGCACAAGGAGCAGGCCGGCTCCAAAGAGGCCGACGGCCACCGCGGGCCTGGCCGCCGCCGCCCAGTTGGCGCCGAGCGCAGCGGCCAGCACGGCTCCCCACGCCCATCCGGTCAGGGGCCCCTCCTCCCACCAACCGGCCAACGGCCAGCACAGGGCGAAAGCCGCTACGCCGCTGAGTCCAAACGCGCGGCCGCCCAGCAGAGCGCACACCCAGAGGACCCAGTGCCCGGCGCCCACGGAACGACGCAGGGACCGCCAGCGTAACGCCCCACGCCACTGCCGGAACGGTTGCGCCACCGAGCCGCCGGGGCCCAGCCGCATGGCGCCACCACCCCCAGATGCATTCTAGGAAGGTGGCCGCAAAAAGCTTGTCAAAGCCTCCCGCGGGGGGTCGTCCGCACCGGGGGCGCGCCGGGGCTGACGATAGCCCACGCGCCCGCCCCAGACAGGAGGCGGTCACCCGAGGGTGATGAGGGGCGGCAAGGGACGGTCGGGCCCAGCCCACGCCTGCAGTCTTTGACCGTTGCTGAGATCGGTTTGGCCGGTGATCGCCCCCCGCCAAAGCCCCCCACCTGACCCCTCTCCGCCGTTTGGGGCCCGCCGCGGCTCCCTTTGGCGCGGCATGGCATGCGATGCGCCTTGCGGGGCGGGGTGCCAAACCGTTGGCCGGTCGGTCCTGAGGCCCTTCGCCGGTCGGCGGACGGCTGCGGGCGCGACAACGGTGGGATGGCGGAAGTGCGCGCCACGGGCATTGCCTCGCACATCATGATGGTCACCACGCGCCCGCCGGGTACCGGAATAGCCGACCCACCGCCACTGCTCGATGGTCTCCGCCTGGGGCTCGCGGGGGACTGTCAACAAAACAGTCGCCCCGGAGACGTTCCTCCGGGGCGACTTCGGGAAACAACTTCTACTGGAGCTGGTGGCCGGAATCGAACCGGCGACCTAGTCCTTACCATGGACTCGCTCTGCCGACTGAGCTACACCAGCCCTTGGAACCGAAACAAAATTGGTTGCGGGGGTAGGATTTGAACCTACGACCTCCGGGTTATGAGCCCGACGAGCTACCTGGCTGCTCTACCCCGCGATCAAACCTCTTGCGAGTCATGGTGGAGGGGGGAGGATTCGAACCTCCGAAGGCGTCAGCCAACAGATTTACAGTCTGCCCCGTTTGGCCGCTTCGGTACCCCTCCGACCCCATCCTGGAGCTGGCGGACGGACTCGAACCGTCGACCTCCTACTTACAAGGCAGGCGCTCTGCCGGTTGAGCTACGCCAGCACCATCACCACACGCATACTACCACGGAGTCCGATCCCATGCAACCCTTCCCGGTAAGAAACCGCGGGACGCGACCCCGTCCGGCGCCGGGGGCGGGGGCAGGTGATGCTCCCGGCGCGACGGGGCCAGAGCCGCTGGCCGGCCGGCGAGCCCCAGCGGAGCCGTGGGCGCCGCCCCAGGAGGACCCCCAGTCCCACGGTCCTGGCGGCGTCGGCTCGTGCCCTGTTTCGCGCCGTGCTCGGAGGGGGCGGTTGTACTCACCTAGGGGTGGCGTCATGCCGGCGGGGAGCCTTCGGGCCTTTGGCCGGAAGGCCTAGCGGGCGCGGCGCCTGGCCCGGACGAGAAGTCGGCCGCGAATACCCCCGCACTGGCGGCGCAGGGGCCCGGAACGGTGGCGTCCGGAGCAGCCACAGTGGTGGCCGGCAACCGTCGCGTGCCTGCGGACGGTCAGCCGATCCATTCGCCATTCTTGCGGTCTTCCAGGTAACGCTCCAACTTGCGCTTCACGCGTTGGAGCGCGTTGTCAATCGACTTGACATGTCGGTCCAGGCTGTCCGCGATCTCCTGATACGACTTGCCGTCCAGGTAGGCCATGAGGACCTGCCACTCCAGCTCGCTCAGGATTTCCCCCATCTTCTGCTCGATGTCGCCGAACTCTTCGCGGCTGATGACCATCTCTTCAGGATCGGACACCTTGGTCCCCGAAATGACGTCGAGCAACGTCCGATCCGAGTCCTCGTCATAGATGGGCTTGTTCAACGAGACGTAGGAATTGAGGGGGATGTGCTTTTGCCGGGTAGCCGTCTTGATCGCCGTGATGATCTGCCTCGTGATACACAACTCGGCGAAGGCCCGGAAGGAGGAGAGCTTCTCGCTGCGGAAGTCCCTCGTCGCCTTGTAGAGTCCGAGCATGCCCTCCTGGATGATGTCCTCGCGCTCCGCGCCGATCAGGAAATAGGAGCGCGCCTTGGCCCTTACGAAGTTCTTGTACTTGACCAGCAGATACTCCAGCGCGGTGGCCTCGCCATTCTGCGCCAGCACCACGATGTCCTCGTCGCCCATGCTGTCGTAGTCGCTCGGGACAACGTCGACACCCACGTTGACGCCCAAGGCTCACGCCTCCCTTGACCTGACGCGTCGCGGCAAGGCGGCCGGCACCGGCGCCGCGCCACACGTCTCGCGTATCCGGAGCGCCCCGTGGAACGGAGGGCCGTCGGCCCTGATGAGGGCGGGCGGGTCCGCGCAGCGCCTGGGGCTTGTCAAGGACGCGCCGTCATTTTAGGCACCGGCCGTTTCGGAAGTCAATGCATCGGGTCACGGCGCGCGGCGTCCCAACGCACCCAATCATAGAGGAGGATCCCCGCGGCGACAGAGGCGTTCAGGCTCTCCACCGCCCCCCGCATCGGCAACGCCACCAGCCGGTCGCAGCCTCGGCGTACCAGCGGGGTGAGGCCGCGCCCCTCGGCGCCCACCACCAGCACGCTGCGTACCGCCCAATCCACTCCTTGGGGCACCGGGTCACCCTCCGGCGCGGCCCCATAGATCCAGAAGCCGGCTCGCCGGCACATTCCCAGGGCCTGAGGTAGATTATGCACCTCGGCCCATGGCAGGGATTCGAAGGCGCCCGCCGCGGCGCGCTCGGCCGCTGGCGTCACCCCGGCCGCCCGATGCCGCGGCAGGATCAGGCCGCATGCCCCGGCCGCCTCCACGGTGCGGGCGACCGCCCCGAGGTTGCGGGGATCCTGCAGGCGGTCGCAGGCCAGAAGCAGGCGGGCATGGTCTCCCGCATGCCCGCCGTCGGCGGCGAGCAGGTCCTCAAGCGACACGCCGCCCAGTCGCCGCACCAGCACCGCGCAGCCCTGCGCCTCCTCACCGGCCAAGGCGGCCAGTTCGTCGCGCGGGAGCCGTGCCGAGGGCACTCCGCGCGCCTCCGCCCCGGCTTCAAGGGCCTCCATCCCATGCGCCCCGGCGGCCACCACCAGACGCAAGGCACGGCCCGATCGCAGGGCGGCGGCGGCGGTCCGGCGCCCACCGAGCCAGTAGGTGCCAGCAGGCGAGGCCCCGTGCTCAGATGGCGCCTCCCGGCTGGATCCGCCGGGGCCGCGGGGCGCGCCCCCAGTGGGCCCACCGGCTCGGGCGGCCGGGGTGGCCCCCGAGGTGCGCGCCCATCCCCGGGGTGACCGCTGTCGCCTCAATGGCCGCTGGCTCCCGGCGTGTCGGCGGGAGCCGTCCACCTCCAACGCGTGGCGTCTGCCTGATCCTCGAGAACCACCCCTAGCTCCCCCAGGCCCCGGCGGATCCGGTCAGCCGCGCTCCAGTCGCGGTATGCCCGCGCCTCAGCGCGCAGGTCCACCAGCATCTGCACCAGGGCCGCCGCACGGTCGGCCACCGGAGCGCCGACCTTTGCGACGAGGCGATCCTCGGCCCAGAGACCAAAGCATTCCCCCATGCGCTCCAAGGCAGCGAGGGCTATGGCGAGGCCGCCTCCGCCCGTGCCGTCGGCCACTGCCGCGTTACCCGCGCGCACCAACTCAAACAGATGACCCAGCGCCCCTGCGGTGTTCAGATCGTCGTCCAGCGCCGCGTCGAAGGCCCGCGCCAGCCGATCGGCCAGGGGGGCCAACCCGCCATCCGCCGCCGTGCCTTCCCGCGCGCCCACGCGCTCGGCCCAGTTCGCCCGGGCCGCGGACACCCGCCCGAAGGCTCGCTCCGCCTCGGCCAGCGCGGCGACGGAGTACTGCAGCGGCTTGCGGTAGTGCGTGCCCAGCATGAACAGCCGCAGGGCGCCGGGATGGTGGGCCGCCACCAATTCCCGCAGGGGAACGAAATTGCTCAGCGACTTGGACATCTTCTGCTGGTCGACCTGCACCATGGCGTTGTGCAGCCAGATGCGCACGAACGGCCTGCCGGTAAAGGCCTCGGACTGGGCCAACTCGTTCTCATGATGCGGAAAGATCAGGTCGTTGCCGCCGCCGTGGATGTCAAAGTCCTCACCGAGATAGCGCAGGCTCATCGCCGAGCACTCGATATGCCAACCGGGGCGCCCGGGACCCCACGGGCTGGGCCACGACGGCTCACCGGGCTTGGCCGCCTTCCAGAGGGCGAAGTCCATCGGGTGGCGCTTACGCGGATCGACCGCGACGCGGGCGCCGGCCTGCATCTCCGCCAGCGAACGCTTGGCGAGCTTGCCGTAATCGGCCTTTGCCTCCACCGCGAAGTACACATCGCCGTCCACCGCGTACGCGAAGCCCTTGGCTACAAGCCCATCCACCATGGCCACCACTTCGGGGATGTGCCCGGTGACGCGGGCGTAGTGCTCCACCCCATCGATGCCGAGGGCGCGCATGTTATCGAGGTAATCATCCACATAACGCTGGGCCAGGGTATCCGGCGGGATGCCCTCCTCCGCGGCACGGGCGATGATCTTGTCATCCACGTCCGTGAAGTTGCTGACCCAATGCACGACGAGCCCGCGCGCGCGCATGTGGCGCGCCAAGACGTCCGCCACCATGGCGGGACGCAGGTGGCCGATGTGGGTGTAGTTGTAGACCGTGGGTCCGCAGGTGTACATGCGCGCCACGCCAGGCTCCCGCGTCCGCAGCGGGCGCGTGGTCGCCGTCAGCGTGTCGTAGAGGCGGATCGCGCCGTCCCCGTTCCCCGTCAGACCGTCCGTCACGTTGCTTCCCCCGTCGTCGGCGGTCGCGTGCGGGGTGGGGCGGGCGCTTCTCTGGCCCACCCGCGCCCGGCCACGCCCCGCACGCCTTCCCGCCCCGCTACTGCGCGCAGCGGGTGGCGCAGCACCCCTCCGCGGCCAGTTCGGACTCCAGTTCCGCCACTCGGCGCTCCAGGGCCTCCACCTGCCGCAGCAATGCCCGGACCTCAGCGGCCACGGGGTCCGGCAGGTCCACCTGACGCAGGTCGCTGCCGGCCACCCGCCGGCCATCCTGGCGTACGACGCGCCCAGGCACGCCCACCACTGTACAGTTGGGCGGGACCGGCGACACCACCACCGCCCCCGCGCCAATACGGCTGCCGTCGCCGACGGTCACGCTGCCGAGGACCTTGGCCCCCACCCCGACCAGGACGTCCCGGCCCAGCGTGGGGTGGCGCTTGCCGCGCTCCTTGCCGGTGCCGCCCAGCGTCACGCCCTGGTACAGGGTCGTGCCGTCACCCACCTCCGCCGTCTCGCCGATCACCACGCCCATGCCGTGGTCGATGAAGACGCCGGACCCGATGCGCGCCCCGGGGTGAATCTCGACCCCCGTCAGCCAGCGTGCCAGTTGGGAGAGGATCCGCGCCGCCAGGAACAGGCGTGCCCGGTGCAGGCGGTGGGCAACCCGGTAGGTGAGCAGTGCGTGCAGGCCCGGGTAGCAGAACCAGGCCTCCAGTGCCGAACGGCAGGCCGGATCCCGCTCGGCAATGGCGGCGACGTCCGCGCGAAGCTCGCGCCACATGCGCGGCCCCTCCCCCGTAGGCGTGTCGACCGGCGTCCCCGAAGACTCCAACGCCACGGATCAAAAACGCCCCTGCCACCCGGTAAAGAGGCGGCAAGGGCGTACCAAACCGGCCCCGCACCAGAGACCGATCCGCCGGAGGAACGACGCCCCCCGGCTGTGGATACGGGTCCGGCGCCGGATCCCTCGCAGCCTCGGCACAGCCAGCCGACGACCAACGTCCGCCCGGTCCGGCGGGCCCGCGGGCCACCAGGAACGGGCCCTGTGAGCCATGGCGCCACGCGGGGCGTGCGCTATCCACGCAGGGTTATGCTAGCGAGGCGGGCGCGGGGTGTCAAACAGGCAGGCGGCGCAACAAGACCACGGCCTGGGCGGCGATACCCTCCTCCCGGCCCAGCCAACCGAGGCCCTCGTTTGTCCCGGCCTTGACGTTGACGCGCTCAGGATCTAGGGAGAGCGCGACGGCAAGCCGCTGGCGCATCGCCGGCACGTGCGGGGCCAGGCGGGGGCGTTCAGCGATCACCAGGCAGTCGGCTTGAGCGGGACACCAGCGGTGCTGGGCGGCGAGCCCTACGCAGTGCTTCAGCAACTCCAGGCTGTCGGCCCCAGCATAGGCCGGGTCCCCGGGGGGAAAATGGTGGCCGATGTCCCCCAGGCCCGCCGCCCCGAGCACCGCATCGGCCAGGGCGTGGCAGAGCGCGTCGGCGTCGGAGTGGCCATCCAGCCCACGATCGTGGGGGATACGGACACCACCGAGGACCAGCGGACGGTCAGCGACCAAGCGGTGCACGTCGTAGCCCTGCCCCACCGCCAAGGGTGGCGCCGCCGCGGCGAGGTCTTCGGGAACCGTGAGTTTCACGTTCGCGCGCTCCCCCTGGACGAGACGGACCATCTGACCCAAGGCCGCGCAGAGGCCGGCGTCGTCCGTGTAGGTGGTCTGCGCGGCCGCGTGAGCGGCGGCCAGCACATCCCGCCGGAAGCCCTGGGGCGTCTGGGCACACCAGAGGCCGGCCCGATTCAGGGTCTCGACGACGGTGCCGTCCGCCGTGGCCCGATGCACCGTGTCCACGACGGGCCAGGCGGCTGCCGCCGCCCCGCAGGCCTCGGCCTCCCGTTGCACGCGGAGGACCAGATCCGGCGAGCAGTGGGGACGGGCGGCGTCATGCACGAGCACGTGGTCGGCGTCGGCGGGGACCGCGGCCAGGCAGCGACCCACTGTCTCCTGCCGGCTCTCGCCGCCCTCCACCAGCCGGATCTCCGTACCTTCCAGCCACGCCGGCAGCCGGGCGGCCAGGGCGGCGCGCTCGGCGGCGCGCACCCCGACCACCACGCGGGGTAGGCCGGCGGCAGCCAAGACGCGCAGGGTCCGCACGAGCACGGGGACCCCGTCGAGCTCGGCCATGACCTTGTCGCGGCCCATACGCCGAGAAGACCCGGCCGCCGGCACCACGCCCACCCACCTGGGGGCACTCACGCTTGGCCCACCCGCTCCAGATGGGCCGAGCGCGGGCGCCCAAAGATCATGCGCCCCTGGGCCGTCTGGTAGGAGGAGGTGACCTCGATATCGACGTCGCCGTTCAGGAAGCGCCGGCCGCCTTCCACGACCACCATCGTCCCATCCTCCAGGTACCCGACCCCCTGGCCCGCCTGCTTGCCGTCGGCCACGATGCGCACGGCGAACTCGTCCCCGGGCAGGTAACGCGGCCGCAGGACACCCGCCAGTTCGTTGACGTTCAGCACGGCTACGCCCAGCAACTCCGCGACCTTGTTGAGGTTGTAGTCCGTGGTCACGACCTGCGCGCCCATCTCCTGCGCCAGCAACACGATCCGGTTGTCGACTTCCTTGCTCGGGGCCGGGTCTCGGTCCGTGAACACCACAGGGGCACCGAGTTCCTTCTGCAGCGTGCCGAGGACCTGCAAGCCGTGCCGCCCGCGCTGGCGGCGCGTGGGGTCGGGACTGTCGGCGATGTGGCGCAACTCGTCCAGCACAGCGGTGGGCACGATGAAGTCGCCTTCGAGAAAGCCCGTGCGGTAGAGGTCGGCGATCCGGCCGTCGATGATCGCGCTGGTGTCCAGCACCTTGGGCCGCGCTCCGGGCGCGGCCCCGGCGAACTCGGGCACAGGGGGCTCTGGCGCGGGCGGTCCGGCCGGCTCCACAGCGGAACGCGGCGCATCGAGCAAGCGCATCCACTCCTCGCGCCGCGCGGCGAACAGGGCGCCGCCGAGCCAGGCGAGGCCCAAGCTCACCGCGATCGGTAAGTAGGCCCCGACCCAGGGGATCCGGGAAATCGCGGGGGAGAGGAGGAAAGCCACCACCAGGCCGAGGACGACGCCGACGGCCCCCGAGAGCACATCTAGGGCCGGAAGCCGAAACAGGCGCTGTCGTACGGTGCGCAGGCCCGAGGCCGCGAGGGATGCCCACCCAGGGCCAAACCGCCAACCCAGCCATCCGCCCACCAAAGCCAGCGCCAACGCTAGGGCGGCCGCCTCCTGCCCGTTCAGGGCGGGGGAGACGGGGTAGGCGCGGCTAAGTGCTCCGAGCCATGCGAGGGCGGTATAGAAGCCGGCTGCCGCCCCCACGGCCGCCCCGAGCCACGGACCCGGCTCCGCTCGCATGGTCCCCCGCCTCCTAGGGGCGGTGTGGCGGGGCCGTATATCGGACCGGCCCACGCCCGCCGATGATGGACTCTCCAACCGGACCCGCCTTCACGGCGGCGCTCGCAGCGTGCTGCCCGGGAACCCGTCCGGTGGCGCCCCGGTCGGATGGGGCGCCGGATGTGCCCCGTTACGAGGAGGCGCTGCCGATCGCCTGCTCCAGCAGGCTGTGCGCCTCCCCTTCGGGAATGTTCCGCGAGAGGACGACCTCGCTCACAAGGATCTGCTTGGCGTTGTCCAGCATCTTGCGCTCTCCGGTGGAGAGGCCCTTCTCGCGTTCACGCAGGGTCAGGTTGCGCACCACCTCAGCCACTTCGAAAATGTTACCACTGCGCAGTTTCTCGGCGTTGGCGCGGTACCGGCGATTCCAGTTGGCGGACATCTTGGTCCGCTCCCCGGCCAGCACCTCTAGCACGCGCTCCAGATCGCTCTCGCTGATCACCTGGCGCAGCCCGACATCGTCGACACCGTCGACGGGGATCATCACCTGCATGTCCCCGATCGGCAGCTTCATGATGTAGTACTGTTTGCGGCGGCCGAGGATCTCGCGCTCCTCGATGGCCTCGATGACCCCGGCCCCGTGCATGGGGTAGACGACACGGTCGCCGATGCTGAACAACTACTCACCCCCCGGCATTCCGCAACTGCCCCGACCTGTCAACCGTATTATACCACCCGCGGGAATAGGCCGCCCGGCACCGGCCCCCACCGCCGGGGCGCACGCCTCCAGCCAACCCCCCGCCGGCCCGGTCGCTCCCGCGGCCGACGCCAGGTCGGGCGCCGCCCGCGTTGACAGCGAAACTGCGCGGTCTCTATAATGGCGCTGCCGTTTCCGGGCACCATGTCGCGGCGGTGCGAGCTGGCGGTGCCTTCGTCGTCCGTTCTGCGCCGAAGCGACGACCAAAAGGGGTGCGGCACGGGTGAAGGACTCTCTTTGGGATGAATTCCAAGAGGCGGTCCAGAACGGGCTCGTGCGACACCGAAGCGTCCTCGATGTCACATCCAAGTTCCAGGAGGCCAGCGTCCGGATTTCGCGCGCGCTGGCCAAATCGGTGACCACCTGCGGCTGTGTACGGATCAACGCGCAGAAAAACCAGATACCCAACTCCGACAAGATGTCGCTGAGTGAGCTGCGGGCCTCGCTGGACGATCACCTCGAGGGCGAGCTGTGCACCGCGTGTCGCGAGGTGCTTGAAGAGGAGTTCGGACGCCTGCTTTTCTATCTGGCGGCCTTGGCCGATCTATTGGATGTCAACGTATATGATATCCTGATCAAGGAACGCAAGAAGCTATCCACCTTGGGTCTGTACAATCTTCTCTAGCGGGGATGCGGAGGAAGCGCTTCCGCGTGGTCGGAGCCGCTGCGGCAGCCCATGCACTGTTTGTCGTACCCATAGAGCCGTCGGCGACGGCCGATGCACGGGTTCCCTGGCGGGAGCCCGGTTATTGCGTTTGACCTCGCCATTCTGGCCACTCTTGCGGCGGGCCGCTTTACCCCTCACGGGTCACCACGAGAGTCCCCCATGCCGGCGCGGCCGTCGGCACCACGCGGCATGAAATGAAATGCGCGGCGCGTGGTCTGGTGCGACACCGCCTGAGGAGCCACTATATCTGGTGGTCGGCAGGCGTATTTCAGGGGAGTCCCCCATGCCGGCGGGGCCCGGCGCCACGCGGCATGAACAAGGCGGGACCGGCTCGCGCGCCGCCGTCTAGTAGGTCACTGCGGACACACCGACTACCGGTAGTGGGTCTGGCGGCCTTTTTCGCAGGAGCGTCCCGTCGACACGGCCCTCGGTGTGCCGGGCGGACTGGGCCCCTGGCACACAGTGGGGCACAACGGCGTTTTGCCAACAGGGCTGCGGTGGGCTGCGCGGCCGAGGGACGCCATGCGGCCGCCCTGGCGGCGGATCGCGAGGCTGTTGCCATAGAAGGTGGGGGGACCACATCAGCGACGCCACTCCCAGGCGAACCCCTTGGGTCGGCGAACACAGGGGTCGCAGCAGCCGTACCGGCGGCGGCACGGCTCGGTCCGCCCCATTCATCCCGTCGCGGACGCCTTGAACACCCGGGACACCGCTTCCTGAAGGGTACGCACCCGCATGACCTCCATCGCCCCGGACTCCCCGGCGGCGCTGGCGGGCACCAGGGCGCGCCGGAAGCCCAGACGGCCTGCCTCCGCCAACCGCTCCGCTAGGCGGGGCACCCCGCGCACCTCGCCGCCAAGCCCGATCTCACCCATGGCGACGGCATCCGGGGGCACCGGTTGATCCAGGTAGGCCGAGGCAAGGGCCAACGCGCACGCAAGGTCGGCGGCTGGCTCCTCCAGGCGGATGCCGGCGGCGACCTTGACATAGGCGTCCATCTGCCCGCAACGCAACCCGCAGCGTTTCTCCAGCACCGCCAGGAGCAACGCCAGTCGAGCGGCGTCCAGGCCGGCGGCGGTACGGCGTGGCGTAGCGAAGGCGGGTGTCGCCAGCAGGGCCTGAACCTCGCAGAGCAGCGGGCGCGCACCTTCGACGGTCACGCCCACCACCGTCCCTGGAACCCCCTGGGCGCGCTCAGCCAAGAAGAGGGTGGAGGGGTTGGGCACCTGGTCCAGGCCCGACTCCCCCATCTGGAAGACACCGAGCTCCTGGGTCGAGCCGAAGCGATTCTTGAGGGCGCGCAGCAGGCGGTAAGGAGAGAATCGCTCCCCTTCGAACAGCAGGACGACGTCGACCATGTGCTCCAAGAGACGCGGGCCCGCCAGCATCCCGGCCTTGGTGACGTGCCCCACCAGCAAGGTAGGCAGGTTACGGGTCTTGGCCAACGCGAGCAGGCGTGCGGCTACCTCGCGCACCTGAACGGGGCTGCCCGGGGCCAGGGCGCAGCCCGGCGCGCGTGCCGTCTGCACCGAGTCGACGACCAGCAGCGCGGGACGGTGACGTGCGCACAGCGCCTCGACGGCGCCGGTATCGGTCTCCGCCGCGACCAGTAGGCCTGGCGATAGCGCGCCCAGCCGCGCCGCCCGCGCCCGCAACTGGGGGGCCGACTCCTCGCCACTGGCGTAGAGCACCGGATGCACGCGTGCCAGGTGCGCGGCAACTTGCAACAGCAGCGTCGACTTGCCGACCCCGGGATCGCCGCCCAGGAGGATCAAGGTTCCGGGGACGATGCCGCCCCCCAGCACGCGGTCGAACTCCTGGATGCCGGCTTCCAGACGCTCGCCGTCTGCGGACGGCACCTGGGCGACCGGGACGGCCTCCGCCACCCTGTCCATGGGCGTGGGGGAGGCGTCCGCCGCGGAGAGGGTGTTCCACTCGCCGCACCCGGGACAACGCCCCATCCAGCGGGCACTCTCATACCCGCAGGCCTGGCACGCGAACACAACGTGGGCGCGCGCCACGTCCTCACCCCCTGCCGGCTACGACGTTTCGCCGCCTGGCCGTTTACCCCTCCGCCAGCTGGCATAATCAGGATTACGCCGAAGCCTTTCCCAGGCACAGGAGACCCGTGCCGGTCGGTGGCCGTGGGTGTGGGCCCCCCGGGCCCGAGCCCGGCGAAGCGGGCCACAGCCCGCTCGCCCGCGCGGCCGGTGTGCCGCTGGTCGCCAAGCCGGGGGGACAGGTCTGTTCCAAGGCGGAAACGGTCAGGCCGGTCTTGGGCGCGCAAGCTTGGCGCCGCCGTCACCACGGGGAGCCGGGCACCCCGGCCAACCCCGCAAGCGGATCCACGGCTGACCCTCTGCGCGCACCGCTGCCACCGCGGTCGACCCCCTGGTGAGGGATGGGGACAACGGACCCGCCTGAAGCGCGAGGCGGGAACGGTCGGGATGCCGCCGGGGCCCGGTCGCCCCGCTGGGCCATGACCGCCAACCGCTGCGCCGTGCCGACATCTATTCCCAGGACGGTGCGGGCGACGGGCGGGAGGGGGAATGGACCTACTCACGGGACGCCCCCCAGGAGGCGTCCCGCTACGGGTGCTCTACCCAGAACTCCCTGCCCTCCGGCGAGCGCTCCTTCTTCCATACGGGAAGCTCCGTTTTGATGCGCTCGATGCAAAAACGGGCCGCGGCAAAGGCGTCGCCGCGATGGGACGCGGCGGCGGCCACGCCGACGGCCGCCTGCCCGGGCGGGACTGCGCCCGTCCGGTGCGCCATGGCGAGGCGCACGCCGGGCCACATGCGCCGCGCCGCCGCCGCGATCCGCGCGAGGACCTCGTCCGCCATGTCCCCGTATGCCTCATACTCCAGCCGCTCCGTGCGCCAGTCCCCGGTTCGGCCGCGAACCGTACCGAGAAAGAGCACGTTCCCACCGCAATCGGGGTCCGCCACCGCAGCCAGGAGGCCGTCCGCGGAGATGGGCTCGGGCCCGACCACCAGGTGATCGGCGCCCCCGCTCACCGGGGGCAGGACCGCCACCTCGGACCCGGCGTGTAGGACGTGGGCCGGGCCGACCGTAGCCCGGTCGACGGCAACGCGGCACCGGCGCAGCAGCCCGCCACCCCGCTCGGCCAGCGCCTCCAGGCACTGTCCTGCCGTGGCGCCTTCGGGCAACTCCACCTCGACCAGCCGCGCGCCGAGGGCCTCCGCCGCACCCGCGAAGACGCGCACCGCGAGCCGCACGCCGCCCGTCTCCCCCCTGCCGCCAGACCCATAAAGCGCGGTGAAGGATGGGGCGGACGCCGCAGCGGACGTCCCGCCCTTCACCACCACGATCCAATCGGCCTACGCCTCCCCCGCGGGGGTGGCCGCCCCCGTCTCACCCGCGTGCGCGGCCGCCCCTACCGGGGGCTCCGGCTGGCGGAAGACGATGCGCGCCGCGCGCCGCTCGGTGGGGGCCTCACCGGCGGGCTCCGCCGCCGGCTCGACATCGATCACCACCGTGGAACCCTCCGGGAATCGGCCGTGGAGCATCTCCTCCGACAGCGGATCCTCGATCAGGCGCGTGATTGCGCGCCGCAGGGGCCGGGCCCCGAATTCCACGTCCGTGCCTTGGTCGACGATGAGTTCCTTAGCCCCAGACGTGATCTCGAACTGCAAACCGTGTTCGGCCATGCGGCGCCGCAGCCTCTCCAACATCAGGTCGACGATGTGCATCAGGTGGTCGCGTCCCAGCGGCCGGAAGACGACCACTTCGTCGATGCGGTTGAGGAACTCCGGACGGAAGGTTCGGCGAACCTCTTCCATGATCTTGTCTTTGAGGGCCGCGTAGTTGGCCTCGTCCTCCCGATTCGCGGGGCGGAAGCCTAACGCGCCTTGCCGCTTGAGATACTGGGCACCAATATTGCCAGTCATAATGATCACGGTGTTGCGGAAATCCACCGTACGCCCCTTGGCCTCGGTCAGGCGGCCTTCCTCGAGCACCTGCAGCAGCAGGTTGAAGACCTCTGGGTGCGCCTTCTCGATCTCCTCCAGCACGATGACGGAGTAAGGCCGCCGACGAACCGCCTCCGTCAGCTGTCCCCCCTCGTCGTAACCGATGTAGCCGGGGGGCGCGCCCACCAGGCGCGACACCGTATGGCGTTCCGTGTACTCGGACATGTCCACCGTCACTGTGGCGTCCTCGTCGCCGAAGAGGGCGTCCGCCAGGGCCTTGGCCAACTCGGACTTGCCGACGCCTGTCGGGCCCAAGAAGATGAAGCTGCCGATCGGCCGGCGCGGATCCTTCAGGCCGGCGCGGGCGCGGCGAATGGCGCGCGCCACGGCCGTCACGGCCTCTTCTTGATCGAAGTAGCGGCCGTGAATGGCGTCCTCCAAGCTGAGCAGGCGCTCCGCATCGCCCTGCGCCAACTTGCGCACGGGGACCCCCGTCCAGTCGGCGACAATCTGGGCGACCTCCTCGGCGGTGATCGTCAGCCGCTGATTGACCTGGTTGTTGCGCCATTCCTCCTTGCGCTTCTCCAGCTCCGCCTGGATCTTCTGCTCGCGGTCGCGTAGGTTGGCGGCCCGCTCGTACTGCTGGGCGGCCACCGCCTCCTCCTTCTCCTTACGCGCCTGCTCCAGTGTCTCCTCGATTTCGCGCAACTCGGGGGGCGCGACGAACGCCTGCAGCCGCGCCTTGCTCGCGGCCTCGTCGATGACGTCGATCGCCTTGTCCGGTAGGTAACGATCGCTCACGTAGCGGTCGCTAAGGCGCGCGGCCGCCGTAATCGCCTCGTCGGTGATCACGACGCGGTGGTGGGCCTCGTACCGGTCGCGCAGCCCCTTGAGGATGGCGACGGTATCATCGACCGACGGCTCATTGACCATGATGGGCTGGAAGCGGCGCTCCAGGGCCGCGTCCTTCTCCACATGCTTGCGGTACTCGTCCAGCGTCGTGGCGCCGATGGTCTGCAACTCGCCGCGCGCCAGGGCCGGCTTAAGGATGTTCGCCGCGTCGATCGCGCCCTCGGCCGCACCCGCGCCGATGATGGTATGCATCTCATCGATGAACAAAACGACATTGCCGGCGCGGCGGATCTCTTCCATGACCTTCTTCAGTCGATCCTCGAACTCGCCGCGGTACTTGCTCCCCGCCACCATCGCGCCGAGGTCCAGGGCCACAACGCGCCGATCCTTGAGGATTTCGGGCACACTGCCGTCGGAGATGCGCTGGGCCAGCCCCTCGACAATGGCCGTCTTGCCGACCCCGGGCTCACCGATGAGGACCGGGTTGTTCTTGGTGCGCCGGCTCAGGATCTGGATAACGCGCTGGATCTCCTTCTCGCGACCGATGACCGGGTCCAGCTTCCCCTCTTCGGCCTGGCTGGTCAGGTCCCGGCCGAAGTTGTCCAGCACCGGTGTATTGGACTTGCTGCGCCGCGAACTGGCGCGTGGCGGCTGGGCCTGCTGCATCGGCGAACCAAGGAGCTTGGTCACCTCGCGGCGCACGCGCTCCAAGTCCGCGCCCATATTCTCCAGCAGGCGTGCGGCCGCGCACTCCCCTTCGCGGATCAGGCCGAGCAGCAGATGCTCGGTGCCCACGTACGAGTGGCCGAGATTGCGCGCCTCGTCGATGGCGAGCTCCATGATGACCTTCTTACCGCGCGGCGTGAACTGCACCTCTCCTGAGGGCGGCGCGGTACCCCGCCCCAGGGTCTTTTCAATCTCGGCCCGCACCTGGTCGAGGTCGATGCCCAGGTTCTGCAGGGCCTTGGCCGCGATGCCCGCGCCCTCGCGAATCAGCCCGAGCAACAGGTGCTCCGTACCCACATAGTTATAGTTGAGCCGGCGAGCCTCGTCCTGCGCGAGAATGATGACCCGCTGCGCCCGCTCAGAGTAACGTCCGAACATCACGGTGGCCCCCTTGGGCGGACGACACCCTCGGCGGCGTCCGCGAAGGCTTCGCGTCGCAACTGAACACCCGTGCGCACTCGCCGGACGGGGCCGCCCGTGGGCACGGCGCCGCCCCGTCCTCGATCTGCCGCGCGCCCTGGCTCTGCATCCTGCACATTCCTTTGCAGCGCCCGCATCCCTGCCCGGTTCCGCCTACGCGGAACGCGAGCCCGCCGCATCGCCCTCCCCATCAGCGCGCGCGCCGGCCCCCCCGCCGCCCTGTTCGGCCTCCTCTCCGCCCAGCACAGCCTGCAACTGCTGGCGCAGGACGGTGGCCCGGACCACATCGCGCTGCGCGGGCGCGGCTGCGCCCTGCCGCCTCTGCAGGAACCCGGGCTGGCTCAGCACCAGCAGCTGCGTCCAGCGGTGGGCCGGCAGGGGCGGCAGCACGTGCAGCAGCGAGCCGAAGCGCACCTCCGAAAGCAGCCGCAAGGCCTCGGCGGACGAGAGGACCCGAGCATTGGCCAGGATGCCGTACGCGCGGCAGACACGGTCCTCCAAGGCCACGCGCGCCTCGTTCCAGAGGGCCTCCCGCGCGCTCCGCTCCCGGTTGACAATCTCCCGTGCGGCGGCGGCGAGGTGCGCCACGAGGTCCTCTTCGGACTGGCCAAGGCTAGTCTGATTGCTGATCTGGAACAGGTCCCCGGCAGCCGCGCTGCCCTCTCCGTACAGCCCACGCGCGACCAGCCCCACCTTGCCCAGACCGGCGAGCAACCCGGCGATGCGCCCCGACCAGCACAGGGCAGGAAGGTGGAGCATCACGGACACGCGCATCGCCGTACCGAGGTTGGTGGGACAGGTTGAGAGATACCCCAACCGGTCGGAGAACGCCCACGTCAGGTCGGCCTCTAGCGCGTCGTCTAACTGGCTGGCCAGCCCCCAGGCCGCCTCGGGTTGCAACCCCGGGAAGAGGGCCTGCAGCCGCAGGTGGTCCTCCTCCAGAACCATGGCGCTCAACTGTTCGTCGGAGCGAAGCAGCAACGCGCCACGCCCGTCCCGCGCCAGTTGAGGGCTGCAGAGATGCTTCTCCACCAGGACCTCCCGGTCCAACGGCGCCACATCCGCCAGCGCGTCGAAGGAGAAGCTTCCCAGCGCGGCCGGCAGATGTGCCCCGGTCTGGCGCACACGCGCCAGCAGGGCCTGCGCCTCAGCGTCGCCCATGCGCGGCGGAAAGGGCACATCCGCCAGATTGCGCGCCAGGCGGGCACGGCTGGAGATCGCCACGTCGTCGGCCGGCCCCTCCACCCGCTGCCACGGACCGACCGGTCGACTCAGGACCTGTTCCATCGTCTGCGTGGCCACCGGCCCATACTCCCCCTCCTGCGACACCGCCCACCTCACGAGCCACCCCGCGCTGCGGCGGCAGGCCCCACGACCCCGCTGTCGGCGCCCCCCTGCAGAGCACGGATGCGGTCACGCAACTCGGCAGCCCGTTCGAAGGCCTCCGCGGCGACGGCCTGCTCCAGCTCGCGCCGCAACTCGTCCACCGCGCGGCGCCTGCGGAAGGATGCGGCCGCCCGCAGCGGCAGCTTCCCTTCGTGCCGGCTTTTGCCGTGGACGCGCCGGATCAGCGCCTCCAATTGGTCGCCGAAGGCGTCGTAACACGCCTGGCAGCCGACCAACCCGGTGCGGGCGAACTCGGCATAGCTGGTGCCGCAACGGGGGCAGCGGGCGCCCACGGCCGCCGCGGCACCAGCGCCCCCCGCCTCGCCACCCCCCGCCAGGAGGCCCGCCAGCAACTGGTGGATGTTGAGGTGTGGCTCGGCCATGGCCGCTGCCAGCTCCCCCTGCTCGGCGGCCGCGCAGCGCTCGCAGAGGTCGAACTCGCGAACCGTCTCGCCGTTGACGACGCGCTTGACGTGGTAGCGGGCGGGACGCTCGCGGCACCGATCACAGTTCATCGCTGTTCCCTCCCCAAACGGACCGCACCTCGCCCGGCGCGTCCGCACGCGCCGTCTCTTCCGCGAGGCTGAGCAGGGCAGCGATGGCCGCGCGCAACACATCGGCGCGCACGCGATCCCGCAGGGGTAGGGGGAGCGCCAGGCTCTCCCGCGCCACCACGGCCCGCAGCATGGCCGCCTCGCGTGCCGTTAGCAGGCCTTCGCCAAAGAGACGGTCGAGGTGGTGTTCCGCGCCCGCCTGATCGATGGCGCCTGGGACGGCGCGCACGGCGTCCCCGGCCGCTACGGGCATACGCGCCACCCGGATGTACCCGCCGCCCCCCCGCCGGCTGCGTACCACGAAGCCCCGCGCGGGCGTAAAGCGCGTCACCAGCACGTAGTTGATCTGCGAAGGTGCGCAACCGAAGCGGGAGGCCAACTCCGCGCGCTGCACCTCGACCTCCGCAGAGTCGCCAAGCATCGCCAACAGGTGGGTTTCGATCAGGTCGGACAGGGACGCCACGCACCGATCCCCCCACGGGGCCCGTGCGGCGAAGGGACGTGCCGCGAGGCCCGTGCTGACATTTCCTGACGTTGTGTGAGCAGTATAGGCGCACCGCGCGCAACTGGCAAGGGCCGCCCGGCCCGGCAAAGCCTCCTCCAGCGGCGGAACGCGCTTCAACTGGGCCGCGTGGCAGGCCCACGCCCTCAGAGGCTGCCGATCAGCGCGTCCGGGGGGTGGTCGGGCTGGATCGCCCCGTGCGGGCGCCGCCGGGGGACGCCGGGACGGACCTTCGCGCCACCCCCGGGGGGCAGCCGGCGCCACTCCACCCCTCCAGCGGCGGGCCCCTCCGGTGCGGCCCGCCGCAGGGCCTCGGGGCCGACCTTCCGCAACCTCGTAATGGTCTCTTCGACATCCGCGGTGGAGGCTGTGAGAGAAAGCCGCAGGTATCCCTCGCCGCCCGCCCCAAAGCCCGTCCCGGGAGCCAGGGCCACACCGCAGCGCCCCAGGAGCCACGCCGCGTAGGTGGCCGCCGTCCGGCCGTCGGGGCAGGGGAACCAAAGGAAAGGCGTGGCGCGCGGGCGGGGGGCCGCGAAACCCAGTTCCCGCAGCGCCGCGGTCATGCGATCCCGCCGGACGCGGTACGTCTCGTTCATGGCCGTAAGGAACCCGCTGCGCGCCACGTCTTCCAGCGCCGCGGCCCCCGCCATCTGCACCGCGGCGAAGACCCCGCCGCCCACCTGTGTCTCTAGGTCGCGCAGCGCCGCCACGGCCTGACGGCAACCAACGGCCGCACCCAGGCGCCAGCCCGGAATGCAGAACGCCTTGGACCAGGTGATGAACTCCAAGGCAACGTCCCGGGCGCCCTCCACCTGGAGGACGCTGGGCGCGCGGTACCCGTCGTAGCCCGATTCCCCATACGCGAGGTCGTGGCAGAGCAAGAGGTCATGGCGCCTGGCAAAGGCAACAGCCTCCGCGAAGAAGGAGGCCGTCGCCACCGCGCCGGTAGGGTTGTTAGGGTAGTTGAGAAACAGGATGCGGGCCCGCCGCGCCAGGTCCTCGGGCACGGCGGTGAGGCTCGGGAGGTACCCCCATTCGGGCCGCAGAGGCAGGGACACCACCTCGGCCCCGGCAAAATAGGCGCCCATGCGGTAGGCGGGGAAGCAGGGGTCGGGGACAAGGGCCACGTCTCCCGGATCGCACATCGCCAGCGAGACGTGGAACAACCCCTCTTTGCTACCGGCCAGCACCAGGACCTCACCGTCCGGGTCGAGCCGCACCCCGTGGCGGTCCTGATACCAGGCGACCACGGCGCGACGCAACTCGTCGAGGCCGCCGAACGGCGGGTAGTGGTGGGCCGAGGGCGCACTGGCGGCCGTGCAGAGGGCGCGCACCAACTCGGGAGGCGCCTCGTGGTCGGGATCCGCGCGCCCCAGGTCCAGCACCGTCCCGCCGCGCGCGCGGATCTCCGAGATCCGGGCATCCAGGTCGGCGAACACGTAGGGCGGGAGCTCGCTGACCCGCCGGCTGGCGAACACGCCCGGTCGGCCCCCCTCCGCGCGATCCCGCGCAAGCCAAAGTATCGGGCCAGGCCGGCCATCGTATGCGGGCGCGGGGCGCCCCCCCCTGCCGCGGGGGCCGGGCGGTCCGGTACCGGCCCAGTCGGGCCCGGCTGGGGGAACAGCCGATCCCCACGTCCCGCCCCTTGCGCTCCACACGAAGCCCCCGAGGGGGCGGGCGCCCGCCCCCCTACTCCTCCAGCTTCAGCGTCTCCCCCACGTGCAACCGCCGGAGGGAGAACAGCAACGCCCCTAGGGCGATGGCCAGCAGGGCGACCAATACGACGGCGACCTGGGCCAGGGCCCCGCCCGGCCCGAGGGCAAGGAAGGGCGGTGCGTTGGGTCCCGTGAAGGCGGGCCGGAGCAACGGGAGGAAGAGCGCAGCCGCGACCAGGCCGGCGGCGGCGCCAGCGGCGGCGCCGAACAGCAGCAGCGTCCCCTGCTCCACCGCGACGGTCGCCAGGACCGAGCCCCACGGCAGCCCCAGCGCAAAGAGCAGGCCGAGTTGGCTGAGCTGGCCGCGCAGCAGCACAACGGCATAGAGCAGGTAGCCGAGAATGGTGATGCCCAGGGCCGTCAGGAAACCGACGGTCAGCATGCCGGTCTGCCCCGCCCACTCCGGGGTGCTCAGGGCCTGGCCCGCCAGGGTCGAGGCCACCAGGGACGCCTGGGTGAAGATACCCTTGTCGGCCAGGGCGGTTTCGATCGCCGGCAGGCTGGCGTGCGGGGACAGTTGCAACAGGGCCGTTCGGTAGGCGGGAATCATGCCCATCGCGCTCTTGGCATACGCCAGATTGGCCACCACCAGCGGCGCGTTGGCGTCGGCGCCCGACCAGCGCTGGACCGCGCCGACATCGGTAAAGGTTCCATTATAGATGCCATCGCTGAGCGAAAAGCTCTGGCCGACCTGGAGGCCCATCTGGTTGGCAAAGGCCGGGTCTACCAGGGCCGCCCCGGGCTGGGAGGTCAACAGGTTGACGTAGTGGAGCAGGGGGTGCGGGTTGAGGCCAGGCATCCACCAAGCCACCTGGGCGTAGGTCGAGGGATTGACCAGCACCAGGTCAGCCTGTCCAGAGTTCAGAGGGCCCTGGACGGTGACCTGCTCCTGCACGAGTTCTGCGGCGTGCCGCAGCCCCGGGACACCGGCGTGCAGGGAAAACGGGGGCATCGGGCGCACGCCCTGCGGCCCGATGGGCGCGTTGTCGTAGGTGAGGCACACCCCGATCTCCGGCTTCATGATCGAGCAGGGTGAGACCTCCTGCAGTTGGACCTGGGCCCCGACCTGGTAGTCCGCGGCCGCCGTCAGGTTCTGGTCGAGCGTCCGGGCGGATGCCGCGGAGTAACTGCCGAGGGCGGCCGTGAAGCAGAGCAGGAGCAAGACGGGGGCGAACTGCGAGGGCAAGCGGCCGATGCGCCGCAGCGGTAGGCTCAGCGCCGGCCGCACGAACGGACCCGCCAGCGCGTCGAGCGTGCGCAGCAGCCACCCCAGGAACCGCACCACGAGCAAGCCCGACACCACGAGGAAGACGGGCGGCAGGACGAAGAGCGCCGGGTCGCCCACCAGGGCGGCCGCGCCGCCGCCGCCCTGTACCGAGGCCTTGTGGAACACCCACCAAATCACGGCAAGCAGCAGCAGGGCCACGCCGTCCAGGTAGGCGCGCTGCCACAGGGGCTGGTCCACCGTGCGCGAGGACCGCAGCCGCGCGCTGACGATGCTGCGCCCGAGCCCCACGAGCACCGGGACCATGGCGGCGAGGACGCCGAGCGCGGCCGCCACACCCGCGTACGCGAAGTCGATCGGGCGGATGAACACGGGCAGCGGGCGCGCCGCCGCGAAGTGCAGAAACCCCTCAGACGAACCCACCACCCGGGAGAACAGCGCTGCGGGGAACGGCCCCAGGGCCGCTACCGGGATGGCCAGCAGCACCCACTCCAATAGGTAGAGGGACAGAATCTGACCCACGGGCGCGCCCCGACTGGCGAAGACGGCGATCTCGCCCCTGTCGGCGGCGACGATGAGGCTCGCGGTGATGGCGACGAAGTAGAGGGCGATGGCCAGAATCGGCACACTGACCAAGCGGAGGAGGCCGGTGAGGGTCTCCTCCCGCTGCACGAAGGCGGAGAGTTCCGCGTAGGGCGAGACGTCCATCCGCGCCCCCGGGACCACGCCGCTGATCTGGAGCGCGGCCCGCTGCACGCCGGTCATCACCGCCGGTACCTGCTGGGCGATGAGCCGTCGCAGGTGGAGGCTCGTGTACCAGGCCGCTTCGCCCAGGGTGACCTGGCCCTTGGCCTCTAGCGCGGAGAACGCGGACGGCGCGACGAAGAAGTCCGAGGTGAAGTACCGGTACGGCCAGAACGGCCCCGTCGGGTCGAGCTGCTGGAAGACACCGACCAAGCGCAACCGTACGTAGCTACCCGGGACCGCCGCCGACGGGTAAAGGTACACCTGCCCGACCTGCAGGTGGTCGGTCTTGTACGCCTCCTGGGTGACGATGGCCTCCAGGATGCCGCCGCGTTCCGGCGCCGTGTGGTAGGCCCGTCCGAGCACCATATGGACGTGGGCGCGAAGGTGCGTGAGCATGTCGATGCTCGTGCCACCAAAGTAGACCCCCGAGGCGTATGGGTTGCTGATCTCGGCCTGGGTGATCACCTGCTGGTCCTGCGTGGCGGCGTAACGCACCAGCGGCGTGGCCGGCAGGCCCACGCCGCGACCCACACCGGCCGTGAGGGACGCTAAGCGGCTGGCCGCCGACGCGGGCAGGCCGGCCGAACCCGTGAGCCCCGGCTGGCTCGGCGGGAGCCAGCGAACCAGCACCGCCCCGGCGGGGCGGTCGTTGTACGGCTGGAGCCCGGCCTGCAACACCCGCGTCAGGGAACCGGCGGTATAGAGGGGCACCGTCGCGGCAACCGCCGCCGCCAAGAGCAGGCCGAAGGCGAGACCGAGCACGCGGATCCAACTGGCGCGCAGGCGCCGGGCGGCCAGCATCAGCACCGTGAAGACAGCACGCGGCACGGCGGCCGGACCATGGGCCTGCGCCCCCCCACCCGGGCGCGACCCGGCCACCTCCCGCGGCAGCAGCGGGGGTGGCTCCGCCGCGGCGGCATGCCCCCTCGAGCCGGCCGCATCCAGGCGTTCGCCCAGGACAGGATCGGGGGCATCGGCGGCGCGCGGCCACACCGCGCGCAGGCGTACCCCGGCGAGCAACGCGACGGCCAAGGCCAGCCATCCGCCGAGCGGCACGTTGAGCACGGCTCCGGGTACGGAGCCGGCTGCGGCCTGCAGGTCGGGCCAGAACAGGCCCGAGGCGGCCCAACCAGCCAACGCGCCCCAGGCCAGGCCCGCGCCGCCGAGGGCCGGCACGGCCAGCTCGCCCGCCACGCGCGCCGCCTCGGAGGCCGACAACGCGAGTTCGACCTCGGCGACGGGTAGCGATTCCTCATCGCGCCAACCGAGGCGCAGCCCGACGAAGGCCAGGACTGCGGCGAGCAGCCCCAGCGGCCAGAGCACCCACGCCAGGGGGGCGGGTCCGCCGCCCTTTGCGGCGCGCACCGCGCCCCGCGCTCGGAGCCCACGCTGGGACAGGGCGGCCACGATGTTGGCCACGCGGGCGTGCGGCATGAGACGCATGAGCGCGTACGCGTCGAAGCCGGAGGCGTTATACGCCCCGTGCTGCTGCAGCGCGGGCAGGAGCGCGCTCCAGCGCACAAGCGCCCAGGGGCCAACGGACACCGGCATGCCCGGCCACGACGGCACCACGGCCAGGACGGGCACCACCCCCATGAGCCCGCTCTGCATCGTCTGCCCGGCGCGCAGGCCGGTGGCCTGGGCCAGGGCTTCTGAGATCACCGCCCCACGCCCGTGCGCCGTCAGCAGCGCGAGCGCGCGCCGCCCGGTGGCCGCGTACCCCTGCGGCCAGCGCACGACGGCGGCATACGCCGCTGGCGAGATGCCGACCAGGGTCGCGGGGGTTGTGCCGACGCTGCCCGTCTGCACCTGATCCTGCGCCGGCACCAGCGCCGTCGCCGCCACCACGCCCGGCAGCCCCCGATTGGTGGAGGCGATGTCTGGCACGGGCAGCGCCTGCAGGATCGTCTCCGTGCAAAAGCCCGCGCACGGGGCTGGCCAGGCCTCCTCCAGGCGGAGGTCGGAACCGGCGCGCATCGCTGCCTGGGCACGGGACGTGGCCATCACCGCCGCGCTGCCGCCGAACGCGAACGTGGCGGAGGCGGCGGCCAAGCAGGGGACGAGCAGGTACCCCCACCCGCGGCCGCGGCTCACCGCGCGCAGCGGCAGTACCACCGCCGACGCGAGCCTCCGCGCGCGCCGGTCGAGCCAGGCAGCCGCGGCCACGGCGAGCCGTGCGCCCAGCAGCGCGGCGCCGAGGGCGAAGGCGGCCGGCGCCACGTAGGCAAGCGGGGCCAGCAGGGGGTGAGGCGGCGGCGCGCTCACCGGTGGCAGGCCACCGCTGGAAAAGGCCGGGCCGCTCAGCGTGGCGGCGGCCGCTGCCGCGGCCCCGCCGCGCGCCTCGCCGGCCACGAGCGGCCCCACCGCCCCGGAGAGCGCGAGCAGGACGACGTCCAGGTACCAGCGGAAGACCACCGGGGCGCGCCAGCCGCCGACCCGCTGGCGTGGATGCGCCCGCGCCGGATCCCGCAGCACCGGCTCCCGCGCTGCGTGCAGCGTGACCCCCGCCGCCGCCACGCCAGCGGCCACCGACCAGAGCCAGGCCTGGCCGAGCAGGGCGCCCACGCCCACCCCCGGAGCGCGCAGCGGCAGTACGGCGGCCAACGGCGCCACGGCGAGCGGCACGAGCACCCCCGCCGCGAGCGCAAGCAGGGCCCGGGGCCCCGCGGCCAGCAAGAGAAGCTGTAGCGGGTTCGCCCCGCGGGCGGAGAGCAGGCGCCAGCGTGCCGCACCGGCCACGACATCCGCCCGGACCTGCCGGTGGAGGAACAGCAGCGCGGCCGCGATGACCGCGGGCGCTGCCAGCGCGGCCGCGGGCCCTACCGCCGCCAACTGAGCCACTCCGGACGGGTTGAGGCGCCCGGCCAGCGCGGCCCCGGCGAGGCCGGCGGCCACCGTGGCGCAGCATACCGGGACCAGGGCCCGCCGTAAGCCGCCGCCGTCGAGCACGGCGGCCACACGACCGAGCACGGTGCGCCCGGCCACGGGCGCGGCCGCCTGTTCATGCTCCCAGTCCCACGAACCGTCCGGCCGCCGGAACCCACCGGCCTGCGGTTCGTCGTTCGTGACGTCCACCCCCAGGTCGCCGCGGGGAACCGGGCGGGCGGGGCCGTCCGGCGACCAAGCCGACGGGTCGCACACCCTCCGAGGTCCCGACCGTCCACGCGGGCACGGCCCGTGCGGCGTCCGGCGCCTGACTTCCCCGTGGGGGCGGGGATCCCCTGTCGCCCTCACCCGAAACGGGCGACGATCTGGGGGCATCGACCCGGCGTACGTCCAGACACGGGGTGGCACCCCGGTGAGCGGGGGTGACTACCCGGTTCCGGGTGCCGGGTCGCTGGCGTTTGGCGCGCCGCCATGGTGGCCCAGCACGGTGGCGCCTCGACCGGGGCCGCGAGCACGACCGCCACCACCGGGGTGAGGAACTGCCACGACCGCTTGGCACAGCCTTTTAGGGAGGTAGAGGATGGCCATATGGCTGGGGAACACGCGATCTCAGTAAGGCAAACGGCGCGGCGCCTGAGTGTAATCATTCGCACCCTCTACCGTTGGGAGGCTGCGGGCCGCCGCCTGCCGGCCACGCTGCTGTCAACGGGCCAGCGCCGGTTCTCCTCGCGCGTTCGGCTCCGCGGCAGTAGCGCAAGCGGCTTGCCCGTTTCACAGCCATGGATGCCGGAGAACCGACTGTACGCCACGCACGCGGCGCGGCGTTAGGCGAGACGCGCGGCGATTCCCCTTAGCCCGCCGGTCCTACTCGTGCGTACGGGACCCGCTCCTCGCCCGGCACCGGGAAGGAACCGGGGGCGACCGGCGGATTGGGACGGCACGAACAGCGGCTACGTAAGCATTCGGTGAAGTGCGTGCCGAGCCACTAGCTGTGGTACGCGCTCGCCACGGGGGTGCCGTCGACCCACCAGGCGTAGCGGTCCCAACGCAGTTCACCGAACAAGCGGGTACTGCTACCACCACGTCAACCCTCCTCAGCAGGGGACCCGGCGGACGCGCGCGCAGCAGCGTCTCGGGCCGCGACGCCCGCCGCGACGGCGACGACCGCCCCGCACACCGCCAGCGTCAGTCCCAGGGCGAGCGGCCCCTCGCCCACCGTCACGAAGGGCGCCGCGCCGGCGGGGGCCGGCAGCGGCTGCACGCCCGGGAGGGGGGCCCCACCTGCCGACACCCCCGAGAGCACCCCCAGCAGGGGCACCAGCAGGCGGTCGGCAGAGACCCCGGCCAACAGGCCGCCGACCGCGCCGCCAGCGCCGAGCAGCCAGATCTCCATGCGTGCGGCGGCCGCCAAGTCGGCGCGCTCGACCCCGAGGGCGCGCAGGAGCGCGAGGTCCGCCGGCCCACCAGCGCGCAGCAGGACCAGCAGCAGGAAGCCGAGCGCGCCCGCCAGCGCCAGTGCGGGGAGGACTGCGGCGAGCAGGGCGGAGAGGGCTCTGGAGGCCGGGGCGGCGCGCACCGCGCCGAGATCCGCCGCACGCGCGGTGGAGTCGATGACGAAGAGGCCGCGCGCCTGCAGGGCTTGGGCCAGGCGGGCCTGGTCGGTGCGAGGCCTCAGGCGCAGCAGGGCCAGGTACGCCACCGGCTTCAGGGAGAAATCCCGGCGCAGGGTGACGGCGTCGCCGACGACCAGGGTTCCTTGGGCGTCGACCCCTGGCCACACACGCACCGGGCCGCCCAGGGTCACGGGCAGGGTCCGCCCGTTGACGGTCAGCTCCAGCACCTGGCCCGGGCGCAGGGCAGCCGCGCGCACCCACCCCTCGCCGGCGAAGACGCGGCCCAGGCCGACGCCCGCCATGTAGGCGCCCAGGGACAGCGGGTTGATGTCCACCCGCCACCAAGCTGCAGCAGGGTAGCTCGCAGGGTCGACCCCGACGACCTCGGCGGCGCGGGCCGGCCCGCCGGGCACCGCCACGGTCCCTGCCCGTTCCAGCAGGCGCGTGGCCGCGAGCACTCCGGGCAGGGCCCGGTTGACGGCGAACGGCGCCGGCGGCGGCGGCGGCAGCTGGTAGGCGAAGGCGCTCGTGCCCCACGGCCGGTTGCCGACAACACAATGGAAGCGCTGGTAGGGCGAAACCTGCTGGCCGCGGGGCGCCGGGAGGTAGGGTGGCATCTCGCCGCATGGCGCCGTCCAGCCCTCGGCGAGGGCGGCGTCCGCACCGGCGGCCAGACCCGCCGCGGCCTGCCGGTACAGGCGCAGGCTGCGGCCCGCGCCGGCTACGGCGTAGGACTGGCCGACGGCCAGGACAGCCAGCAGCCAGGCCGCGCTCCACCGCCCGGGGGAACGGCTGAAGCGGCGCGCCACCAGGAGCGGCCCCAGGGCGAGGCCCTGCCCCCAGCGGCGCTCGACCCAGGCTGCACCGAGGCGCGCGAGGCCCATCAAGCCCAGGCCCACGCCCAGCACCAGCAGCGTGGCCAGAACGAACGCGACCAGGGGCGCCTGGGTGGCGCTGAGGGCGGCCCGTACCGGGCCAGCGTGTAGGCGCACGGCCGCGAGTGCCGTGACCCCGAGGAACAGGGCGCTAAGAAGGAGCGGGATCCCGGGGTAACGCGGCGGGCGGGCGGCCAGTGCCCGGCGGGCAGGGACAGCGCCCGCGTGGCGGGAGAGTGGCCAGAGGACGAGGGCGGCGGCGGCCAGGGCGGCGGCCGTCGCCAGTGCCGCGCCCGCCCAGGCCGCGCCGGGTGGCAGTAGTGCGGCCACCACGCGGGCAAGCAGGCCGCCGTTGACGTGGGACGGCGGCTCCAGCGCCCCGGCGACCGCTGCGCCGACCAGCACGGCCACCGCGCCGAGTGGCAGCAGCCCCCCGGCGGCGGCGAGGAAGGCCGCACCCGGAGCACCCCTGGCTTGCAGGGCGTCAGCGGCCGGCCCGCCCGCCCGCCGCAGGCCGTCCGCCGCGAGCGCGGCCAGCAGCAGCGCCGCGGCCAGCGCTGGGGCCGCCAGCAGGCGGAGCACCGCCCGCAACCGGGCGGCTTCGCGGAGGTAGGCCTGCAGTTCCCCCAGCGGCGAGGCAGCCAGCAGGTTGCCGCCCGGCAGGTCGACGCCGGCCTGCACCCGCGCCAGGCCGGCCTCAGCCCGTACCGCACGGCCGGGGGTCAAGCGGCGAACGGCGAGGACGCGATAGGCCGAGATCAAGTCGATCGCCCGCGGGTACGCCTGGGCAAGCCGCTCCAGCGCCCCCGGGGCGACAAAGACGACCGGGCCCAGGCTGCGATAGGGCCAGAACGCGCTGTCGGCCGCGGGGGTGAAGACGCCGACGATGTGCAGGCGCAACAGCGGGGGCCCGTATCCCGGCGCGGGCTCCAGGGCGTACGTGCCGCCGGGGATCAACCCCATCTGCCGCGCGGCGGAGGCCGTCACCGCGCCCTCCACCCCGCCGTGCGGCCCAGGGGACGCGGAGGGCAGGCGGCCGAAGTTCAGGGCCACGTGGGCCGCTATGCCGGGCTGCGCGTCGAGCTGCACGACGGCCAGCGGTGGGCCGCCAGCGGGACGACCGTCCTGTTCCGGGAAGAGCGGCATCGACACGGTCTCGGTCACCGTGACGGTGGGCGTGGCGGGCAGACCCGTCAGCGCCGGCAGCGCGCCGGCGGCGCTCGCCAGAACCGCCGGCGCACTGCTCTGGACGACGCCGCCGGGGCCGCCGGCGTTCTGCAGGAGCAGCACCGCGCCCGCAGGGCGCCCGTGCTGTGGCGTCAGAGAACCGCGCAGCATGGCCGATAGGGCGGACCCCGCCGCCGTCGCGGCGGCCGCGCCCACCCAAGCGGACAGCGCCAGCGCCAGCCCAAGGACGGCCACCTCGCGCGGCGCCGCGCGCCAACGCCCGGCCACCAGCCACACCGCCGCAAGGCCGCGCGCGCGGGCGGCGACCGCCGCCCGGGTCCAAAGCCGCGCGGCGGCGCGTGCAGGCGCGTAGAGGGAAGGCCCACTGGGGAGCAGGGCAACCCCGGGCGCGAGAGCCGCCACCCCGTATGGGGGCGCGACGGCACGGGAGGCGAGGCTCGGCCCGGCGACAGGGAAAGGCGGCGGGTACGACCACGCACCATGCAGGCCGCTCGCGGATGCCGGGCGGCCGGCCGGGGCCGGCCCGCGGTCACCGCCCCGCCTGTCGGGGTGAGGGTCGTCGCCATCCCGGCGGCCGCCTGCCGCCAGCCTGCCGCCAGCAAGATCGAGAACGGCCCACGCCAGGGCGGTCGCAAGGGCGCACCAAGCCGGGAGCCAGGGGTGGGGCAGCACGGTGGCGGGGTGCGCCATGGGCGCGTGGGAGGATAACGCCACCAGCCAGGGGTCGCAGAGGCGCGCCGCCGCCGCGCCAGCGATCGACCCGGCGGTGATGCCCGTTCCCAGCCCAGCGACCCCTTCCAGCCACGCGGCCAGGCGGAGGTGCGCCGCACCGGCGCCGAGGGCGGAGAGCAGCCGCCGCTCCCGCCCGCGGCGGCGGGCCCTCCACGCCAACAGCGAGAGGCCGAGGAGAAGGGCCGCGGTCAGGCAGGACCAGCGGTCGATGCGCCAGAGGGCCAGGCGGCCCCGCGCCGCGGGGCGCGCCAGGTCGGCGGCGGCCACCCCTCCGGGGCGCTCCACGGACAGGACGCGGACACCGCGCGCACGCAGGGCCGCCAGCACGCCAGCCAGGCGCACCCCCGGCCGCAGCCGCAGCAACTCGTCCCAGGAGAGCGGCGCCAGGGGCCAGGACAGGGGCAGCGGCGCCCGCCAAGCAAACCCGGTGGACGTGACCCGCACGCCGCTGGGCGGGAGGTCGGGAACGGGTCCCGCCGCGCCGTAGGCGCCGACGAACAGCGGCGGGCCGGCCGGCGCCGCTCCGGGCCAGGGGCCGGCGGTGGCGGCGGCGACCCGTGGGGGGCAATCCGGCGCGAAGACCAGGCAGGGAAAGGCGGGGACGTAGTCCCCAGCGACCACCCCCGGCGCCGCGGCCGGACCGCCCACTAGCAAGACCTGCCCCGGGTGGCGCCGCAGGGCGCGGAGCGCGGCGGCCGGGCTCCGGCCAGCCGGCCAGAGCGCGGCGGTGGCATAGGTTTGGGGATCGAGGAGCAGGTAGCGCACGGTCTGGCTGTACGTCGGCCAGTCCGGCAGCGTCAGGAGGAAGACCCGGCTCGCGGCCGCCACCCCCGGGATGCCCGGGTTGGGGTCCGGCGGCACGGGCCAGGGCAGCCAGGACGGCGAAGGGCCGCTGGCGGCGGGCGCCGGCACCTCGACGCCGCCCTTCAGGCACCGCTCCCCACCGAGCGCGACCAGCGTGTCGCAGGCCGCGGGGATCTCCTCGCGCACGCGCACCGGAGCGCCCACGCGGACGACGGCCTGCCGCCACGCGGTCTCCCGGTACGAGGCGGACGCGGAAGCGGCGAAGAGTGCGGCGCCCACCGCCAGCGCCAGGAGACCGAGCGCCGCCGCTTCCGCCGCGAGCGGTCGCAGGAGCGCGCGCAGCGCCAGCAGCGCGGGCAGCCCAGCGGGAGCGCGGCGCGCCTCCGGGCGCGCGAGCAGGGCGCGCGCTGCCAGCGGCAGGCCGAACGCCGCACCGGCCAGCAGCCCCACGGGCAGCAGGAACAGCGCAGTCGGCGCCAAGGCCAACGGGTCCCAAGGGCGCGTGCCGAACACGGCGGCGGGCGCGGCCCGTCCCACCGCCGTGGCGGCGGCGAGCGCGCCGTAGAGCGCGAGGGCGAACGCCCCGGCGGCCAGACCGAGGGCGATGGCCCAAGCGCTGCCGAGTCGCCCACCGCGATCAGAGACCCGGTTGGGACCGGAGCGATGGAAGAGGACGCTGGCCAGCGGCGTCAGGGCCCCGAGCGCGCCGGCCAACCCTGGCGCGAGCGCCCAGAGGAAGGGCGAAAGCCCCGCCGCCGCAAGGCCGCCAGGGGCGGCCCCTCGTAGGGCCCATGCGGCCAGGGGAGGGCCGGCCGCTGCCGCGACCAAGGCCATGGCCAGCCACTCGGCCAGGTAGGAAGCGGCCAAGGCGGCTGGGGCGGCTCCCCGTGTCAGCCACAGGCCCAGGTGCTCGCGGTCGCGGTCCACGGCGACCCAACCGGCCAGCAGGGCCAGCCCCAGCGCGCACAAGAGGGCGGGGGCCGCCGAGAAGGCCAGTTGCCGCACCCAGAGCGCACGCCGGTTGAGAAACGCAAGCAGAGCGGCCCGTGGGGAGACGGTGAGCGCCGCGCCCGGCAGACTCCGCTGCGCCACCGTCGCCAGGGCCGTGAGGCCGCGGTAGGCGCGGCCCGCGTCGCCCGGTCCGAGCGCTGCGACATCCAGTGGCACCAGCGCGGTGAGTTCGGCGGGCGGCAGCGCCGGGGGGCCCGCTTCGTGCGCGAATAGCCGGAAGGAGACGGCGACCTCGATCGGGTGGGGAGAAAGCCCTGGGGACGCCGCCGCGAACACACCCACGACGCGCAGGCGCGCGACGGGGGCCCGCGCCGAACCGAGAACGAGCACGTCGCCCGGGCCCAATCGCTCAGCCACCGCGAAGGATTGGGATACCCCGACCTCTAGCACGCGGCCCGCCCCCAGCACAGGGGCGAAGGGCCCTCCAGCCTGCCAGTGGAGCCGCGCAGCCAGGCCCGCGACGGCCACAAGGCGCACGCGGCCCAGAGACCGCGGTGCCCCGTCGGACCCCGGGGGCGCCGGTGCCAAGGCAAAGGCCGGCAGCGGGCGCGACGCGGCGGAGAGCACGACGGGACCAGCAAAGACCCCTGCCAGCGGCCCAGCGCGCGCGGCGAGGTGCTGGAGTCGCGCGGGAAGCGCGGGCGAGAGCGGGACGGCCCCCGGACGGGGCACGAAGCGGATCGCGAGGGCGGCGGTGCCGGGCCGCGACCCGGCAGCCGTAGCCCGGCGCAGCGCGGAGGCGAGCGCCTGCGCCAGCGCACCGTCCGCGGCCATGGGCAGGGCGGCGGCGATGATCGCCGCGAGCAGCAGGCCGGCCAGCGCCGAGAGACGGACGGGGTCGGAAAGAACCCTGCGCCAGGCCCACCCCAGCGGTCCACGCATGGTGCCCGCCCCCGCCGCCGCGCCCCACGCTCGGGCCACACCCCCGTGAGGTGCCCGGCGTTACCTCCCCACCTTCGGCGGACGCGGATGCAGGCCTTCTACCCCGGCCGCCGCGCCAGGGTGGCGTCATTCCGGCGGGGGGGCCTTCGCCCAGACGGCGCCACGAGCGGGGGTGACCGCGGAGCGGTACGCCGGTCCGCTCGCGCCTGCCACCGCTTGCTGCGCACAGGTTCGGCGCCTCGATGCGGCCGCTGCACCCGTGGGGTCACGGGGGCACTGACCGCCGTATGCGCGGAATTCGGCCTGCGCCCGCAATCGCCTGTGGCGCAAGCCACTCGCCCAGAACGACGCGGCCCCGGCCGCCGCGCCAGGGTCGCCTCATTCCGGCGGGGGGCCTTCGCCCAGACGGCGCCACGCGCGGGGGTGTATTCTGAGCGGTACGCTGGTCCGCTCGCGCCTGCCAGCGCTTGCTGCGCACGGGTTCGGCGCTTCGATGCGGCTGCGGCGCCCGTGGGGTCACGGGGGCCACTGACGGCCGTACGCGCCGAATTCGGCCCGTGGCGCAAGCGCCTCGTCCGGAAGGGCGCTTGTGATCTGAACGGTGACACAGGTCTGCGCCAGCCGCCGGAACGCGCCCCCGGGTGTATGCGACCCCGTGGACCGCAGGCGTTTGCGTGAGGCGGCGCCCGCCCGGACGCCCAGCGCCCTCACCCCGAGGGCCCATCCGCCGCCAATCTGCCGGCTACCAGCTGAGCCTGCTCGCTGATGAGGTTTGCTGAGAACGACGCTACCCGGGCGCCGCGCAGCGACCGCCGGGGTAGCGGGCCGCCCCCGAACGGGGTTCCGCTCATCCGGCGGGCCCGTGGCCGCGGGAGCGTAGGGACCGCCGGCTCGCAAAAGGGCGGGGAACCAGGGCGGCGCCACCGCAGCTGGCGGCAGGTCGCCACGGCCCCGGCGACGGCGTCATCCGTACCGTCGTCTCACGGTGCGGACGACGCGGCTGGCGGCAGGGTCCAAGACCCGGCCAGCCGAAGGCCTTTTGATCCTGAATCTCGTAGTGTCAGGCGGGCGCCGCTGCGCAGAAGGACCTCGCGACGCGAGCAGGTGAGGTCGTGGCATGGGGTCGGCCCCTGGGCGCCAAGGTGGCCGGCCGTCCGATTGCGAAAGTCAGGTTTGATCTCGGGCGCACGGGCCGACTCGGGACACTGACCGCCACGCGGTGCGGACCGCCGGTCCAGCCGCAGCCTCCGAGCACCGCAAACGCCCGTCCTCGCTCCCGTCCCGGCCGCAGCCCCCAGGGCGGAGGGACCGGTGGGGGGCGGTCGCCGTCCTTGGCCCCCTGCGCAGGCCGGGTCCCACGAGCAGCCGCGGGGAGGGCGGGGCCGGTGTTGCGGTTTCTGCTGGGACGCGCGGGCACGGGGAAGACCGAGACCTGCCTGCGCGAGTCCCTACGCGCCCTGAGTGAAGACGGCCCGGACGGCCCCCCGCTGGTGTTGCTCGCTCCAGAGCAGGCCACCTTCCAGTTGGAACGCGCCCTGCTCGACCGCCACCCCCACGGCCAGGCGCTGGCCCGCCTGCAGGTGCTCTCCTTTCACCGTCTCGCGTACGAGGTGCTCGCCGAAACCGGCGACGCCGCGCAACCGCGTCTTGGCGCCGCGGGGCGGCGCATGGCGCTGCGTGCCGCCCTGCGCGCGCTCAGACCAAACCTCGCCGTCTTCGCGGCCAGCGCCGATCGCCCCGGCTTCGCCGAGGCCGTCGCCGGTCAGTTGCGCGAACTCGCGGCCTACCGGCTGACCCCGGCCGCGCTGCGCACCCTGGCCGCCCAACTGCCGCGTGACACCGCGGCCCGCCTGACTGACCTCGCGGCGGTGTGGGAGGCCTACCGGCGGCTGCTGGGCGATCGCGTGCGCGACCCCGGCTCGGACCTGGCGGCCGCAGCCGCGGCCCTGCCGGACTCGCTATTCGCGCGCGCGGTCTGCTGGGTGGACGGCTTCGCCGGGTTCACGCCACAGGAAGAAGAACTGCTGGCCGCCTGGCTGCGGGCCGGTGCCCGCCTGCATGTCGCGCTCTGCCTGGATCCGGACGAGGACCTGCCGCCCAGTGCGCGCGCGGATCCGGCCGATCCCCTGCACCCGTTCGCGCCCACCCGCTCAACCATAGAGCGGCTCAGCCGACTGGCCCGCCGGGTGGGGCTGGGTGCTCCCCAGGTCGAGCGGCTACGCGGCACACCGCCCCCGCGCTTCGCCGCGAGCCCGGATCTGGCGGCGCTGGAGGCCGGGCTGTGGCGGCGAGAGCCCGCGTCGGCTCCGCGCCCCAAGCTGGAGGGGCCAGCGCGCCCCGGCGTCTTCCTCCACAGCGCCCGCGACCCGCGCGCCGAAGCGGAGGCATGCGCGGAGCAGATCGACCGGCTCTGCCGGCTGGAGGGCTACCGCTACCGCGAGGTCGCCGTGATCCTGCACGACCTCGACGGGTACCACGACCTGCTGTCCACAGCATGCGCCCGACGGGGGATCCCGCTCTTTATCGACAGACGGCGCCCGGCCGCGCGCCACCCGGTGGCACAGGCTCTGCTCGCCGCTGTCGCCGTCGTGGCCGCCGACTGGTCGACTGCGGCGGTGCGGAGCTTTCTGCAGACCGACCTCTGCGGCCTCGACCGCACGGCGGCAGACGCCCTCGACCTGCTGGCCGTGGGGCGCGGGGTCTCCGGGCCGGACTGGTACAGCGAGCGGCCGCTGGTGGCCACCGCACCCCGGCCGGACCCCGCCGGGTCCCGAGCGGCGCCGGAGGACACCGTTGGCGCGCAGGGCCCTGCGGCGCAACCGGATTGGGATGCGGCCCGCCGCCAGATGGTAGCCCCCCTGCGTGTTCTGCAGCGGGCATTGACGACGGCGGGCTCCGCGCGCGCGGCGGCGCTCGCCTGCTACCATTTCCTGGAGGAACTCGGCGCGCCCGCCGGGGTGGCGCGCTGGATCCGCGAGGCGGAGGAGGCCGGCGCCTTCGACCTCGCCGCCTGGCACCGCCAGTGCTGGGACGCGGTGGTGGCCGTCCTGGACGAGGTGGCGCTCGCCTTGGGCGAGGAGGCCCTGCCCCCGGCCGAGTTGAGCGCGGCCCTGCAGTCGGGGCTCGAGGACCTGACCGTGGGCCTGGTGCCCCCCGGGTTGGACCAGGTGCTCTGTGGCGGAGTCGGGCGCAGCCGGCATCCCAACATCCGGGTGGCCTTCGTCCTCGGGGTGGGGGACGGCCGTTTCCCCCCTGCGCCGCGCGAGGGCGCCCTGCTCGGCGACGCGGACCGGATCGCACTGCGGGAGAAAGGGACGGACCTGGCACCGACCACGGCGGAGCGCTGGATGCACGAGCGCTTCCTGGCGTACGTTGCGCTGACGCGCGCCTCCGAGCGCCTCTACCTCAGTTACCCCGCCGCGGCCGGCCCCGCCGACCTGCTCCTGCGGGTGCGCGCGGTCGTCCCGGGCGCGGCCGAGTGGGGGCCCGCCGAAGGGCCCGACGCGCGGGCCGGCATCTGCGCCCTGGCCGGCGAGGTCGTGCTGCGCCAGCGCACGGGCGATGACACCCCCGAGTGGCGGGCCGCCGCCGCCTGGCTACACGCCGATCCCCACCGCTTGCGGCGCGCCGAGCCCGTGCTCGCCTCGCTCCAGCCCCCCGCGCCGCCCGCCCTGCCACCACAGCTGGCGGCGCGCCTGTATGCCGCCGACTTCAGCCCGACGCGCCTGGAGACGATGGCGACCTGCCCGTTCCAGCACTTCGGGCGTTACGGCCTCCGGCTCCGCGAGCGGCAAGAGGCGGGGATAGAGCCCAGCGACCTGGGCGTGATGCTACACGCCGCGTTGGCCGCGCTGGTCGAGGGGCTCCTGCGCGAGGGGCGGAACTGGGCGGACCTGACGGAGGCGGAGATCGGCAGCCGCTGCGAGGGCGCTCTGCGGCGAGAGGCCCGGCGGGTGCTCGACCAGTTGCCCTCGGGCAGCGCGCGTGGCGCCCACCTGCTGCGCGCGGCCGGGCGCGACCTGCACCGCGCGGTGGCGGCGATGGCCGACCACGCGCGTGCCGGCCACGGCCGCTACCGGCCGGTGGGCGTGGAGATACCGCTGCAGGGGGATCTGCGGGGGTCCATCGACCGGCTGGATGTGGCGCGGGACGACCAGGGGATCGTCCACGTGCGCGTGATTGACTACAAGACGGGCGCCGCGGCCTTTCGGCTGGACGCCTTCGCCGAAGGCGTGGACCTGGCGCCCGTGCTCTACCTGGACCGGGCCCTGGAGGCCCGCGGCGAGCGCGCCGTGCCCGGCGGCATCTTCACCTTCTCAGTGCGTGACGAGTTGGCGCTGGTGGAGGGACCGGCGGCGCGCGCCGCGCCACCCCTCCGGCTCCAGGGCCTCGCCCCCGCGGAGCAGGATGCGCGCGCCCTGCACGAGGCCGCACTGGATGGATCGGTCACCGGCGTGCGCACGACCAAGGCGGGTGCCCCCTACAAGGGCGCGGCGGTCGCCTCACGGGGACAGTTCGACCTGCTGCGGCGGGCCGCCAGGCGGCGGACCTCTCGGTTGCGGGCCGCCGTCGCGGAGGGCCGGATCGCGCCTCACCCGCACCGCACCTCCGCCGGGAGCGCGTGCACGCGCTGCGCCTTCCTCGCCGTATGCCGGTTCGATCTGGGCCAGGGCGACCGGTACCGCTGGGCACGGCGCGGCGACCCCTGGGCGCGGATGGAGGCCGAAGAACAGGCACCAGGGGGTGGCGCGGGGTGAACTGGACGGGCCCGCAAGAAGAAGCGATCCGGGACCGCGGCGGCCACGTGCTTTGCTCGGCGGCCGCCGGGTCCGGCAAGACCGCCGTCCTGGCCGCCCGGGTCGTGGGACGGCTGACGGATCCGGTCTCGCCGGTCGGCATCGACCGATTGCTGGTGGTGACGTTCACCCGGGCGGCGGCCGCTGAGATGCGGCGGCGCGTGGCCGCCCTCCTGCGGGCCGCCGCCGCGTCGGCGCCGTGGCTGGACGACCAACTCTGGCTGCTGCCCCGTGCCGACATCACAACCGTCCACGGGTTCTGCGAGCGCACGGTACGCCGCCACTTTCTGGAGGTGGGTGCCGACCCATCATTCACCGTCCTGGACGAGGCGGAGGGGCGCGTGCTGCTCGCCGAGGCGCTGGATCGCGTTCTGGAGGCGCGTTACGCCGGCCGCGGGATGGATGCCGCGGCGGCGGCCGCTTTCGTCGACATGGTGGAGCGTTATGGGGGCCGCCGGCTGGACGCCTCCCTGCGCGCCCTGGTGCTCGAACTGCGCTCCTACGCCCAGAGCATGCCGGACCCCGAGGCCTGGCTCGCGGGCGCGGTCCGGTCGGACATCGGCTGGGACGCGGCGCGCGAAGCGGTGCGGCGCAAGCTGGCGGGCTGCCGCGCGCGCACGGAACGGGCCGTGGCCTGCGCCCCGGAGGCGTATCGCCCGGCGCTGGAAGCGGACCACGCCCTGTTCGCACGGTTGCTCACCGCCGTGGCGGGACCGTGGGACGCCCTGGCGGAGATGCTGCGCTCGGCGTCCTTGGTCCGGTTGGCCGCCATCGGCGAGGGGGACCGCGCGGCCGCCGAACGGGTGCGGGACCTGCGGCAGGCCAACCGGGACGCCCTCGCCGAGCTTGCCGCCGGCCCGTTTGGCCGGCCGGAGGCGGAGCACGTGGCGGAGGCGGCCGAGGTGGCCGCCCACCTGCGCCCGCTGGTCGAACTGGCGCTCGACCTGGAGCACACGTACGCGGCGGAAAAGGCGCGTACGGGCGCGCTGGACTTCGACGACCTGGAGCACCGCTGCCTGGACGTGCTGCGCGGCGCCGGCGGCGAAGCGGTGGCCGCTCGCTACGCCGAGGTGCTGGTGGACGAATCGCAGGACCTGAGCCCTGTGCAGGACGAGTTGCTCTCCCTGCTGGTCGACCGCGGGGCCGCCCTCTTCGCGGTCGGGGACGCGCGCCAGAGCATCTACGGCTTCCGTCAGGCCGAGCCGCGGCGCTTCGCGCTGCGTGAGCGCCGCTACGCCGCCGGGGGCGGCCGGATCATCGAGCTGCCGCACAACTTCCGCAGCCGCCGCCCCGTGGTGGCAGCCGTGAACTTCGTCTTTGGCCGGCTATTCCGCACGGCGTCGGCGGCCTTGCCTGCTAGTGCGCTGCGTCCGATGGAGGCCGCCGCCGACTACCCCCCCGTGTCCGGCCGCGCACTGGGCACTTCCGCCGCACCCCCGGCCAGCGCCGGGGCGGGGAACCCCGTTCGCATCGTCCTGCTGGAGGGGGACGTGGACGAAGACAGCACATCCCTCGAACGCGAGGCGGCCGAGGTCTGCCTCCAGGTCAGGGAGTGGCTCGCCGGCGCCCTGGTACACGACCCGGACGCCACCTCGCCCGGGGCGCCCTACCGCCCGGCCCGCCCTGGCGACGTGGCGGTCCTGCTGCGCGCCCCGGGTGGGACGGCCCATGCCTATGTGGAGGCACTGCGGTCGGCGGGCATCCCCTGCTGGTCTCCCGACCAGGGGCATCGCGCCAGTACCCTGGAGGGACGCACCCTGGTCGCCTGGTGGCGAACCCTGGAGAACCCGCAACAGGACATCCCTCTGGCCGCCACCCTGCTCAGCGCGTTCGGGGGCTTCAGCCCCGCGGAACTTGCCGAAGTACGGCTGGCCGCCCCGGCGGCCCCGCTCTGGCATGCCGTGCGCGCTTGCGCCGCAGGCGCCGAGGGCGCGTTGGCGCCAAGGGCCGCGGCCTTCATGGCTCGCCTGGAGAGGTGGCGCACCGAGGCCCGTCGCGGGCAGTGGGCCGAACTCTTGGCGCGCGCGCTGGACGAAACCGGCTACGCGGCGCAAGCCGGCGGGCTGCCCGGCGGCGCCGAGCGGCGCCGCAACCTGGAGTGGTGCCTGGAGCGCTGCCGCGAGGCGGACCGTTTCCGCCACTGGGGGCTCGCGCGGCTCATCGCCCACCTGGAGAACGGCGGGGGCGACACGGTGGCTGAAGCCGCCATGGGCGCGGGGGACGCCGTACGCGTGCTATCCATCCATGGCAGCAAGGGGCTGGAATTCCCGCTGGTCGTCGTGGCCGGGCTGGGAAGACGCTTCCACGGACGGGAGGGCAGCGCAGACGTGCTGGCGCAGCGCGACCTCGGCGTGGGCGCCCGCCGCGTGGACCTGGACCGGCGGCTGCGCTGGCCGACTCTGGCACACGCGGTGGTCGCGGCCCGGCGGGAAGAGCAGGCGCGGGCGGAGGAACTGCGCATCCTCTACGTCGCCATGACCCGCGCCCGCGAGACCCTCACCCTCGTGGGCACCCTGCGGAACCTGGCCGAGCGCGTCGGCGGCGCGGCGACCCTAGCGGAGGCCCTGTCCGGTACGGCAGCGGGCACCGCACCCACCCTGGAACTGGAGGAGGGGGCCTGCTACGCGGACTGGCTGCTGCCTGTCCTGGCGGAGCACGCGGACGTCGCCGCCGCGTTTGGCACGCACGCCGGCATCCCCTTCCGTGGCACGGTGGATGGGGAGGGCTCGCGCTGGGAGGTCGTCCTGCGCCTGGGGCCGGTGGCGGGTGCCCTGGCGGCGGACGGGGCAGGGGACGGTGCGGAGGCGGGGGTAGGGTCGCAGCACACCGCATGCCCACCACCCGCGGCACCGGCCACGCCCGGGGAGGGCCCCTCGCATCGGAGGCAGCCGCCGCTGGGTGACGCGGAGCCCGCCCCAGGGGGCGCCCCAGCGACCCCGGTCGGCCCGTCCGACGGGACCGCCCGCCCCGGCCGGGGCGCGACGCTCGGCGCGATGGAGGCAGCCGGCGCGGAGGTCGGGGCGGGGGCGGGCGACGGCGTCCCCCCGCCAGCGGTGGCACCGGCCATGCATGGGGACACCCCCTCCCGCCCGGGACGGCCCCCGCTAGGCGACGCGGAGGTCGCCGCGGCGGGGCCCCCGGCGACCCCGCCCGCCCCCTCTGCCGAGAGCGCCCCGCCGGGCCGAGCCGCCACCACCGGCGCTCTCTTGGCCACGGACGGGGCAGAGGACGGCGCGTCCCTACCTCCCGCCGTGACGGCCCCGCGGGGCGGCGCCCCCCTTGGTGTGAGACGGCAGGCACCGGACGACGCGGGGGGCGTCGCGGCCAGCCACGCCCCCCGCCCCCTGGCCATCTCCGGGGGGATCCCTGCCGCGCCAGACCCGGGCGGATCCGGCGACAACGTCCAAGCCCCGGGCGTCTGGGCGCGCCTGGAGGCCGAACACGCCTGGCGCTATGGCTGGCAGGCCGCCACACGCCTGGCCGCCAAGGTCGAGGTGGGGCAATGGCGTGAACGACTAGCCACACGGGCAGGCATAGGGGAGGAAACGGGCGGCGACTGGCAGCCGGGGGCCGGACCGCGGACGCGGCCCGCCGCCCAGCCCCCACCCGGCCTCGCCCGCCCCCGCTGGCTGGAGGCAGGCACGCAGGTGCCGCCGGCGGAGGTGGGGACCGCCACGCACGCGCTGCTGCGCCACGTGGACCTGGGGGGCCCCTGCGACCGTCCGGCTCTTGAGGCCTGCCGCGCCGACCTGGTCGCCCGGGGCCTCTTGGCGGCGCCGGCGGCCGCGCTGGTGGACCTGCAGGCCGTGGCGCGCTTTCTGGCCGGCCCCCTCGGCCGGCGGCTGCGCGCGCGCCCGCGGGCCGTGCGGCGTGAGGTGCCCTTCGCTCTGCGCTTGGCGGCTACTGAGGTCTATCCCGAGGAGCCGGCCGCGGGCGAATGGGTGCTGGTGCAGGGCATCATCGACGCGTTGGCTCTGGAGGAGGGCGGGCTGCTGTTGGTCGACTACAAGACCGACGCCGCGGGTGCCGCGGACGCCGAGCGCTACCGGCCACAGGTGGCCCTGTACGCGCGCGCCGCGGCCTCCGCTTGGAGCCGGCCAGTGCGCGCGGCCTGGTTGTGTTTCCTGGCCAGCGGCGAGGACGTTCCAATCAATACGGGGTAGGGTCTATGCCATCACGCTGCGTGCAGGAGGAGAAGGTGATCTTGACCCCCCCGGGGAATGTCCTTTGGTCGCCGCAGGTGGCCCGGGCCGCGCGGTGCCCCGCCTGCGCCCGGCGGCGTGGCGCCCGACCCTGGGCCGCGCCACCGAGCGACCGGGGCAAGCGGGCCACTCCCACCCGCCGTGGGGGCCGTTTTCCTCCGGCGGCGCGCGGTGGAAGGGGATGAAGCCGCCTTTGCCACCGCGCCACCGCTGTCCACAGGACGTGGTACCAGAGGGGGGCCCGGCGAGCGTCCGCCCACCGGCCGCGCCGGGCCACGGGCGGCCCAGCGTGGCGGCACACGGGGTGGGCGTGGCGCCGCAGGATGCCAGAAACATCCCAGAACAAGGTTGCGCGCCAAGAACGACGATCTGTCCGTAAGGAGGGGGCGCCGGACCCGTAGCCGGGTCGGGGTGGGGCAGAAACGCGCGAGGACGGCAAGAATCGGCCGGGCGCATCGAGTCTTCTGGTGGTATAAGAGATCCAGCCTGCTCCGGGTCGTGCAGAGGGTCGCCGGACGGCGCGCTGCGGCAGGCGATGGCCGCGGGCGCGGACGCTCCAGGCGGAGGCGCCGCGGTGGACCAGGGGCTCCCTCCTTATGTGTCGCTGCGGTGCGGCGGCGCGGGCTGCCGTTGCCAGGGGGGTGGGCAGTTGCTCGCAGCGGAACCGATACACAATCTGTAGGAGAACCTTACAGAGCGCGTGAGAGCGAGCGGCAAGCGTGGTACCGAGCCGCGAGGCTGCGGAGGCGCGCGTCGTATGATCCGTTCCGCCCGAGCGGGGGACCTTGAGTCGCGCGGTGGCCGGAGGCCGCCTGTCGCCATCTGTCCCGCAGGGGACAAGTCCAAGGCCGAAAGGGGCGAAAGCCTGGTCGGGCGGTCGGCGTGGAGGACCGAGCGATCGGTGGTCCATGCTGGATGATAACCAGGCGATCACGGAGTGTTCAGCATCCAGGCGAGAAGCGCATGAAACTCTTTTCGGAGCGATCCGAGGCTGCGGGCACGGGTGACTTGGTGCGTGAGACAGAACTCGTGATCAGCGGAGTCCTGCGCGGCGGGGTCATCCTCAGCGCAGCCATCATCCTGGTGGGCATTGGGTACTTCTATGCGCTCAAGTTCAGCGGTCATGTGGTCAGCCTGAAGTTCCCGCACAGCCTGCCCGCCGTGTTTCAGGACCTGGCCCACGCGGAGCCGCTGGCCATCGTGGCCCTGGGCTTACTTGTGCTCCTCGCCACGCCCGTGCTGCGCGTCGCGGTATCCATCTTCGCCTTCGCCATGGAGCACGACCGGACCTACGTCGTGATCACGGGGATCGTCCTCTTCATCCTCCTGTTCAGCATCTTCGTGGTCGGCGGCCTGCTTGGCCACGGGGCCCACGCACACGTGTTGCGCTCCGGACTATCATTCTTCGTCCTGGTCTTCGTCGGTTCCCTCTTCGCCGGGTTCGTCGGTTCGCTGGTCGGACTGGGCGGCGGGGTGTTCATTGTCCCTCTGCTGACAATTGCCTTCGGCGTGCCGATCCAGTCCGCCATCGGCGCCTCGATCGTCTCGGTGATCGCCACCTCCAGCGGTGCGGCGGCCGCCTACGTACGTGATCGGATGACCAACCTGCGTGTCGGGATGTTCCTGGAGATCGCCACCACGATCGGCGCGATCAGCGGGGCCCTGCTGGCCACCGTCGTCAACAGTGCCGTGCTGTTCGTGATCTTCGGCTTGGTGCTGCTGTTTTCCGTACTCCCACTGATCGTACACATGGGGGAGGAGCTGCCGGAAGGCGTCCGCAACGACCGCTTTAGCAAGGCGCTGCGCCTGGCTTCAACGTACCCCGACCAGCGGCTGGGCCGCACCGTATCCTACGAGGTCACCGGGGTGCCGCCCGGCTTCGGGATGATGTACGTGGCGGGCGCGATCTCGGGCCTGCTAGGCATCGGCAGCGGCACGTTCAAGGTGCTGGCGATGGATACGGCCATGCGCCTGCCGATGAAGGTCTCAACCACGACCAGCAATTTTATGATCGGCGTGACAGCCGCGGCCAGCGCGGGGATCTACTTCCAGCGCGGGGACATCGACCCCGTCACGGCCGCGCCGGTCGCCCTCGGGGTGCTGCTCGGCGCCACCCTCGGGGCCGTGACCCTGCCTCGGCTGTCCAACACCTGGGTACGCAAGGTCTTCATCCCGGTCATCGTCCTGGTGGCCGTGGAGATGCTGCTGCGGGGCGCCGGGGTCCTCTGATCCGCCCGGCACGGCGCACCGCAGAGCGGGGCCTCGGCGGCCGCACAGCGGCTCGAGGCCCCGGCCCTTTGCAAGGCGCGGAAGCCGGCGCGCGTGGACCGTGTCCCAGGTGTGCGTGGGCATGGCGGCCAGCCCACGGCTAGCCCGTCGCCGCCGACGGCATCCAGCAGTGCGTCGACCACCGTTTCGGCCCCACCAGGGACATGCCCCATCGATGAGAGGGAGGAGTGCATCAGGACCGTGGCGCAGCGTTCCACCCCCACTCCGCGCAGGCCCTCCACAATGTCGGTCCGCGTCAGGCCACCCCCCACACAACCCCGCTCCACCGTCCACCGGCATCGCCTCCCCCGGTCGGGCTCGGCCTGCGACCCGCCCGCTACCCGCAGGCCACGGGGTTGTCCGGGTATAAACCTGAATCTCGCAGTGTCAGCCAGGCGCCGCCGCGCAGAAGGAGCCGGCGACGCGAGCGGGTGAGGTCGTGGTCAGGGGCCAGCCCCTCGGCACCAAGGCGACCGGCCGCCTCACTGCGAAAGTCAGGATGAAACCCAGTCGCTGTAGCTACCGGGATAGAGGACCGCGGGCGGGAGCCCCGCCAGCTCCATGGCCAGGACGTGGACACAGGCCGTAATCCCCGACCCGCAATACGCGACGACGGGCGCCCCCGTAAGCAGGGCGGCGGCGTCCATCCAACGCCCGTCGGGCAGGAGCGCCTCGGCCGCTGGCAGGTTCACCGCGCCAGGGATCCGGCCCGGGATGCGGTCGAGGGGCTCCGCGCCCCTCCGGTAGCGTTCGGGGGCGCGGCAGTCGCCCAGTACCTCGCCGGGTGCCGCTCGACGGCGCACCCCATCCACGTCCGTCGCCATGCCGGCACGGACGCGGGGCGTGAAAACGGTGCGGGCCCCGGCCGGCTCTTCGGTAGGGACCAGCCCCCCGGCAGAGCGAGCCAGGCGGCTAGGCCACCGTCGAGCGCCGCCACCCGGTCGTGTCCCAGGTAGCGCAGCAACCACCAGCAGCGGGCGGCGAACATCCGGTCGTCGTAGACGATGACGGTCGGGTCGGGGCCGATGCCCCAGCGCCCGAAAGCCGCAGCCAACACCGCCGGGTCCGGCAGCGGGTGGCGGCCGCCGTGCGGCCCCTTGGGCCCCGAGAGGTCGCGGTCCATGTCGGCGGAGACGGCGCCGGGGATGTGCCCCTCGTCGTACAGGCGCCGCCCAGCCGCCGGGTCCTCCAGGCGGAAACGGCAGTCGACGATGGCGCAGGCACCGAGGTGGGACCGGAGCCATTCCACGGTCGCCACGGGCGGGAAGGGTCCGGCATCGACCATAGCGCGGCCGCCTCCCCAATCACACCGTCCGGTTGCGCCGATCTGCCTTCGGCGGGGGGCCCGATTCCCCGCTGGCCGGCGGCGCAGGGGGGCGGGGACGTCCGCCGCGGGCAGGGGGCCCGCGGTCCGCGCCCGGGGCGCGCGGGGGCAAGAGGGCGCCCGCTGGAATGCGGGGCACACGGCGGGGCGAGCCCTCAGGGCACCAGCACCGCCGCGCCGTTGACCCCCCCCGCCTTCAACCGGCGTAGCGCCTCGTTGGCGGCCGTCAGCGGCAGGCCCTCGCAGGCGACCGCCAACGGGACGTCCGCCGCCAGGCGCAGGAACTCCTCGCCGTCCTGGCGCGTGGCGTTGGCCACACTGCGCAGCGTCCGTTCGCCGTACAGCAGGGCGTAGTCCATCTCCGGCACGCGGTCGAGGTGCACGGCGTTGACGGCGAGGGTGCCGCCCGGCCGTAGCAGGCGCAGCGCGTCTGCGATCACCCGCCCCACGGGCGCGAAGGACACCGCCGAATCCATGGACGCGGGGGGCGCGTCCTCGGCCGCCCCAGCCCACGCGGCGCCGAGGCGCAGGGCCAGCTCGCGGTGCGCCTGGCCGCGCGTAACCACCAAGACCTCGCAGCCAAGATGCCGCGCCACCTGCAGGGCCAGGTGCGCGGAGGCGCCGAACCCAAAGAGGCCGAGGCGGGCGCCGGGGCGCGCCTCGGCGAGGCGGAGCGAGCGGTAGCCGATGATGCCGGCGCAGAGCAGCGGCGCCACCGTCACGTCGTCGAGGGCCTCGGGCAGGCGGAAGGCGAAGGAGGCCGGGACCAGGGCCGCTTGGGCGTACCCGCCGTCGGCGTCCCATCCCGTGAAACGGGCATCCGGGCAGAGGTTCTCCCGACCGGCGCGGCAGAGGGCGCAAGAGCCGCAGGCCCAGCGTAGCCAGGCCGCGCCAGCGCGGCGCCCCAGCCAGGCCGGATCCGCGCCCGCGCCGACCGCGTCCACGATCCCGACGATCTGATGCCCGGGCACCAGCGGCAGGCGGTGTGCCGGCAATTCGCCCTCGAGCACGTGGAGGTCGGTGCGGCAGACCCCACAGGCGCGGACGCGCAAGCGCAACTCCCCGGGGCCGGGCTCGGGATCGGGCAGGTCCCGCCAGACCAGGGGATCGGTCTCCGCCGGGGCCGGTCGCTGCAGCACCATCGCCTTCATGGGGACAGGGTGCCACGGCGAGGCCGGTGGGGCAACGGCGGGGGCGGTCGCCGCCACGACTGCGCTGCGGTCTACCGCAAGGACCAAGGGACTCGGGCGTCCCCTGGCCACCGCTGATGCACCATAGCGCTATGGGCAATCGTCTAGCGGAGAGATGTGCTCGGAGGTCCGAGAAGGCGCAAGCGTTGGCCAGCAGGGCGGCTTGACCTCGTCGTACCTTGGGCACTGGCTGATGATCGAAGACACAACGACAGGCGTCGCGGCCGCACGCGACCGGCGTCCCCATGCAGCAACCCCCATCAGATCCGGTGGCTGCTACGAGCCCCCCGCGGCCGCACGCGCCGGTCCTGTGGCCGGGCGGGCCGATCCCGTGGCCGCACGCGCCGACCCCGTGGCCGGGCGGGCCGACCCCGTGGCCGCACGCGCCGACCCCGCCGCCGCACGCGCCGGTCCTGTGGCCGG
>JAJZZC010000404.1 GCA_021797775.1 Bacillota bacterium
TGAATATCTCTACATTACGCCCCTCCGCCCTGGTTCGGGGCGAATCCCGTCTCGGCGTCACCATCCCCGGGCACGCGCCGCGCCCGCGTCCCCGCCATCTTGCCGCGGTGCACCCAGCGCCGGAAATAACGCGCGGCGCAAGGCCCGGAGGGACCGGGCGGCGCAAGCCTGGTCACCCGGACCGCGAATGCCGCGCGTGCAGCGGCATCACGCCGACATTGCCCCCGCAGCCCCTCCCCGCCGGCGGCGCTCAGAATGTGGCGGACGTGCCACAGCCATGGCCGGCACCAAGCCTCCGGCGTCGCACCATGCACGCCACAATCGCCACCGTGGCCGCTCGGCCGGCGGACACCGCTGTCCGACGCCGGTGTGAGCGCCGCTGTCAGAGATTTACGCCGAAAACGCCGCCGAGCGTACCGACCGCCCCCCCCAGCAGCAGCCGTAGTAGGGCTCCGCCCAGGCTCCAACTCCCTGGGAACAACAGCGGCGACAGCGCCAACGAAAGCGTTATGTAGACAAGCCCGGTTGCCAGCCCGTGGGCCCAACCAAGCCCGCGCGCCAGGTGGGCGCCGTATCCGGCGCCGGCGGCCAGGCTGCCGAGACCGATGACCAAGAGCAGGGCGCTGGCGCTCTGCTCGGTGATGGACGTCGCATAGACCATGAGCGCCAGCAGGGCTGCGGCGGCCAGGCTGACAAGGAAGGTCGCCAGAACACCCGCGACGACGGCGCCGGCTTGGAAGCGGGGACCGAGTGCCGGCCCGGCGGCGGCAGTCCGCATGATGTCACCCCCGCCAGAGCTGTATGCGCTCCGGAGGCCCGCCATACCCGGCGCCGGCTGAAGCCGCCGGCCGGCCCTTGCGTTCCCAGCGTGAGGCGCCGGGCACAGCGGCACACTGTAGACGGCTCGGGCGGGTCCGAAATTGCGGGGGAGGCGATACGCCTGTCGAAGCGACGGCGGAAGCCGGCTCTGCCAGAGGCGGACGATGCCCTGGATCGCTTGAAGTACGAAGTGGCCGACGAGCTCGGTCTGCGCGACGACATCCGCGAACGCGGCTGGGCAGAGATGACGACCCGTGAGGTCGGCACGATCGGCGGTCACATGGTGCGCAAGATGGTCCGCTTTGCGGAGCGCCGGCTGACCGGCTCGGACGCCGAGTCGGTCAGTGGCGCGGAGGCGCGCGACTGACACCGCGCGCCGGCGGTGCAGAGGGGCAACCTGGAAAGCCCGAGCCGGGGGGTTCCGGTCGTAGGACCGGAGCCCCCCCTGCCGTCAGGCGCACGCGCTACCGCTACCGGGAGCCGGCGCGGGGGTGGAGGCGGCCGGGGACGCCGGGTGTCCGGGAAGCCCCGGATCAAAGGACAGGATGAGCCCGTGGCCATCGGTCTGCAACTGTAAGTCCGCGTGGGCAGTGGCTTCCAGCGTCACCACCCGGGCGGCGGCGAGCCGCTGCAGTGCCGTGGTGTCCTCCGAGCCAGCCAGCGGCGGTTCGAGGATCGCCACCCGGGGAGACACCAGGCGAAGCAGGTCGGAGGTCCATCCGGTCCCACTCTGGGCGGGAAGCTCCAGTACCTGGGCCCCCAGGTCCGACCCGAGGCGCTGGATGGCCGGCAACTGGCCAGGGTCGATACCGCCGGCCAAGAGCACATGCACCGAGCCGTCGACCAGACGCACCAGTCCGGGACCGGTGGGAAGCGCACCCGGCTGTGTCAGGTCGCTCGCCGGCCACAGGACCTGGACCTGCGCCGGGCCGATCGCCACCGACGTTCCGCGCTGCGCGGGCTGCACCGGCGTCGCATGCGCCCTGGCGTCGGCCAGCACCGCGGCATGGGCCGCACAGGAACTCCCCGGCGCCAGGTCGAGGATTCGTCCCACCGGTATGGCGTCCAGCACCGCCACCAGGCCCAGAGCCGCCCCGGCGCGGGGATCGGTAAGCAAGGCGGCCGAGAGGCGCGCAATGCCGAGGGAGCGCAGACGACTGACCACCGCCAGCCCGACGTCCGGCGGTCCTCCGTCCACCAGAACGGCCTGCCGTCCGGAGACGACGAGCACCGCGCGCCCAGTGGCACCCGAGATGATTTCCGCCCGGACATCTGCCGCCGGGTGCGGGGACGTTGCCCCCGGAGGCGTGGGCAGGGCGGAAGCAGTGGTGGCGGCACGGGCAGCGTTGGACGCCAGGATCGCACGCGGGCCGCCGATCACAGGCAGGGGCGCCCCCGCGAAGCGCGAGATGCCGAGTCCCGTCAGGATCAGCGCCGCGGCGATCACGGCTTCGGCCACCAGATGGGTCCAGGTACCGCCGTAACGACCGCGGCCCCCATGTCGCCGGACCAACCAGTAAAAGGCCTGCATCTCCCCATCCCCCCGGCCGGCCATCCGGAGCGGGATGCCCGGCGACCGAGATCTGCCGCCGTCCAGGCTACGCCCGCGCGGTGCCCCGCATACCGGTGTCGGCGGTGGGCGGGCGACTGCGCAGCGGCGACGGAATGCGCGCAAACCGGTAGGTCATCGGAGACAAGGGGATGCCGGGGGGCACCGGACACGCCAGCCGGGCGGAACACCGGCATGGGACGGGCGGGTGACGGCGCACGGTGGACCCCGCCCACGTGATCCGCGGCAACCGGGACCCGCCGTG
>JAJZZC010000114.1 GCA_021797775.1 Bacillota bacterium
TGGGCAATCTCGCGAACCTGCTCCTCGGTGACAACCAGGATGTCAACCGGAATGCGCAGGGGTTGCAGGGCGGCGCGCAAGCGGACCATCTCCGCATGCCGGCTTTGCACGCGCGGTTCGATGACCAGGAAGTCTACATCGCTGTCTTCATCGGCATCCCCACGCGCGTAGGAGCCAAACATGACGATCCGTGCGGGTGCGGCGGCTTGGGCCAAGATCAGTGCGGCCTGATGGATGGCGTCCTCAGAAACCGTGCCCTCCACCTCCCGGCGAAGCGGATTGTACCAAACGGCCGAGGCGGCGGCGTGGCTCCGCCTGGGCCGGCACGTCGATCACCGTCTGGCTTGGTGCGCTGGTCGCCATCGCCGACTCGCTGCGTCCCCGGCTACAATCCCCGAGAGGCACGCAATGACGCGACCAGCGTGGGGCCTAACAGGTCCGTCGGTCGCGACCGTCGCTATGGGGGGGCTGGATGCCCCAGGAGGTGCTGGGGGTACCGACGCTCCGCGGCCCCACGTTTCCAGGCCAAGGGCGGCCTCCGGCGCGTACCTCCGCCCGCGCCGGCCGACACTGCGCTCGGCGCCGCTGCCGTCGGCGGGATCAGCACAGCGCCGCGCCCGGCTCTTGCGACTGGTGGGACAGCGGTGCTTTGCGCGGCCTCCGCGGGCGGTGAAGAGGATGGTGGCCAACTTCGATTGCCCGTAGCGTCGAAAACCCTGGAAGCGGCTGTCGGCGCGCAGGTCGCCCCAAGGGATGCGGGCCCCGCGGTGGGCGGCGGACGACGTGGTGATGATGCGCGCCGGCGCGCTCGCCTTGAGGCGGTCGAGCAGGAGCGTGGTCAGCAGAAACAGGGCCAGGTGGTTGACCGCCCACGTTAAGGGACTGTTAGGGATCAAGGCAGTACGGCTTGGTACCTGTTCGGTGAACTGCGGTGGGACTGCTGCGTCTGGTGGGTCGACGGCACTCCCGCGGCGAGCGTGTACCACATCCAGTGGCTCGGCACGCACTTCACCGGATGCTTACACAGCTTGACAGTGTGAGACCGGGCTTTTACCGTAGTGTCGGGGTGGTCCCGAGTCGGGCTGAAACGCAACCGTAGATCGCAAGCATTGATCCTTCGGCCCCGGCCAGCACGCCGCCGTGCGAGCCGCAAGGATGGCAGGATCAGGCTGCGATGCTTCCTGACTTATTTCCTTACAGGCCCTAACTCGATCCCGGCGGCGCTGAATTGGCGCGTGCTGTACAAGGCGCCGGCGTTGTTGACCAGGACATCGAGGCGCGCATGGCGCGCCAAGACGTTCGCGGCCAGCCGCCGCACGTCGGCCGCCCGGTCAGAGATTCCCGGCCACGTATCCTCCCTGACCGTGGTCGACCAGGGGCGCCTGGACGTTCTCAAACAGCATGCTGCCCACCAGGGCATAGGGAGTGCCGGCGTCTGGGGCGATGTAGATCCCGACCTTCTGGCCTGGCCCGGCGAACACCGCCGGATCGTTCCCCACCATGCATCCCTGGACCGAGACACGAGCGGCGCCGCCGTCGATCCGGATGCCGTCGCTCCCCTGGCCGGCGGTATTGTTGCCGATCACCTGCACCGCGGCCAGGGAGACGTACTGCGCACCGTCGGTGACGTAAATACCGTGGCCGCCACAATTGACCACCTGACCGCCCACGACGCTGCATCCCCGAATGCCGCCGATGTGCAGGCCGGGACCCGGCCGGTTGGAGAACCAGCAGTTGGCGAACGTCATCAGGTGGCCGCTCTCCAGGACCGCCCCCCGGATACTGGAGTCGAAATAGGTGTTTTCAAAGCGCAGGTAGTTGGAGTTCTCGACCAGCAGCGAATATTCGCCGACGAGGATATCCACATCGGTCATGTTGAAGGCGCCGTTGGTAAAATCAACGAGATGCACTCCGGCCCCGGAAGCAGTCTGGCCGAGGTTGATGATGCCATCCGAGAAGTAGGCGTCGTTGCCGCCGGGACCATCGACGCGCACCGCGTCGCCCCGGCAGTCGTAGATGTTGAAGTCGCGCACGAAGATGGCCGTGGACTCGTGGAGGACGATGCCGTCGGCCGCGAACTGCACCCCGCCGCGACCGCCCTGGACATACAACCCGTCGAGCGTGATCGTGAACACCTTGTCCAGGTAAATGGCCGCGCCGCTACTCTGCTTCTGGGCAAAGGCAACCTGGAAACCGCAGAGATGGTTGAAGCCGACAGGCGGCACCGTTACCGCGTTGCCCGAGCCCGGGGTGAAGCGGAGGATGGTGTTGTCTCGCCCCTCCCCCGCCAGGTCAACGCCCGCCGCCAGGGTGATGCCGGTGATGGCATAGGTACCAGCCGGCAGGAGCACACGGCCACCGCCGGCCTTGGTCGCGGCCGCGATGGCGGCATGGATCGCGCCGGTGTCGTCGCTGGATCCATCGCCCTGAGCGCCGTAGGTGCGCACGTCGTACGTGGCGGGGCGGGGCTTGGCCCCGGTGGCCGCGCCGGGCAGGGAGAGGGCGTCGATGGCGCTGCGCTTGGCCGACCGTGCGGCAGCGGGACCGCAGTCCGCTGACAGGCCCGCCGCGCCGAGCGCCGCCATACACAATGCCAGCCGGCGCGGCATCGCGCTGGATTCTGGGGGCGGGGGCGGCGGTGCGTCCGCCACGGGGGTGTTCCTCCCGGCGAACAGAGTAGGTGGGCTAGGTATTCCCTGACCACTCCGCCATGCCTGCGCGGCCGAGCACGCCTTCGCGTTCCAGTGGGCCTTCGGCGCACACCAGCGGTACTGGATCCTGGCGGAGCGGCGAGGGCTGGCGGATCATCCTGGGCGCCCTGCTGTTTGCCGCCGCGGCCCAGCATATCGCCGTGCGGGACACGGTCCTGGGCTGGAGCCGCGTGGAGCAGTAGCGCTGGCGGCGCGCGACGAGTGGATACGACGCAACGGGGAACGCGGGCACCTCGTCGACGCTCAGGACGGGGAGGACCCCGGGCCACGTTCGCTGACGAACTGGCCGCCATCAACGCCCCCCCCCGCCGGCCGCCGCCTCATGCTCGGCGAGTTGCGCGTTCGCTGACGAACTGGCCGCCATCGACGGCCCCATCTGCGAGATCGCCGCGGGGCCCGGCGGCGGCTTCATGCCCCGCGTCCGGCGCCTCAACCCAGAAGCCCGCATCATGGTCAACGACCGGTCGCCGGGTGTCCTGGCGCTTTGGCGGGACTGCCGCTCGTCGTGCGATCTCGCCAACGGGCTGTGCTTCGCGGCTTTCGACGCCACGCAGCCCACCTTGCGCCCGGGATGCCTCGCGGCCGCATCCCCCGCCAGTGCGGTGCCCTGGTTGGTCCCGCCCTGTGGAGGGAATGGGGGCCGTCGCCTAACACTTTCGGGCACGATCCGGACCACACGTGGCCGCGAAGGGCAGGACCCGGATCCCACGGCACAGAATGTACTTCCACACGTGTGAGGCTGCCTATCCGTCGCCCGCCATCCGGTGCACGTCGGCCGTCGAGCCTGTGATCAGCTCAGACCAAAGGAGTGATCCGAATGCGCTGGATACGGCTCCTCCGGGCCCTCTGCTTGGCCGCGGCCGTCGCGGCGCCCCCGTTCCTCGCCCCCGGGGCGGGGGCGGGCGCGGCCGCTCCCTTGCCCGCGCCCGAAGCGCACTGCGTGAGTACGGACCACGGCATCCTCTGGTACTGCCCGCCGCCCAGCCGGCACCCCCCCCTCTCCTCCCCCACGCCGCAATGCCGGGTTGTCAGCACCGTAGCGCGGAACCCCGAACTCTACTACTGCAAGCCTGGGCTCTTGACGCCCGGCCGGATGGCCGTCGCCGGCATCCTGGTCTGCGCCGCGGGAGCGCACGGCTGCCGGAGCTATGCGTTGCGCGCCGGAACAAGCGTCCTGCCTCTGGCGGCCGCGCCCGGCGCCATCGCCGGCCTCCGTGCGGGCGACGCGGTAGAAGTCCTTGGATCCTGGCACGTCTCCGGTGGCCATATCGGGGTCGACGTGGAGCGCGTCCTGCTGCTCTGGGCGACCAGCGTACCGCCCACTGGGACCCACGTCCGCAGGCTGCCTGCGTGACGCCCGGCTGAGCAGACCGCTACGGGCGGCACCGCCGCTCGTAGCGCATTCCTAAGGACACCGCCGCCACTCCGGCGCAGAATGCCCCGCGCCCTGCCCTTCCGGGCGACGCCGCATCGGGTGATGCGGTGGACGAGGCCGCGCTACGCAAGCCCGGCGTGCGGTCCCTGCCTGGGGCGTCCCCTAGACCCGCCCGGCTCTGGCACCGGGCCGACGTAGTAGGGACCGAAGCCGGCACGCCATGCGGGACCCGAGGCCCTTCGCGCACGCGGACGGCTCGCCTGCAGCCCGCAAGCGCCAATCTTCCGAACGGGATGCTCCGTGTCAACCCGCTGCACACGTCGGGACCCGTCGGCCGGGAAGCGCACAGACGCCGCAGGAGTCGAGCGTCCCGGCCTCACGCTTGCCGGCCGCGCCGTCCAAGCGCGGACCACCGGCCGTGGCCGCATCGCCGTCCATGGCCCGCTCGCCGACGCCCGCCCCAGTACCCGCGGACCGCGATACCACTCCAAGGCGGGAGGATTGGCGTCATGACCTGGGGAAACGAGACAAAGCGCAGGGCTGCCCTTGACAGGGCGACGCCAGGGCTGTGACCGCATCCCAGACGGGAACCCGCCCCATGAGATGGTGCCGCGACCGCCGCCGGCGGGCTGCAGACGGTCATCCAGGGTCTCTGCGAGCTGCGTAACACGCACGGCCTGGCCTCGCATGGGAAGGAGGCCTCTTTCCGGCAGCTGGAGGTGGCGCAGGCCATTCTCGTCGCCCGTTCGGCGGATGCGATCGTCAGCTTTCTATTTCAGGCTCACCGACAGTACGGGGCCGTACAGGTTAGAGCCGAGGTGATGTACGGCGACCACCCCACGTTCGACAACTACGTCGACGACGCCAACGGGCCGGTGCGCATCTTCGACCTGGAATACCGGTCGAGTGAAGTGCTTTTCTGGGTAGACCGCAGCGCCTATCGCGACTTGCTCTCGGGCTTTACGGCGCAGCCCGCGGATGGTGCCAGCGACGCTGCCGCCGCCGGAGGACCGTCAGGGGAGGCGAGCCAATGACCGACCGGGGTATGTCCGAATCCGTCGTCGAGCAGGCGGCCCTGGCCTGGTTCGAGGGCCGCGGGTACGCGATCCGCCACGGCCCGGACCTCGGTCCGGGGGAACCCGGGCTGGCCGGCGTCGAACGCCGCGACTACACCCAGGTGGTCCTCGAGGACCGGCTGCGGCAGGCCCTGGCGCGCCTGAACCCCCAGCTACCCGTCGAGGCTGCCGAGGAGGCCCTGCGCAGGCTGACCCGCGCCGAGGGGGCGACGCTGGAGGCCCGCAACCGCGCATTCCACCGCATGCTCGTGGAGGGGGTGCCGCTGGAGGTCCGGCGACCCGATGGGTCCATCGCCGGTGCCCAGGCCCACGTCCTGGACTTCTACCGCCCGGACGCCAATGACTGGCTGGCGGTCAACCAGTTTCACGGTGCTGGAAAACCGGCGCCTGCGCCGCCTGGACGTGGTGGTCTTCGTCAATGGTCTGCCCTTGGCCCTGTTCGAGCTGAAGACACCGGCCGACGAGCGGGCCGGTGTCTGGACCGCGTTCCACCCGCTGCGGACCTACCAGGCCGAGCTCCCCACGCTCTTCGCCTGTAACGAGCTGCTGGTCGTCTCCGACGGCGCCCGGGCCCGCCTTGGCACGTTGACCGCCGGCCAGGAGTGGTTCAAGCCCTGGCGGACGGTCACGGGTGAGCGCCTGGCGGACGCGCGCGCCGTCGAACTCCAGGTGATGATCCAGGGCGTATTCGACCAGCGCCGGCTGCTGGACCTCATCCGCCACTTCATCGTCTTCGAGGACGCCGGGGGCGGGGCCCTCGTCAAGAAGATGGCTGGCTACCACCAGTTCCACGCCGTCAACCTCGCCGTGCGCGAGACCCTGCGCGCCGCGCGGCAAGAACAGGACCCCGGCCATCACGCCGCCGAACCCCCGGCTGGCCGCTACGAGGCGGGAACCAGCGGGGGCGAGCCCGGGGACCGGCGTATCGGGGTGGTCTGGCATACCCAGGGCTCCGGCAAGAGCCTGACCATGGCCTTCCCGGCCGGGCGCCTCATCCGCGAGCCCGCGCTGGCCAACCCGACCCTGGTCGTGCTCACGGACCGCAACGACCTGGACGACCAGCTCTTCGGGACGTTCTCCCGCTGCCAGGACCTGCTGCGGCAGCCACCACGCCCTCGCCCAGCCCGAGGGCAAGGATCGCCTCGTGGACGCCGTGTCCCGCCTGTCGCGCGCCTTCGCCCTGGCCGTACCCCACGAGCGGGCCCTGGCCCTGCGCGACGACGTGGGCTTCTTCCAGGCGGTCCGCACCCACCTGCTCCAACGGGCCCCGGGCGAGGGCCGCGCGGGCGCCGACCTCGACCAGGCAGTGCGCCAGATCGTCTCCCGGGCCGTCGCCCCAGAGGGCGTGGTCGACGTGTTCGCCGCCGCCGGGCTGAAGAAGCCGGACATCTCCATCCTCTCCGAAGAGTTTCTGGCCGAGGTGCGCGGGATGCCGCAGCGCCACCTCGCTGTGGAACTGCTGCGCAAGCTCCTGGCCGGCGAGGTCCAGACCCGCCGCAGACGCAACGTGGTGCAGGCGCGTTCCTTCGCCGAGATGCTGGAACAGACCATCCACCGCTATCAGAACCGGGCGATCGAGGCCGCGCAGGTGGTCGAGGAGCTGATCCAGATCGCCCGCTCCATGCGGGTCGCCGACCGACGCGGAGAGGACCTGGGGCTGAGCGAGGACGAGCTGGCCTTCTACGACGCCCTGGAGACCAATGACAGCGCGGTCCAGGTCCTCGGCGACCCGACCCTGCGCGGCATCGCGCGCGATCTGGTGACGGCGGTCCGCGCCAACGTCACCGTCGACTGGGCCGCGCGTGAAAACGTCCGGGCCAAGCTGCGCGTGATCGTCAAGCGCAACCAGCCAGGCGAACGCCAGCGCACCAAACGCCAGCAGCCGCCGGCCTCGGGGCCCGGGCACCGCCCGTCCCTGCATCAGACCGTGGTCCCTGCATAGTGCGACCAGCCCGCAGACGGCCGCCACGTCGAAGACGTAGCCCCACGTGGCGATGCCGAAGACCAGCGGCAGCAGACCGGCCGACAGGGCCGGCGAGAGACGGGAACGCAGCAGACCCAGCGCCGCGAGCACAACGGCCAAGACGACCGCCTCACCCGCCAGGCGCGGAAGAGGAAGCCCCGTCAGCGCGACGGCCAAGGCCGCGCACGCTGGCGGCAGGAGGGCCAACGTCCAAGGACGGCCGCCCCAGGCGGGGGCCCGCAGCGTCAGCACAGCGAAGGCCAGCGCGGCGCCTTCGGGGAACAGCCGCGCCGGTTGCCCCCATACCCAGGCCGCGGTCAGCATGCATGCGGCCACGGCCACCACGTACCACCCGCGAAGAACGCTGGTTCCCCCCTCCATTTGGGCGTGACGGCGCCCCGCGCGGTCTCCCGCCCCTCCGCCAAGCCGCCGCTGGGTGCCGCCGCCGCGCGTGCCCTTCGTCCGTCGCTGCCGCCCACCCACCGCGGCTCACCCCAGCGGGACCCAGATGCCTGCCGCAGCCGCCTCCCGTCCGAAGGGGTGCGGTGTGTCGGCCACCAGGTAGGTCACCACCCCGCGGCGCCCCAGCACCTCCGGCAGGAGCACCGCGTCGGCGCCCACGACTGGTACGTGAAGGTGGACCGCCCGGTACGGATCTCGTTGCGGCAGGGCACCGTGCGGAGCGAGGAGATGAACGCCTGGTCGACGCGCAGGGACTCGGCGGCCAGCCGGTCCAGGCACGGCGTGCGCGCGCGCTACCCCCCATGCGCCGCGACGTGGTCGCGGCCTTGAAGACATCTGCCCCGATCATGCCGACGGATCCGGGGCTACTTTTCCGCGCCGAACGCCGCGCGCGTGAAGGAGTGCGGCAACTCCTCGCCACATCCCTGGCAGAACCGCCAAGCCCGATCGCTGATCATGTGGGCGCACCACGGGCAGAAACCGGCCGCCGCTCCCCGGCCCCCGCTGGCACGAGTGCCCTGCATTGGGCCCGGCCCCGCTTTCCGTGTTCCGCCGCCCAGAAGGATACGGGTCCCCGCGCGGCCAGCCGACGCTGTGGCGATGTCCCCGCCATTCGCCATCCGCCTCATATGGTAGGCGACGGTCGCGGTGCTGGCGCCGACGATCGCCGCGATCCGTTGCGTCGTCAGGATGGTCTCGCCGTGACCAGCTAACACCGCTGCACGAATCACGTCGCGAATACGTTGCCGGGTGGTCGCCCCGTCGTCGTCAGCGGACGCTGCGGGTGCCGTGGCGGCGTCCTCTTCCTTGCGATCCTCACGTCGCTCATCCGGAGCCTCGGCCAACGGCACCTCCAGTGTTTCGCTCCTCGTGGGCGCCGGCTCCGACTCTGCCGCCGCGCCGCCCTCAGCGAGCATGCCGGGGAGCGCCAGGGTCGTGCCGCTGAGGCCGGCCGCAAGCTTCACCAGTTGCCCACTGGCCACGAGGTCCTTAAGATGGCTGCGAAACACCGCGACGGGAATACCAAGATCGTCCGCGACCTTCGAACCGACCACAGTGATCGGGCCGCCAGCCTCCTGCAGGCGGCCAACCAAGTCCGTCCGGATGCGGGTCGCATCCTTCTCCCTCTCCTCGGCTTCGAGCACATCCGGTTCCTCTTGAGCCACGCCAGCGTCCCCTCCAGCCAACATGCCGTCAGCGTACAACAAGCAATACGGTGAAACAAGCGACAGGCGGTTTGTCCTGATCCGGGACAACGGTGCATGTACACCCCGTCCGTGCGGAGGCGAAATCGCGCCCACCCTTCCCACAGAAAAAACCGCGTCCCTTCCGCAGCCCGGTTCGCGCGCAGCATTCCCGGCACGAGCCTGCCGACGGAACTGTGCTGAGATGGGCCGAACCCCGGCATTCGGACAGCCCCAGCCGACGGGTGTCTCGCAGGGCGCGGTGGCTCCTCCGCTCCCACGCGCCACGCGACTCGCATCGACACGGCCAGCCTTGCGGAACAAATGCGACGGGTGCACACTACACAGCATCGGGGCGCACCGACACCGACGCGCGGCGGGGTTCGCCTCGAAGACGACACCGAGGGGGTCCGGCAGCCACAATGGCCGACGACCTAACCCAAGCTGGGGAACCAGTGGTCACCTACGTGCGCACCCGTTCTGGACAGAGCAAGCACGACGGTGCAGAGCCAGAGCAACGTGATGCCTTGCGCGCGTATGCCGCTGCGCACGGCTACCGACTGGTGGAGGAGTTCGTCGACGAAGGGTGCTCCGGCACGACCCTGGCCCGCCCCGCCCTCGACCGCCTGCGGGACGCGGCGCCCACAGGCACGTTCAAGCGGGTCTTGGTCTTGACTCCCGACCGCATCGCGCGAGACAGTGGCTATCAATCGTTCCTTATGGATGAACTGCAACAAGCTGGGGTGGCCGTGGAGTTCGTGCAGCCCTAATGGGCGTCGGGAGCGCTGCGTGCACGGCGTCCCGCCGCGCAGCGGTCACGGCCCTCTTGGCCGGGTGTGGATGGCGCCGGCAGCGGACGCGGCCGACCTTCCGCGCGTCCCGCGACCTCCCGCCTGCCGGCGGTGAGGATCTGCTCACGCCCGCACCCCGCTGGCCCAACGACCCTTCGCCTCACCCTGGGTCGTCCGCATACGGGTTGCGGACCCCGGCGATCAGGGGTACGGTGGGCTGGAGGGCTGCGGAAAGGGGGGCTACGGGGACCGCCCTCACCCATCCGAGCGGCGCGCCGCATCTGTGGGCGGTGCCGCCAACGAGACAGGGGAGGCGAAACGAGTGCGTTTGCGTATGTGCATGGCGAAGATCCACCGTGCCACGGTGACGGAGGCCGACCTCAACTACATCGGTTCGGTGACGATCGACAAAGAACTCCTCACGGCCAGCGGCATCCTGCCCTTTCAGATGGTGCAGATCACCAACTGCGCCAACGGCACCCTCTGGCGGACGTACGTCATCGCAGGCCCCGCCGGGAGGGGCGACATCTGCCTCAACGGACCACCCGCGCGCTGGTTCAGCCCCGGCGACAAGGTCATCATCGTCGCGGAGGCCGACCTGGGCGCGGACGAGTTGCAGGACTTTACCCCCGTGGTCGTGTTCGTCGACGACGCCAACCGCATCACCGAGGTGCAGCGGCACGAGGAGGCCTTCGCGCTCGGCCCGGCAGGCTGAGCGCGTCCCAGACGCCGCAGGCCCCGCGGGCACGGCGTGCGCGCGCCTGCCGCGGGTACGCCGGCCGGCAGCGCCGGGCTGACGGCGCGCCAAGGGCATGCCGGGGAGCCCCCACACCCAGGCCACGGGTGTAGGGATGCGGTACGGCGCGATCCCCGGTATGCTGGGCGGCGCACTGCCGCTGCCCAGGAGGGGTGCCCGTGCCCGCCGGCCAATCCCTGCACCGCGAACACCGGGACCCCAGCCTCCATGGGGTCTTTGTCACCATCCCGCGCATCTCGCTGCGGCGTTTCGGCATCCCCTCGGCGCCCATGGTCCGGGAACTCTCCAGTGACATCAAGATCATCGACACCGCCGTCGAAGAGGCCGACGACATCCTGGAGGATGAAGCCGGCACCGTTTGGGTCCTGGAGTTCGAAAGCAGAAACGGCAATCCGGCCCGTACCATCCGCCACTACGTCGCCGCGGTGGGGCGGCATCCGACGCGGCGGGTGGAACTGGCCCTGTTCTGGGACCGGGCCCGCCGGCCTGATCGTGTAAGACCCGTCCGGGCGCAGCGCGCCTCGCTGGCCGCCCACCAGGTCTTCCTGGCTTCCCTGGACGGCCGCGCCGCCCTGGCGCGCCTCCGCGCGCAGGCGCCCGCGGGCCTGAGCAGCGACGACGCTCTGGAGTTGGCGCTGGCCCCCGCGATGGACCACGGCGGCCGGCCCATGTGGGATGTCCTGGAGGACCTGGCACCCCTGGCCGCAGGCCTGGAGCCGGCCTGGGTCTCAGTGGTCGTGGGGACGATGGGCGCGCTGGGGTATGATCTACTGGAGCCGGCCGAACGCCCGCGGCTCCTGGAGGTGCTGGGACGCATGCCATTCCCCCAGACTCTGTTCACGGATCTGGAGAAGCGCGGCGAGAAGCGCGGCGAGGAACGCGGGGAGAAGCGCGGGGCCTTGCGCCAAGCACGGGAGGCCGTGCTGGAGGACTTCACGGTGCTTTTCGGCAGCGTGCCCCCGGCGGTGGAACAACTGGTGCGGCAGGCGGAGGACATCGACCGGCTTAAGGGATGGCGGCGTGCGATCCTCAAAGCCGGGAGCGCCGCCGCAGCGGAGCGCGCCGTGGCGGAGGACTGACCGTTGCGCCCAGCGGTCGGCGAGGAAGCACGGCGTGGATGACCACCCGCCCACTGCCGCTCCATGGTGAACCGCTCCCCCACGTCAACGCCTGCCCGGCGCCGCAGTACGACGGGTTCGGCATCCTCGACATCACCTTCGGCCCGGGGCGCCTCCTGCAGTTCGCCTCCAGCGCCCACTGTCGAAGGATGATGCTCTTGCGACTCGGCCCGCCCGGTAGCGACCCCCGCGACCGGGTGCCCGGCGGCGCGCACCTGTTCCGCACGTTTGTTCCTCCATGCGGCAGGGGTCGGCCGATCGAAGGCGAAGGGAGCGCCCCATGCAGGAGGCCATGGTCGTCCGCGGCGCGCGGGAGCACAACCTACGCAACGTCTCGCTCGCACTGCCCCACGGCCAGCTCATCGTCTTCACCGGCGTGAGCGGCTCGGGCAAGTCCTCGCTCGCGTTCGACACGCTCTACGCCGAGGGCCAGCGCCGCTACATCGCCTCGCTCTCCAGCTACGCGCGCCAGTTCTTGGACCAGTTGCCGCGCCCGGACGTCGACGCGGTGCTCGGTGTCCCGCCCGCGCTGTCCATCGATCAGAAGTCCATCGGGCGCAACCCGCGCTCGACGGTGGGCACCCTGACGGAGGTCTACGATTTCCTGCGGGTGATCTGGGCGCGCGTGGGCATCCTGCACTGCCCGCGCTGCGACCACCCCGTGGGCGCCCAGGGGCGCGAGGCCATCGTCCGCCAGGCGGCCGTGTTGCAGCGCCAGGGGCCGCTGCTGTTCCTCGCCCCCCTGGTGCGCGACCAGCGAGGTGGGCACAAGGAACTGCTCGCCGACCTGCGCAAGCGCGGCTACCTGCGCGCACGCATCGACGGCGAGATCGCGCGCACCGACCAGCGGCGCGAGCTGGACGCCCACCGCCGCCACACGATCGAGGTGGTGGTCGACCGCCTGGGCGCTGAGCCGGAGCCAGAGTCGCGGATCTGGGAGGCCGTGGACAGCGCCCTCGCCCTGAGCAAGGGGCATCTGATCCTCCTCCCGGAGGGCGGCCGCGAGGTGGCCTGCAGCACGGCCTACGCCTGCCCGCGCTGCGGCGCCGCCTGCGCCGAACCCACACCCGCCGCCCTGTCCTTTAACGTGCCGCAGGGATGGTGCCCCACCTGCCGCGGCATGGGGAGGGCGATCGATGTCGTGGAGGACTGGCTCATTCCCGACCCCGATCTCTCCATCCAGGAGGGCGCCCTCGCGGCGGGCGGGGACCCGGGCAGCGAACGCTGGGGGCGCCTTTACGCGGCGGCGGCCGCGTACCTGGGCTTTAGCCTAGACACCCCATGGCGGGAACTGCGGCCCGACCAGCGCCGAGCCTTCCTCCACGGCATCCCCGAGCGCATCCCGGTCCGCGTCGGCCGGCACCGCGTCCACCTGGCCTTCGAGGGCATCATCCCCTGGCTGCTACAGTCGCAGGCCCCTGACGGCGAAGGCGGGGGCGATCCGGGCGGCCCGGCCCGGGGCCTGCGCCGCGTCAGCCGGGAGGTGGACTGCCCGGATTGCCGCGGGGCGCGGCTACGGCCCGAGAGCCTCGCCGTACGGCTCGGTGGCCGGAACATCGCCCAGGCCGCGGCGCTGACGATCGGCGACCTGCGCGCCTTCCTGCAGGGCCTACAACTGCCGGGTGAGGCCCGCGCCATCGCCGGCGAGGCCCTGCTGGAGGTGGGCGAGCGCCTGCGCTTCCTCGGGGATGTCGGCGTCGACTACCTGACGGTGGACCGCCCGGGGCCAAGCCTGTCCGGCGGCGAGGCCCAGCGCATCCGCCTGGCGGCGCAGTTGGGGCGCGGGCTGGCCGGGGTGCTCTACGTGCTGGACGAGCCCAGCATCGGGCTGCACCAGCGGGACAACCGCCGCCTGATCGAAACGCTGCGGCGGCTGCGCGACCGGGGCAGCACGGTCGTGGTGGTCGAGCACGACGAGGAGACCATCCGCTGCGCCGACCACGTCGTGGACTTCGGCCCAGGAGCCGGACGCGAGGGCGGGGGCGTCGTAGCGGCCGGCACCGCGGATGAACTGGCCGCCGTCCCCGAGTCGGTGACGGGCCGCTACCTCACGGGCGCCGAGTCCATTCCCGTGCCCCACTGGCGTCGCCCCGGCGGGCCCGGACTGCGCGTCGTCGGCGCCCACCACCACAATCTGAAGAACGTCACGGTGGAGATCCCCTCCGGCGCGCTGACGGTGGTGACGGGGGTCTCGGGGTCAGGCAAAAGCTCACTGGTCAACGACGTCTTGCTGGACAACCTGTCGCGCTTCCTCGGCGGGGACGCGGCCGAGGAGGAGGATGCGCGCCCCAGGCGGGGCGGGCGGCGGGCGGGTCCCGCGGAGCAGACGGCGCGGCGCGCGCCGGTCTGGACAGGCTGCCGCGCCCTGGAGGGCGCCGAGCGCTTCGACAAGGTCATCGCCATTGACCAGTCGCCCATCGGCCGCATCCCCCGCAGCAACCCGGCCACCTACACCAAGGTCTGGGACCACATCCGCGCCCTCTACGCGCAACTGCCCGAGGCCCGGATGCGCGGCTACGCGCCCGGGCGCTTCTCCTTCAACGTGGAGGGCGGGCGCTGCCCGGTCTGTGAAGGCAACGGCGCGCGCCGCATCGACATGGACTTCCTCGCCGACGTCTGGGTGCCGTGTGAGGCCTGCGGCGGCTCGCGCTTCGGTGAGGAAACGCAGTTGGTGCGCCACCGCGGCCGCTCCATCGCCGACCTGCTGGCGCTGACGGTGAGCGAGGCGCTGGGCCACTTCCGCGACGTGCCGCAGGTCGCGCGCCACCTCCAGACCCTGGAGGACGTCGGGCTCGGCTACATGCGCCTGGGCCAACCCTCGCCGACCCTCTCCGGCGGGGAGGCGCAGCGGATCAAGCTGGCGCGGGAACTGAGCCGGCGCGGCACGGGCCGCACCCTCTACGTCCTGGACGAGCCGACGACCGGGCTGCACTTCCGGGACGTGGCCTGCCTGCTCCACGTGCTCCAGCGCCTGGTGGACGACGGCAACACCGTCGTGGTGGTCGAGCACAACCTCGACGTCATCAAGGTCGCCGACCGCGTCATCGACCTGGGCCCCGAGGGCGGCGAGGCGGGTGGGCGGCTGCTGGCCGCCGGCACGCCAGAGCAGGTCGCGCGCGCCGAGGGCTCGCTCACGGGCGCCTACCTGCGCGAGGTGTTGGAGACGGGCCACATCCAGGGCAGCCCGCGCCCCCCGCGGCTCGGGCGATCGGCAGCACCCTTGCCGGTGGTCGCGCCAGCGGATGCCCGCGGCGGGGACGGGCGCGCGGGCGGCGAGCCCAGGCCGGGCCCGTACGCGGCCACGCCCGCTGGCACAGGCGCCGGGGCTGGGCACGGCGCGACGCGGGACCGCGCGTTTGGCCTGGAAGATTCGGCGGGCCCCGACGGGCCGGTGGAGGGCGCGGCGCGCGCGGAAGCCGACATGCTGGTGGTCTCCGGGGCACGGCAGAACAACCTGCGGGACCTGACGGTGCGCCTGCCCAAAGAGCAGATCGTCGCCTTCGCCGGCCCGAGCGGCGCCGGCAAGACCTCCCTGGCCCTGGACACGATCTACGCCGAGGGTCAGCGCCGTTACGTGGAGTCGCTGTCCGCCTACGCGCGGCAGTTCCTGGGCCGCGCCCCGCGGCCCGCGGTAGACCGCATCGAGGGCCTCTGCCCCGCCATCGCGGTCGACCAACGCGCGGTGCCGGCCAACAGCCGGTCCACGGTGGGCACACTGACAGAGACCTACGACTACCTGCGCCTGCTCTTCGCGCGCGCGGGCGAGCCCTTCTGCCCGGAGTGCGGCGGCCCGGTCGCGGCGCTTTCGCCCGAGCGCATCGCCGCGCGCGCGGCCCACGGCGGCACCGGCCAACGGCTGCGCGTGCTCGCCCCCGCCGCGGTCGCTGGAGAAGACCTGGACGCCTGGCGCCAACAGCGGCTGCGCGATGGGTACGTCCGCTTCTGGCTGCGCGGCGCCGTGCTGCCGCTGAACGCGCCCCTGCCGCAGGGCCTGTTTCCCACCGACGCGCCCCCGGGCAGCGAGGCGGAGGGCGAGACGGCGGGCGTGGCGGGTGGCGGGGAGGCATTTGGCCCGCCTGGCCGGCGCGGTACGGCCGGCCGGGTGGGGGGGCGCCGCGTCCCCGGGCCGGTGGGCTCCGGCCCGGCGGTCGGTCCAGGCGACGGCGTCCACGCGCGGCGGCGGGAGGGCGACCGGCC
>JAJZZC010000115.1 GCA_021797775.1 Bacillota bacterium
CCATTCGACCACATCTCCACACCAGACAGTAAGCCAGAAACAGCCTGAGAGCGGGAGGGACCGACCGGCGCGCGCGCCCGAATTCGTCTTCTTGCTCACAAGGCCCCCCCGCTACCACTACGACGCCGCCGCGATCGTTGAGCCAGCTGCGGACGCCGACCCGACGCGCCCACGGGGCAGCACCGGCTGCCTTCGGCGTGGCCGGGCGCATCCCCACGCGGGGCGTCGGGACAACGCGGCAGAGACCGGCAAGCACACGTACAGCGTTCTCCACGGCCACTGGGACGCGAGCGGGCCGCGCGCCACGCGGAACTGCCGGGACGTGTGGACCATCCCGACACAGGCCTTTCGCGGGACCCACTTTGCCACCATGCCCGAGGCATTGGGCGAGCGCTGCATCCTGGCCGGTTCCCCGGAGGGCGGAACGGTGCTGGACCCGTTCGTGGGCTCAGGCACCGTCTGTGCCGGGGCCGCCCGCCTTGGGCGGCCCCGCGTGGGCTTCGACCGGAACGAGCGGTATGTGCGCATGGCGCGCAGGCGCGCCCAGGCCATGGCGCAGCCCAGGTTGGCCCTGGGCAGTGTCGCACGCTGATGGGCGGTGCCGGCGTGGCCGTTGGAGTGGCCGCCGAGGGGAAGCAGGGGCGGCCGTGATGCACCTCCCCAACTACAGCAGCGCAGAATGTCATGCATGCGCGGAAATACAGAAGAATGGAGGTGCCCTTGTGCAGACGTTGCGGAACGGCCACCTCTTCTCGCCGCGCTTCCGCCGCGCCGGGTCCCTGCTCGGCACCTACCGCAGCGGGTCGGTGTTGCGCTGGGCCCGCGTGGCGCGGGGCGTGGCGATCCTGGACACCGCATCCGTTACGTCGATCGTCTACACGGCGCCGTTCCTGCTGCTTTTCTCGCCGGGTCTGGCCCGCGCCGTCGGTATGGCCTTGCACGCAGGGGGCGCCCTGGTGCTGCTGACCGACGCCGCGGCGCTGCTGCTGCTCGGTGGGTACGCGGCCGCCACGGCGGCGTACGCCACGGCATGCCGGCGGCGCTGCCGGGCGGCGGGTCTGGTCGCGGTGTACCTGGTGCCGGAAGCGCCCGCCCTGGTGCGGAAGGCGCTCCGGGCGGGCGGCACGTCGTCCCCCGTCTGGCGAGAGGCGTACTCGGTGCATCCGGCGCGGGGCCGGGCTGCGGCGACGGACCCAGACGCGGGCGGGGATGCGGACCCGTGCGCGCTCCCGGCCGACGACATGGAGCGCCTGCGACACCTGCTCGCCGGCCGGGCGTACGCCCTGGTTCCCGATCAGCCCGTTGGCGTGGTGGTTGCTGGAGTTGGCCGTGTCGGCGCTGGCGCTGCGCTGGGCGTGGCGGGCGATTAAGGGCCTGCCGTTCGCCTTCCTCGCCCTGGCCGCCGCCGCGTTCGTGTACTTCACCGTTCCGGGCGCGGGCGGATGGTGGCACGCGTTCAGGGTGGACGAAGGGCCGCCCCTGGGGTACGTCGCGGGCGCATCCGTTCTCCAGGTGCTGTGCCGCATGCCGGACGGCACCAAGGCGGACGCGCTGAGCAACCAGGCAGCCAATACGGCGGCGGCCATCGGCCCGCCGTCGGTGCGGGTGGCCCCCCACTTTCACCTGCCGCCGGGCGTGCGCGGGCCGGCCGGCAATGTTATCGGGATCGAGGTGGGCTTGCCCGACGACCTCGCCCGGCCCGTGCTGCCGGCGACGGCGTTCAGCCGGCCGGTGGTGCGGCGGTTCGCCGGCGCGCTGCCGGTCGCCGTCGGGGTGGCCCCGGACGGCGGGCCCGTCGTGCGGGACCTGGCGCTCTTCCCGCATCTGCTCGTGGGCGGCCAGACCGGCGGAGGCGAGAGCGTCTTCACGCACAGCCTCATCCTGCAGCTCATCCTGCGCCTGCCGTCCGACCGCCGCCGCTTGCGCCTAGCGGACCCCAAGGCGGTCGAGCTGTCGTTCTATAGGGACCTGCCGCACGTGGACGGCAAGGTGGTGTCGACCCTGGAGGACACCATGGCGCTGGTCAACGCCGCGGTCGAGGAGATGGAGAACCGCTACGCACTACTCAAGGCGGCACGGGCCCGGGACATCGCCGGCTACAACGCCGCCGCGGCGAAGGATGGCACGGCACCCCCGCCGCACATCGTGCTCGTGGTCGACGAGTTCGCCGACCTGACGGCCCAGGGCAAGGCCCGGGAGGCGTTCGAGGGGGGCGTCCAGCGCCTGGCCCAGAAGGCCCGCGCCGCCGGGGTGCACCTGGTGCTGACCACCGTCCGCCTCGGGGCACACGCGCTGGCGTTTGCGGGGCTCGGGTTCCATCTCCCTTGTCTGCCGCATCAACAGGCGGCCCATTGCGACTAGGGGTCAGGCGGGTCGGGGCACGCTCAGCCGCCCGCGGGCGCGAGGCCCACCTCGAATTGGATGCGCAACTCCCCGCCCACCACCTCGGCGGCGGTGGGCAGCAGGTGTAGGGCGGCGAGGCCCGGCGTCTGAAACGGCGAGGTGTGGCGGAAGTCGATGTCGACCGCCCCCTGCACGACGTGTAGCCACGGCGGCGGCGCGCCGAGGGCCGCGTCCAGCCAGGCGGCGAGGCCGAGGGGGGAGCCGGGCGCGGCCACGGACAACTGCAGCACGCCGGGTTGCGGCACGCTGGGTGTAATGACGTACGGTTGCAGCGCCCCGCTGGCCGCCGGGAGCGCGAGGGTGATATGGCCGCCGGAAAAGAGCGGGGCGCCCAGTTGCATGGGGCTGCCCGGCCCGAGCCATTGCGAGAGCAGCGCCAGGAACTGCTCCGGCGTGGCCGTGAAACTGCCCTGGGCCGAAAGGGCGAGCGACAGGTCAGCGGGCGAGAGCCCGAGGCTGACCGGCTCGACGCGGAGGGCCACCTCCGGCGTCTGTGGCAGGTGCAGGGGCGGCAGCGTGGCGAGGTCGACGAGCACGGAGCCGCCGTAGACGCTTACCCCGCTCCCGCGGAGCGGAGCGGCGCGCAGCAGCCAGCCCAGCAGGCGCGCTGGCGAGATGACGGTACTGACCGGGATGCGTCCCAGACGCACGCTCTCCAGTTGGAGTTGGAGCACACCCGGGTCGGGCAGGCTGGGCCGTACCTGGAGGTCGAGCTGGAAGGGTGCCCCCGACCAGCCCGGCACCCGGAGCTGGCCGGGCAGGTTGCCGAAGAGCCGCAGGGTGAAGGCGCCGGGCCCGAAGGTGACCCCCGCGCTGTAAAACGGTCCGTGGGCCGCGGCGCTGCCCGGCGTGAGTTCCTGGGCCAGGAGCGATGTCGCCACCACTGGCGTGAGGCGCACCTCTACCTGACCGGCGGGGGACGCGACCAGAGCCTGCGCGAGCCAGTCCGAAGGCGGCGAAGCCGCAGCGGGCGGCGCCGCCGTCGGGGAGATCAGGGGCGGCACGGCGATCCAGAGGATCGCGGCCAGCGCGACGGCCAAACCGAGCAGCCCCAGCACGATCCGCGACACCAGGCGCACCGCTCCGCCACCCCCCGGGGGCCGCGCCGTTCCACATCGCGGCGGCCTCCGTCTCTTGGCGCGTGGCACCACGACAGCCGGTCACGGAGCCAGAGTGCGCATCTTTATCTACGCCGCCGCCTAAGTGTCCGGTGCCTGCAGTCCCCGCGCTCGGCCCGCAGGGACGGAGGTGGCATCGCCCCCACGTGCCTCCGCCCACCCTGCAGGGCAGCCTTTCCCACCGGCGCCGCCATGGCCCGCGGCAGCCCCGCCCCGACGGGCCGCCACCGCGTAGAGTGGCCGCCGTCCCGCGGCGCCGGCGCAAGGGACGCCTCCCTACCACGTGCGGCGAAGGGCGCGCCGCGACACCACCCGCCCCCCGCCTGTCGCCCGCGCCACAGGACCCGCGACGGGAATCCCCTGCGCCACCGCCTCCGCGCTCCATGCGGGACATCGTGCGGGCTCGACTGCCGCGAGGCCACCCCGCGCGCCCGCCACGGCCCACCCGCGCCGCCCCGCAACGGGCCCGCGGCCATCCCCTCGGCGGAGCGCCCCGCACAGGATGATTCCCCTGACCGACGACACGTTCCTCCACGCAGTGGGCCTTGGCCAGGGTGGCGTCATTCGGGCGGGGGGCTTGGGGTACGAACGATGGCGCATACAGCCGTGCGGTGGTAGGCCGGGGCACCCCCGGTGCCCGCCCCGGTACCTATCACCGCAACGGGTGGACCATTTCGGCCGGCCGTGCCCATGGTGGCGGTCCACGGAGGGGCTCCCCGGAGCCGCCGTACACCCCGGGTTGTCGCCAATCGCTGCCAGCCCTTGTCGCTGAGGCCGTCTGCCGAGAACGACGCGGTCCGGGGGCCTTGGCCCGGGCGGCGCCGTTTTGGCGAGGCGCCGCTACCCGTCGGTTGCGTCGCGCATGCCGCCGTCGTGCGAAGCGCCCGTGGCGCCTAGGCCAGCGAAAGGGCCGGTCTCCGCCCCGCGCGCCCCTTCCCGCGGCTGCGTGCGGGGCGGCCTGGTACGATGCTCGCCCCCGCCATGGCGCCCAACGCCCAGGGGGCACGGGAGGCCGCCAGAGGGGCCGTCCGGCCGCGTGCCTGCCCGGGGCGCCCCCGATGGCCGGAGGGACCGCTCACGGTGGTCCGCGTAGTACACCGCGTGTCGCGCGGGGTCCCTGGGGGCGGCGTATGGCCCCGGGTCGGCGCGTCGCGCCTAGCCGGGGGATCAACGCCCATGTCCCGAGCGACGACGACCTGCGGGCGGCGGACGCGGCCTTGGCTCTGCTCCTCGATCGTTACGCTTGAGCCGCGCCCCCCGCATCACCCGCCGCCGGGCCCCGCGTGTGGGGCCCGGGGGAGGCGGCTGAGGGGCCGCGGCCCCCCGGCTCCTGCGGGCCGTCGTCCGCGAGGCCGCCGGTCACGGCGTCGCCGCGTCCCGTCGGATTCCCCGCCGCTTCAGGCGCGGTCGGCGGCCAGCGCTGCCGTCCGGGGGAGCCGGGCGAGGTAGGCGGCGATGGCGTGGGCCGCCACCCGGCCGTCGTGGACGGCCTCGACGACGGTCGCTGGCCCGCGGACGGCGTCGCCGCCGGCGAAGATCCCGCCGCGTTCGGTGGCGCCGCTCGGGCCCACGGTGCGGATGGCCCCGCCGCGCGTGAGCATCTCCGGGTGTTGCAGATCGGTGCCGGCCACCGCGTAGCCAACGGCGAGGATGGCGGTGTCGCAGGGCAGCTCGTACGCGCTGTCGGGGATGGGTTCCGGGCGGGGCCTCCCGCTCGAGTCGGGTTTACCGAGGCGCATGCGCTCCAGGCGCACGGCCCGCAGCCGCCCGCTGCCATCCGCGAGGAAGGCCACGGGGTTCACGAGGTATTCGAAGCGGACGCCCTCGTCGACGGTGTGGTGGATCTCCACGCGGCGCGACGGGCTCTCCGCCTCGGTACGGCGGTAGACGACGCGCACGTCGCTGGCGCCCAGGCGCACCGCTGTACGGGCCGCGTCCATGGCGGTGTTGCCGGCGCCGACGATGAGCACATGCGCGCCGATGTCGGGCGCCTGGGCGTCCGGGCCTGGCAGCAGGGCCAGTTTGCCGCGGTGCAGGAACTCCTGGGCGGTGACCACGCCGCGCGAATCCTCGCCGGGAATGCCCATCTTGCGAGCCAGCGAGGCGCCGATCGCCAGGAAGACCGCGTCGTGGTCGTGCTGTAGTGCTTCCAGTTCCACGTCGCGGCCCAGGGCCTCGCCGAAGCGGAAGCGGACGCCCTGTCCCCGCAGCCGCTCTACCTCCAGGCCCACCGTGGCGTTCGGCAGCACGAACTCCGGAATGCCGTCGGCGAGCAAGCCGCCCGCCTGTTGCTGCGCCTCCCAGACGGTCACCCCGGCGCCGAGGCGGCTGAGGAAGTCCGCGCAGGCCAACCCGGCGGGACCGGCCCCCACCACGGCGACCTCCCTGCCGATCAGGGAGGGATCCGGCCGGCCGTCCCACTCGGGCGCGTCCTCAGGCGTGGCGGCCGAATAGGCGGATACCACCGCCCCGTACGGGGCATCGGCCCCTGGGGCGCGCCCGACGGCGGCGGCCGTCTCCAGCATGGCGGCGCGGGCGCCGGCCACCTCGTCGGGATGGCGCAGGGCGTAATCGGCGATGAATCGCTCGATGGCGCCGATGCGGACGCCCTCGCCGCGCGCGTGGAGCACACAGCGGCCCTCGCATTGCTGCTCCCAGGCGCAGACGCGGCCCGTGCACGAGGGCAGCGCGTTCTGCAGGTAGTCGACGGCGGCGGCCTCCGCATACCGGCCCTCCCGCACCAGGCTGATGAACGTCGGGATGGGGTTGTGATTCGGGCAGCCGTCGACGCAGACCGGGTGCTTGCACTGGATGCACCGTTCTGCCTCGGCCTCTACCTCCGCTTCGTCGAAGCCCAGCGCGACCTCGGCGAACGAGCGCACCCGCTCGGCAAGCGGCAGCGAACGCATGGCCGTCATGGCCCAGGGTGTGGATGACGTGATGGTCGGCCTCCTCCTGACCGCCAGAGTCTCGCGGATACGCGCGTGGCGTGCCTAGGCCTCTTCGGCGCGTCCATCCGGGCGGAAGGTGCACGGGCATTCGGCGGCCGGGCCGGCCAGCGGGGCGGGCCCGGGCGAGTGCCCCTGCCGGGCCGGACATACCCGGTGTGGGTGCGCCTATACCGGGATGCCGCCGCGGGGTGAAGGGCACGTGCGTGTGCGCAAAGCTCGGGCGCGCACCATGCTCGCTGACGATGCGTTCGCCGCGACCGCCGGCTGGTCCGCGCGGTCCACCCCCACCGTGGGACACCCAGGCCGCTCCGCGACACCCACGCTGTACGGGGTTGCGGCACGCGGTTCGCCAGCGGCGGCGGGCCGCTCCCGGCGTGGTGGCCGCGCACCGTGCATCGGGGCGCATGGGGAAGCGTGCGTTCGTATGAGCCGACCCATCACTTCACTTGGACCACCGCCATGTGTAGCGGCTCACGGCAAATGCGTGGAAACCGCTCAAGGCGGGGGCGAGGGACGGCGCCCCGGCCAACCGAGCCTATCCTTGGGCGACAAGGCGTCAAGGACAAGGGCCCGCGGCCCGCTACGCGCCCTTGACGCCCCGCCGCCCGAGGGGGACAGGCATTGTGGGGCGCCGTCCCGAAAATCGCCGTTAGGGTGCGTGTGCAGGATTCGTTCACTCCCACGGATCGTGAACGGCTACACCATGCCTGCCTCCCCGGCCTGCCGCCTCCCACCCGGTAGTCGGTGGTATCATGCTGTCGGGTCCATTCCAAGGGGGTGAGGCTGTGGCCCCTTGGTTGTGGCTGTTGCTAGGGGTCGTCCTACTGGCCCTGGAGACCGTCAGCGGGACCTTCGTGCTGGCCGTCGTCGGCGGCGCGGCCGTGCTGACGGCGGTCGTGGCCGTACCCGCCCGGTCTTTCGCCGTCACCGGCCCCGCCTTTGCGGCGCTCAGCCTGCTCGGGCTGCTGTTCCTCCGTCCCTTGCTGCTTGCCCGCATCCGGGGCGCGGCGGCCGCTGGACCGACCAACGTCGCCGCCCTCACCGGCCGGACGGCGCGCCTGGTCCGGCCGTTCGACCCCCAAGGGTACGGGCGCGTGGCCGTCGGGGGCGAGGAGTGGCGGGCGCACCTGGCCGATGGCTGGACGCGCGCGGCGTGGGGGGAGGGGGCGTCCTTCACTGTACTCGGTGCCGAAGGCGTGACGCTGGAGGTGTGTCCGGAAGACCTGGGCGCGGCTCGCGCGCCCGGGGACTAGGAGGCTTGCCGCGAAAGGTCCGGCAGCCTCCGGATCCGGGGCCTCGTGCCGCCAGGCTACCGTCGTCGTGGCGCGTCCATCGATTGGCCACGGCGTGGGGTGCGCCGGTGATGCGTTGCGGCGCGAGACTGGGCGACGCCGGCCGGGTGTGACGGACTTGGCGCAGCCCGGCAAAGCCGGGGAAAAGCGGCGCTGGGTGTTCAGGCAACGGGAGGTTCCCGCGCTCCCTCAGGCGGTGGTCAGGCCATCCATGGACGCGCCGCTCGGGCCCATGGGCCCAGCCCGGCGAACCGAGCGCGCGGGGTGCCGCCGGTCGGCTCGCTGGCCGGGACGTGCCGGGTGTCGCGGTCAGGCCGCGCCGCCGGCCCACGGCTCTCAGCACGGGGGCCAGGGCGCACGGGTGCGGCGGGCGGCGGGGTTCGGTCAGGACGCCGTGCCGCGTCCGCGAAGGGTATGGCCCCAGTGGCCGCGATGGGTGCGGCCACGATGCCGGTGCGCCCAGCACGGACCGTGCAGGCGGGAGGGGTGGTTGAGGTGGGACTCGGGGCGCTGATCGGTCTCGTCTTGCTGGTGCTCCTGGTGGTCGTGGTGCTCGCCCGCTCCGCGGTCATCGTCGTCCAGGCCCAGTCGATCCTGCTCCAACGCCTGGGGCGCTACCACGCCACCCTGGAGAGCGGGCTGCACCTCATCATCCCGTTCATCGACGCGGTGCGCGCGCGGGTGGACCTGCGCGAGAGCCCCCGCGAGCTGAAGCCCATGCCGGTGATCACCAAGGACAACGCCACGGTGTCCATCGACATCGTCGTGTACCTGCAGGTCACCGACCCGCGCCGGGCGATCTACGAGATCACCGACTACGCGATCGGCGTGGAGCGGCTGGTGCAGACCTCGCTGCGCAACGTGGTCGGCGACATGATGCTGGACGAGACCCTCACCTCGCGCGAGCGGATCAACGCGTTGCTGCAGCAGCACCTGGATGAGGCCACGGACAAGTGGGGGGTGAAGGTGAACCGCATTGAGCTGCGCTCGATCGATCCCCCCGCGGACGTGCGCGGCGCCATGGAGAAGCAGATGATCGCCGAGCGCACCAAGCGCGCCCTGATTACGCAGGCCGAAGGCGAGAAGCAGGCGGCCATCCTGCGCGCGGAGGGCGAACGGCAGGCCGTGATCCTGGCGGCCGAGGCCGCCAAGCAGGCGCGCGTCCTGGAGGCGCAGGGCGAGAGCGAGGCCGTGGCGACGCTGCGGCAGGGGCAGACCGAGGGCCTGCAACAGATCGCCGCCGTCGGCTTCTCCGCCGACCAACTGCTGGCGGTCCAGGCGCTGGAGACCCTGCGCCAGACCGTGGGGCGCACCGATAAGACCATCCTGCTGCCCACGGACCTCGCCTCGGTGCTCGGGGCGGCCGGCGCGCTGGGCCAGGTGTGGCGCGGTGCCGGGCAGGCCCCTCCCGAGGCCGCGGCTACGCGGTGACACACTCGGCCCCCGGTCCGCCCCAGGATGGTGACGCCAGCGGGCGTGCCTGATCCCGGAACTACCGCGACGGGCGTCAGGGGCCCGTGTTCCCGGAGGACAGGGCGGGGACGGGCGCGGAACAGGCGTCGCAGGCAAGGCTCCGGCCTTGCGCTCGACGATCGCGGGATGCATCGGTCGGCCGCCGCCAGAGGGTGCCGCGCCAGGCCGCGTGGGCGGCACCCTCTGGCGGCGTTCTGCGCCCCCCTGGGAAGGGCGGTCATGCCGGGACGCGGCCCAACGGGGCTGTTTCCGAGGGGGCCGGTTACTCGATATCCCCCGCCCGCCAACAGGGGAACGACTCCACCGTGCAGGTTTCGACAGGGTCGCGTCGTTCTGGGCGAGTCGCTTGCGCCACCGGCCGAATTCGGCGCGTACGGCCGCCAGTGGCCCCCGTGACCCCACGGGCGGCGCGGCCGCATCCAGGCGCCGAACCCGTGCGCAGCAAGCGGTGGCAGGCGCGAGCGGACCGGCGTACCGCTCCGAAGTCACCCCCGCTCGTGGCGCCGTCTGGGCGAAGGCCCCCCGCTGGAATGACGCCACCGTGCAGGTTTCGACGGCCGTAGAGGAAACGTGGACCACCTGGCCAATGTAGCCGCGCACGCGGACGGACCCGTGGGTGTTCCGCCATCCCGGGCGCGATCGCCCGTGCAGGTAGGCCGAGCCGGGTGCCGCGGACGGGGTGGGCGGGGAGCCCCCAGCCCGCGGTGGTGGTGGCTGCGGCGCAGCCGCCGTCCGGTATGCGTTCAGGGGGGGTAGCACCCGCCTATGGCCCTACAGGTGGTGGTGCGAAGGAGATTGGCATACTACTGGCGGGAACTCTCTCTTAGCGGATGAACCCAGACGATCCGGTCGCGGGATCGATGCCCTCCCGTCTGACGACCGGTCGCCGGGGAAGCCCCTTGGGGCGCAAGCCTTCACGCGTTCTGAGCGCTTCCACCCCCGGGCTGAACGCTTACGCCGTCCGGTCCGTCGCCACCGGCCGGGCGCGAGGAGGGATGAGCGCATGGATCCGGGAGCCCCCGCGTCGTGGCCGCTCCTGGACGGGCTGTCGCGGCCGGCCGTGGTCACCGACGAACAGGGCGCAGTCGTGTTTGTGAACGCGCGCGCCGAAGCGTTCTGGGGCTTCACCCTGGCGGAGGTGGCCGGCCGCGCGGTCGGTGAGGTCTTGCATGTCCGGCTGCCGGGCGAAGCCTCGTTGGAGGAATGGGTCCGCGCCGTGGTCCGCCCGGCGCTCGCCATGGGGGCGCCCGTGCCCGTCACGGTGACCGGATGCGACGGGCGACCGCACCGGGTGGACGTCACGGGTATGTGGGAAACGCGCGACGACGGCCGGTACGCGGTGCTCACCTTCAGCGAGCAGGGCGCGCGGGCCGAACCTCGGGTGGCGCCGTCGGGACTGCGCGACCCCGCGACCGGACTGCTTAACTTTCACCCCCGCACGCCCGAATACCGGTACTGGGATGCGCGCAGCGGCGCGCTGGTGCTGTTTGACCTGGACGCGCTGCGGGAGGTCAACGCCCTGTATGGGCTGCACGCGGGGGACACGATCCTGGCCGTGGCGGGGCGTGCCGTTGCGGCGGAGGCGCCGCCTCATGCGCTCGCGGCCCGTTGCGGCGATGACGAGCTGGTGCTGATCCTCGGCGGTGTGGACGCGGGATCCGCGAACGAGGTGGCCAGCCGCGTGCGCGTGCGTATGGAGCAGGCCGCCAGCGCTGCCGGAGTGCTGGCGGCACCGCGCCTCCATTCCGGTGCGGCGGCCTTCGGCCCTGGTAGCTTGGAGGGGGCCCTGCAGGAGGCCAAGGACGCCCTCTATCAACAGAGAGGGGTGCTCCTGCGGGCCCGCGGCGGTGGGCGCGTGGTGTTGACGAGAGAGGGGGCAGCGGCCTTGCAGCAACCGGGCGGGGAACGGACGGCGACGGCTCCGGGGGCCTTTTCCTCCAAGTTCACCACCGGGTTTGACCGTCACTTCCGGCAGGCCTACGCGCGCTCGGTCGAACAGGCCCGCGAGTTCGTGGCGTTCGTCGACCCAGAGCCGGGATCGGCCGTCGTGGAGGTCGGGGCCGGTTCCGGTCGTATCACGTTGGACGGCGGCTTGGCGGCGCGGGTGGGGCGGGAGGGCCAATTGCTGGTGACCGATCCCTCCCCCGCGCAGCTCCAGGTGGCACGCAACCGTGCCGAAGAACTTGGGTTCGATTGGGTGCGTTTCGTGTGCGCCCCGGTCGAGGCGTTGCCCGTGGCCCCGGGTACGGCGGACCTGTGCCTGGGATCCACCTTCCTGCACTTCACCGAGCCGTCCGAAGCGATCCGTGCCATGGCGCGCGTGGTGCGGGTCGGGGGACGGGTCGCGGTGAGCGCCGGTGCCGATATCGAGTGGCCGCCAGCGTGGCAGGAGATCCTTGCCCCGGTGTATCGCGCTTTGGAACTGCACGGCCAATCGTTCGCCCTCTTCACCCCGCGGCCCGCCTTGGAGGAGGCATTTCAGGCTGTGGGCCTGGTGGTCGACCGTGCGGTCCAGTCGACAGAACGCGTCGATTACGGTTCCGCCGAGGGCGCGGTCGCCGTCTGGCGCCAAACGCGCTTGGTCCCCCTCATGCTGCGGCGGCTCCCGCGAGAGGCTACCCGTGCCGTCGAGGAAGCCTTCGAGGCGCGCTTGCGCGACGTCTGGGAGGCGCAAGCCGCTGAGGACCTCATGCTCAACATATCCGTCGTCCATCTGATGGGCCATCGCGAGGGCTAGCGCGGCGGCCATCGAGCCTTTGCGTGTCACTGCCCCGGGGTGTCGTCCGTGAGAGCCCGCCCGACACCCGAACGCCCGGGCCCGCGCCCTGGGGCAGCTCGCATCCGATCCGCCTCGGGGGCGGTGCCCACGTAGCGGGGTCGCGCCCAGCCGGCTTCGGGCCCCCGCTGGACCGCGCTCTTCCGTCGTGAACCGTCGTGGGCGCGTCGGCCCACTCCCCGTCACGCCCGCCCCCAGGGTCGCGTCGTTCTGGGCAAACGGCCTCAGCGACAAGGGCGGGCAGCATACAGCGACAACCAGGGGCGGACGGCGGCTCGGCACAGCCCCTCCGTACACCGCCGCCGTGGGCCCGGCCGGCAGACATCGTGTCACCGTTGCGGTGGTGGGCACCGGTGCGGGCACGGGGGTGCCCCGAGCCACGACCGCATGGCTGTGTGCGCGATCGTTCGTACCCCCAAGTCCCCTGGCCGAATGACGCCACCCTGCCAGCCTCCCCCCGCCTGCAGGGGCCTTCCCCCTGCCACCGAAGGGATGCGCCGAGTGGCTTGCGCCCGCTCGATTCCCGGGACGCCACCACGCTACGCTATGGGGGATGCACCGTGCGTTTGTGCTTTCACGGGACCCTCGTCCGCGGTCCAGACCGCCCGTCCTTCGCGGAACGCCTGCGACTCACCCGGCAGTACGGGTACTCCGCGATCGAGGTCGGCACCCGCGAGGTGGAGGCGCACCTCGCCGCCCATCCAGGCCTGACGCCGGAGGAGCTCTGGGCCGAGGCCGGCGTGCGGCCGGCGATGGTGGGCGGCGTCGTCACGGCCGCCCCCTTTGCGCCCGACGCTGAATGGGAACGATCGTTGGTCGGCATGGAGGACCGGGCCCGGGCCGCGGCCGCGATCGGTGCCAAGGTCACGGGCACCTGGATGCCCAACCGCAGCGCGATCCCCACCGCGGAGGCCCGGGCGCTGATCCGCCGCCGCTTCACGCAGGTGGCGGATGCGCTGGCGCCGGCCGGCCTCGCCTTCGCCGTGGAGTTCATCGGCGTGCGCACGCTCTGGCCCGACCTGCCCCATCCCTTCATCGGCACCTATGCCGATTGCCTGGAGCTGTTTGAGGAGACCGGGCGGGTGAACATCGGCTTCCTGCTCGACTGCTACCACAGCCACGCGGCCGAGACGCCGCTGCCGGAGATCGCCCGGACCCCGCGCTCCCGGATCCTGTATCTGCACATCAACGACGCCAAGCCGGTCCCGCCCGCGGCGGTCCTGGACGCGGACCGTCTCATCCCGGGCGAGGGCGTGATCGACCTGGCCGGTTGGTTCCGCGCCGTCGCCGCGACGGGGTACGACGGCGCCGTCGCGCCCGAGGTGCTTGGCCCGCGGTTGAAGGACATGACGACGGCGGAGGCGGCCTCCGCCTGCCACGACGGCATCGTGGCCGCCATGCAGCGCGCCGGCGTCCCGGTGGACTGAGGCCCGAGGCGGCCGAGGCGGCCGAGGCGGGCTGGGCGTGGGGTGCCTGCAGGGCGCGCACAGGCCCGGCCCGCCCGTGCGCCGGGGGAGGCAGAGGGTGCCATCCGCCCCGCGCCCGGCTGGCCGGTGTGCGGGACGTGCGTCACCGGGGTGTGGTGGTGTTGGCGCCGCCCGCGCCCGTGGCGGGCGTGCACGGGGCAGTGAGACAGGCCATTGCGGGCTTGGACCAACCCTGGCGGACGTGCGTCTACGGGGGCGGGGCGGACCGCCGTCGCCCGAGCCCCCCGGTGGGGGCCAACGGGTGCCGCGCCGAGGGGGGCGACCGGGCGCCCCTGCGGCCGATGGTTCTCCGCCGGAATCAGGGCGCCCTGCCCTCGGCGGCGGCACCGAGGCAGGGGTGTTGCGGCGGGAGGGCAAATCTCCTGTCTCAGGGGTGATTGTCGCTGGCGGCGCCGTGAGACAGCGAACTGCTCCGGGCGGGCGAGCTCAAACAACGCCTCGTGGCCTTTGGGCGCGGGACCCACGCTTGCGGGCCGCGTTCCAGACTGTGTGGTCGAGGGCGCGAGGCACGTCGCGAGAAGACCTCCGCGATGGATGGCGGCAGATGGTGTTCGACTCCTTCCTGCTGACGCACTCGCTGCCGGACGGGCGCACGCGGTCGAGGTGTTCGCGGACGGCGCGGCTTGTTCGTCGGGAGCGTGGTGCCGCTCCACGATGTCTGGCTGCTCAGCGGCCCCTCGGAGCACTTGCCCACCTCAGGGGAGCGCGCCGCCTGGCACCTCGCCGCCCTTCTGGTTGAGGGTGATCCTCACCCGCTCGCGTCGCGGGGTTCTTCTGCGCCAGCGGCGTCCGCCTGACACTGCGAGATTCAGGTTCAATGCCGCAAAGGTGATCCTGAAGCGAGCGACGGCGGCCTGACGGCCGCTGCCGGCGCCGGGCAGGCGGTGTAGCTGCCTGTGGAGGGATAAGGCGTAAGCCCCCCGAGGGAGCAGGAACCGGAGGGCCCGTGCGGAGCCGACCCCGGTGCGGGCGGCGGACGAATGGGCCGCCGTCGCTGCGCGGAGGCGCCGCCTCGGCCCCCTTGCGCGCGCGGCATCCCCCGGGGCCTCTGCGCGGCGCCGGTGCAGAGCCCGGTATGGCGCGCCTGGCCGTCGCGTGTCCGTGCGGAGCCAGCGCGCAGCGCGACCCCTACCGCGCGCATCTCTATCGAGGCGGCAGGCGGGAGACGCCGGCGCCGTAGCCACACGTCAGGGTGGGAGGCCGGTGCGGTTCCGCATGACGCGGGAGGCCGACCAGTGGACGCCCTACACATCGCTGGACGGGCAGACCAGGACCCAGGCCGGTGAGCCCTCGGTCGTGGAGTTCGCTGGCGCCTGGGTCGGGGTGTTCGCGGGCAACCACTACGGGGGCGTGCCATTGACGGCGACCTTCAACAGCCTGACCGGGTGGCAACCCATGAGCAACGTGTGGATCGGCGCGGCCGGGTAGTGGGAGATGGGAGGGTAGGGCCGGGCGTTATCGCCGGCGCCCTCCCGTTGCGCTGCGCCCGCAGTTCCCCCGCACACGGCGCACCGCTGCCCTGTCGTGGCTACGCTGGCGACTGTTTCCCAGACGGAGGTTCTGTCCGCTATCGGCCCAGTGCCTTCCACGGGCCATCCAGGACCTCGACCCGGACCCCGTGGGCCTGGAAGGGGCAAAGCCGCATCGGGCCAGACGGTCCTTGAACGCGACCAGCACCACGTCGACCTCGCCCGCGGCGGCCAACCGGAACAGGCGCTGCAAGCGGCGGAGCTTCTCGTTCAGCCCCGAAGCCCGCGCCGCCAACAGGCCGTGTCAAGCGGTCATGGTACGCTCCCCCCATCGCGCGGCGGGCGGATGTGCCCTTGCTACCGAGCCTCTGCGGCCCCGTGGGTAGGCGGTGCGGCGACTCCATGAGACGCCCACAGGCTTGTGCAGCCTCACGTGCTCGCCTCTCGGCGGCAACGGTGCGGCTCCGCCCAGACCCACCCTTGGCGTCCTTCACGGCCACATCCCATGGAGGACGAAGTGCGTCATCTAAAGTGAACAGGACACAGAGTTCGACGCATTTGGTTTCTGGCGCGTCTCACCCGTTGTGCACGCCGGAGGTCCGCAGGTGGATCGAACCACTAGACGTGGTACCAATCGCGACGATGACGTGCTGCAGGTGGTACG
>JAJZZC010000010.1 GCA_021797775.1 Bacillota bacterium
CGCCCGACGGTGACCACTCGGGCGCACCCGTTGGGCCGAGGTGGTCGCGGCCAAAGCCCCGGGTTGACGGGCGCCGCCCCGGGGAGGTGGCTTCGGCGCCTATCCCGGCCGACAGGTTGTGGAACCCGACCGCAGCCCGCCTCTGAGGCATCGCCCGTCCAGGGGGTCGTTGCAAAGGCCGGGCCGTTGCCGGATGCCCCAACGCCCAGGGGGTGGGCTGCCTCCTCCCCACGGCGTGTGCGCCTCGGTCCCGACTTTGCCCCGCCGCCCTTGGCGGCCGCCCCGCCGCACCGCCGGGCGGAGGATCCCAGCGCCCAGCGACGGCTTGGCGGAAGGCGGCCCGGCTCGCGCCGGCCCCAGGGTAGCGCGGCCCGCGGCGCGCAGGAACGGACGGGCGGTGGAGGCTCTTTCCGGCGGAAGGCGGACGCCACGGCGGGGTGGCCGCCGTGGCGTCCTTCGACTCCCCGTCGATCGCGTCCACGGGCCCCGGCCGCGCCGCCGGCTACGGGCCCGTCCCTTGCTTCCAACGTCAGCGCAGGCGCGTTCCGGCGGCGCCACCCCTCCATGGTCGGTGCGCCCGGGCCGGATGCCGCCGATGCGCTGCGGCTGCTGGCCCCATCGCCGCCAGCCGCCTGCCCGCAAGAGCCGTCCTCCACAAGGACCCTGCCGGCGGCGCCCAGCAGCCGCTTCCCCCGAACGCCCGGCCCCGGCCGCCCATCACTCCTGCACCGTGACGAAGCCCTCCTCCACCTGCCCGAACGGCCGCCCGTCCACGGTCAACTCGACCGCGTACCGCGCGCGCCGTGCCGCCTTCCCACCCACGGTGAGGCGGAACGTCACGGTCCCCGTCCCGCGTGCCGCCACGGCGATGGCCGCCTCCCCCGGTTCGGCCCGCCACCCGTTCGGTAGGGCCAGGCGGACGCGTGTCTCCGCGTCCCGGGGCAGGGGGTTGCGTGCGGTGACGCGGAGATGAACGGTGCCCCCTGGCGCCGGGAAGGCGTGGTACGGGTAAAGCTCCGCCGCCTGCCCGCCAGCGCCGAGGTCCACCTCGTGCAGCGGCAGCAGACGCGCGTGCAGGTCGTCGGTCTCCTGCGCGTGGGCCGCGAAGCGCGCGATAGCCGCCGGCCCGTCCTCGGCCGGCCCGTGGCCGGGCAGGATGCGGTCCGGGGCGAGACGGCGCCACAGTTCGACGGTCGCCGGGTAGTCCCCGAGGGCGAACTGGTTGGCGTAGACGTAGTTGTGTACAAACTGGTCGCCGATGGCCAGGCACCGCTTGCCGTCTACGCTGAACGCGATGCACGCCGCGTAGCGGGTGTGTCCCGGTTGCGCGTACGGTGTGAGGGCGATGCCGCGCCAGAACACGGTCTCGCTGAGCGGCAGCACGCGGTCGACCGGGATGGGCTCGTACCACAGGCACTGGGTTTTGTAGGCGTGCGGGTGCTCCAGGACGTCGGCGAAGTTTGCGGGCGCCCAGAGCGCGGTGCCCGCGGCGTGCAGGCGCAAGCTGCCCTGGCACTGGTCGCGGTGGTGGTGGGTGTGCAGCACATGGGCTACACGGCGGACCCCGATCGCCTCGAGGTGGTCGGCGACCGCGCCGGTACCGGAGTCGACCAGCACGGCCTCGTCGCTGCGGCGGATCGCGTAGACGTTGCAACAGTCGCGCCACAGGAAGAGGTCGTCTGCGAGTTGGCTCCACATGGCGGGCACGCCCCCTTGGACGCAGCGTTCGCAGTGCGGACGCTCCGTCCTGCCGAGGGCGCGTTGGGGCCGGCCGGCGCGCGACCACGGGGATGCGGTTGGCCCCGAGGGCGTATACCACCGGCCCCGGGGGGGGGGGGCGGTTATGCGCGCGGGAGGGGCCGAAGCCGCGCTCGGCGCGCGGGTCCGGATCCCAGCCCCCGCATCCCCGGTTGCACGCTGCCGCGGCCTTCCCCTTGCGTCGCGCTTCGTGAGATGGAGACAGGAAATGCACCGTCGCGGACGGTATGGGCAGCCCTGCTGACCCACCCGCCGGGAGGGCTGATCATGCGCATCCGCCTGTTGGGAACCGCCGCGGCCGAGGGCTGGCCCGCCCTGTTCTGCCGCTGCCCGCACTGCGCCCGCGCGCGGGCGGCCGGTGGCCGCAACGTCCGTACACGTGCGGCGGCCAACGTCGACGGGGTCTACCAGTTCGACTTCGGGCCCGACGTCTACCATCATATGCTGCAGGGCAACGACCTGTCGGCGGTGGTGCATCTGATCATGACGCACTCGCATGCCGACCACCTGCAGCCCTCGGACCTGGCGATGCGGCAACCGCCCTTCGCCCACGGGGTGTCCGGCCCGCTCCACATCTACGGCAACGATCGTGTCCTCGCCCGGATCCGGGGTCCGCACGGCGACGCGGAGCACCCCGGCTTGGAGTTCCATCTGCTGGAGCCCTTCACGGAGGTGGGCGTCGCGGATGCTACCCTCGTGCCGCTGCTCGCCGACCACGACCCGGCGGAGCGCTGCCTCATTCACCTGTTCGGGCGCGGCGGGCGCTGGCTGCTCTACGGGCACGACACCGGCTACTTCCCGGAGGAAACCTGGGCGGCGATTGCGCGCTGGGCGGCGGGGGGCGCGCGGCTGCATGCGGCGCTGCTCGACTGCACGGCCGGCCCGCTGGCGACCCGCCGCGGGCACATGGGCCTGCAGGCGTGCGCCGAGGTGCGCGAGCGCCTCTTGGGCATGGGGGCCGCCGACGCTGCGAGCCGCTTCGTGGTGACCCACTTCTCGCACAACGGCGGATGGATGTACGACGAGATGGTGCCGCATGCGGAGCCGCTCGGCTTCGCCGTGGCGTACGACGGCATGGAGTGGGACGCCTGAACAGATGGTCCGCGCGCGGCGCCCGGCCCTCCCGCCGGCCCCGCGGGGGCAGGGGAGGGGATCGCCCAAGCGCGGCGCCGCGGCGTTGGCCGGGTGCTCGCGGTCAACGTGGGGCGAGCTACGCGACCGCCCCAACCCGGGGGCGACGGTGGCCCTGGCGAACCGCTATCTGCGCGCGGGCCGTGCCGACCCGGGGCGGCGGCGGCTGACCGCAGCGGCGGGGAGGCCGCCCGTGTGGCTTGAGGCAGGGCTGTGCGGGCACGTTGTCGCGGCGAGAAGCAGGCACGGCTGCCCGTCCCCGCCCGGCGGCGGCGGTACGCTGAAGCGGCGCCGCGGATGCCCATGGGCCACGTGGGTCGCTCGCGTGGGCGGTTTGCCGGGCGGTCCGCCGGGGCCCTTGCAAGGGCCCCGGCGGACCACGGGGCGTACGCTTCGCTTGGCCGCCGGTGCTGGTGCGGGCAGGTGGCGCCGCCGAGGCGGAGACGGCGTGGCCCTTCCGGCGTTTGCCGGTCACGACGCTTGCGGCGGGTCGGCCGGCGCAGGCGGGTCCCCCAAACCCGGCGAAGGTGCGGCAGCGCGTGCGGCAGGTCCACGAGCACCCAGGGGGGTTGAGGTCCGTGCGGTCCACACGCCCCAATGCGCCGTCAAGGGACCCGCGCGACGAGGCGCATGGTGCGCGGCTGGCCTTGGTGCGCTTGGAGCGCGCCCAGGACACGCTGCGCGGCCTGATCGCGGATGTGGAAGAGGCCCAGGCGCTGGCCAACCCGGGCGAGCCTGACACCAAGCTCTCCACGGTGCTCGACCAGTTGCTGGTCGCCCGGCACAAACTCGACCTGTACGTCCAGGCCTTCCAGCGCGAGCGCGCCGGCGCCCTGCGGCCATTCTGACCGGGCGCTTGGGGGCGTATGCGGACGGCGCCCGACGGCTTGCGGTCTTCACCCTGGGAGGGGCGGCAGGACCCTCTGCCCCCGTGTCCAAACCGACAACCCGGGTGGGTACCTGTCCCTAGCGGCGGTGTCCCTGGACGGCTGACGGGAGGGTGGGGGGCGGCGATGCGGGTGGATTACCACACCCACCACTATCGGTGCGGGCACGCCGAAGGGGAGATGGCTGACTACGCCGAAGCGGCGATCGCCGTCGGCTTCGATGAGATCGGTCTCTCCGACCACAGCCCGATCTACCATCTGGGCGACGATCCGCAAGCGCGTCCCCAGACCGCCATGTCGCAGCACGAGCTCCCGCGCTACATGCGCGCCATGGAGGAGGTCCGCGGCACCTACGCTGGCCGGATCACCGTGCGGCTCGGCGTGGAGTCGGACTACATCGCGGGGTGGGATGCGCACTATCGGGGCCTTTGGGCCGGCTACCCTCTGGACTACGCCATCGGCTCAGTGCACTGGCTGTTCGGCGACTGGAGCATCTTTTCCCGGCACCTGCCCGCTGGCCGCACCGTCGACGAGGTCTATGCCGAGTACCTGCGTTGCACCATCGGCGCGGCGCGGAGCGGGGCGTACGACATCATCGGTCACCTCGACTGCATCAAGACCAACGGCTGGCTGCCCGCGCGCTGGCGCACCCCGCTGCTGGAGGAGACCGTCGCCGCCCTGGCCGAGGGAGGTGTGGCGATCGAGCTCAACGTCTCGGGCTGGCGCAAACCCGTCGCCGACTGCTATCCGGGACCGGAACTGCTGACGCTGTGCCAGCGGGCCGGGGTGCCCGTGACCTTCGGATCCGACGCCCACCGCCCGGAGCAGGTGGGCTTCCAATGGCAACGGGCGGTCGCTCTGCTCCGCGCGGTCGGCTATGGCGAGATCGCCACCTTCCGTGGCCGTCAGCGGGTCATGGTGCCCTTGGAAGACGGGTAGGTGGGCGTCGAGGCGTCCGGCGGGCTGGCGGCGGCGCGGCCGCGCGCGCTCGTGGCCCGGCCTGCTGACCGCTAGCGTCCTGCCCCTGGAAGGGGACAGAGCGGGTCGCTCGGGAAGGGGCGCTGGCGCTTGGCGCGTAAGGGGCCGGTGCTTCACGTGGGCGCGGATAGCAAAGGAGGGTGTGCCAAAGCTGACCCGGGCCCGAGCGAGCCCGGCCCGGCAAGAGCCAAAGCGACGTGCCCCAGAACGCCCCGGACCGAGCCGCGGGGTGGGGGACCCCCGCGTCCGGCGCGTCGCGGCCCCCTCGCGGCCGCATGGGTCGTCGGGACAGGATGGAGGCGCGGGCGGCGCACCCGGGAAGGGCGGCTTGGCCGTTGCCCGGATGGTGACGCGGGGTGGCGCGGCGCAGGGGCGTTCCTGCAGCGGGTGGCTGCCCTGCTCGCGCCAGCTGGCCGCTCGCTGGCGTGGCGGGTCTTTGAGCCGCGGCAGCGAGCGGCTCCGTGACGGCACTCTGCGCGGTCGCGGCAGGTTCCGCCCGGGGCGCGCCCGGGGCGTGTCGGCGAGGGGCCCCCGGTCTCGGCCGCGAGGTCGCCTGAGGCGGAGCGGGACGGTGCGGTGCCATGCGCCTGGATCCGGACGCTACCCCCAGAGGCCTGAATCACCCTGCCGCTACTGCGCCGGGTGGGGTGGCGGCGCGCCGCGAGGCTGTCCTCGGCCTCGCCGCGGCGGTCCTGGGGGCGGCCTTTTGGCTGGCCTTCGTCGCCTGGCAGGGCTTCCGCCTCTCCCCAGACAGCATGTCCTACGCCGCCCTTGCACGCGGGTTCGCCACCGGACAGCCCTTCAGTAGCACGATCTACTGGCGCGGCAGCGTGCCGGGCGGGCTGCAGGGCAACTGGCCGCCCCTTTACCCCATGACCATCGCCTTGGCGCACGCCTTTGGCCTGTCCTACCCCTGGGCCGAGTTCGTGCTGAGCGGGCTAGGCGCCGCCCTGGCCTGCGGTTTCGGCGCGGCCGCGCTCCACCGCGCCACGGGGGCGCTGCCGCTGGCCGCCCTTGTGTTGCTCGCCTCCTTCTATGACCTGCTCTATGTGGCCGGCTGGGGCTGGTCGGAACCCGGCTTCGACGCGCTGCTCTCCATCCTCTTCTGGCTCTGCGCGCGGGCGGCCCGCGCCACGTTGGCGCCCGCGGGCGTGGGTGTGGGCCTTGACGGGGACCGGGGAGGGGCGGGCGCCCGGCGCGGGGGGCCGCGCGGTGCCGCCGCTGCCCCGTTTCACCCTGTGCCCCACCCCCTGCGCCTGCTCTTCTGGTGCGGCTTCGTCGGCGGGCTCGCTTACTTGCAGCGCTACGCGGCGGCTCCGTTCATCGTCGGCGTGGGGGGGTTCGCCGCGGCGCTCGGGCTGCTGGCGCCCGCGGCTGGCGATCCGCCGGTGACGCGCGGGGCCCGCGCCCTGGCGGCCGCTGCGGGTGGGGTCGCCGTGTCCGCGTTGCCGTGGACCTTGGCGGACCTGGCCGCCACGGGACACCTCGGTACGGCGTACCTGCGCGTGGGCGCCGGGTGGGCGGGGGCGTGGACCATGACGCGCCGGGCGGTCCGCGCCGCGCTGCGCGATTGGGTGCATCCCGGCCTGCCCGCCGCGCCCGCCGGCCGCGCCGTGGAAGACCACCTGCTGCTGGCGACGGCGGCCTGCGTGGCACTGGGGCTGCTGTTGGCGGCCGCGCCGCGGCGCTGGCTGGCTGCCGTCGCGGCGCGGCGCGTGCGTCAGGGGGGGGCCCGTTCGGCGGCGGCCCCGGCGCTGGGCCGGCAGCGTGCTCCCTCCAAGGCCCCCCACGGCGCGTCTCCGCCCGCCGTGGCCGTGGCGGGCCTGCTCGTCTTCTGCGCGGCGGGGTATGCCGTCTTCCTTGCCGCCGTGCGCGCCCGCTACTTCTTCGACCCGATCGACCTGCGCCTGATCGCCCCCGGCGTCTGGACGGCGCTCCTGGCCGTGTTGCTGTTGGTATCCGTCCTGCCCGCGGCTGCACGCGAACTGGCCGCGGTGCCGCTCGCGGCCGTGCTGCTGCTCCACGGAGCCCAGATGGCCCGGCTCGCCTGGCGCAGCCCGCAGGTCGCCTCGTCGCTGGACGCCCCGCTATGCGTGCCCGGGCCCACCGGGGACTGCTCCCTCTTCGCCTGGCTGCACGGACACCTCGACGCCCGGGACCTGCTGGTCACCAACGCGCCCTTCACCATCAACCTGGCGCTCAGCCTGCCGGTCCAGCAGGTGTCCACGTACCCGTACGACCCGTATACGACGCCGGCGGCGCTCCGGCGCTGGACCGGCCGCTGGCTGCGCGCGCACACGGGCGGTGGGGTCTATGTCGTCGTGGACACCGCCGCGGGCCCGGTGGATGTCGGGGGGTATGGAGGCTTCTTCGTGCGGTTCGCCACGGTGTCCGCCGCGGACCTGGGCGCGGGATGGCGGGCGGGGGTGGTGGCCTCCGGGCCCGCCTGGCGCGTGCTGCAGGTGGCCCCACCCTGAAGGCCGTGCGTGCGGCCAAGCGGTGGCGCGGGCCGTCTCCTGCCCGTAGAGCGAGTTGCCCGGGGTTCCGCGTGAGTGGGACTCACGGCGTCCGCGATCCCATGATGCCTGCGCCAAGGGGCCCGGCGAGCCATAGGGGCTGAAGGCTGCCGAGTCGTAGGAGGTGCCCGGACCGCGGCCCTTTGCCCCGGAACTCCGGCATGCTCCGAAATCAGTGGCCGACATGACCGAAATCTGCACCCGTTCCGGCGCATCATCCCCGCACCGTGAAGACGACCGCGCGCTCCTCGCTATCCGCGTATCCGATCCGCGCTGCCCGCGCCCGTATGGCGGTGATACCCGGCGGTAGCCGCAGCGGTTCGGTGTAGAGGTGCCAGCGGGCCTCGGCACCAGGGTCGCAGGTGTAGGCGATGGTGGCTCCCTGCGTTGCGCTGTAGAGCAGCAGGAGCGCGGGCGCGCGCAGGGCGCCGCCGTCCGCTGCCGGCTCCAGGCCGGGATGCCCCTCCGCCACGGAAACAAACACCGGCGCGGCCGTCCGGGGCTGCACGCCGCCAGGCCACATCCGGGCCGCCATCTGGGCCTCGGGGATCTCGCCCATGTCCCCGTATGCCTCCCGCCACTGGGCGAGGGCGTCACGCATCCGCTGCAGCGTGGGGCGGTGCGCCGGATCTCCGGCGAGGTTGTGCAGTTCGTGGGGGTCCGTGACGGTGTCGTAGAGTTCCTCCGGCGCGCGGCGCGGCGCGAAGAGCGCGCGGGCCGCCCCGTCCAGCCGGTCCGCGGCGTGGAGCCGCCACATCTCCTGCAGTACGGGATGGCGGTGGCGGTACGCGTTCCACAGCATGTAGGGGAGTTCGGGGTGCGCGTTGCGCAGGTACTTGTAGCGCCGGTCGCGGGCAGCGCGCACCATGTCGTACATCTCGTCATGCCGGTCGCGCGCGGCGAAGACGTACTCCCGCGCTCGTGCCGCGGGGCCGAGAAACGGCTGGCCCTGCAGGTGGCACGGCAGCGGTATCCCCGCCAGGGACAGGACCGTCGGCCCCAGGTCGATCATGCTCACCAGATCGTGGCCCACCTCACCGGGCTGCAGGACCCCGGGCCAGCGCACGATCAGCGGCACACGGATGCCGGAGTCGTACAGCCAGCTCTTGCCGCGCGGCAACCCCTCCCCGTGGTCACTCCAGAGGAGTACCACCGTGTCCCGGGCGAGGCCGTCTTCCTCCAGCTGGGCAAGGATCTCGCCCACGCGGCCGTCGGCCGCGGCCAGGTTGTCGTAGTGGCGGGCCAGCGCCCGCCGCGTCCGAGGCGTATCGGGCAGGTACGGGGGCAGGGTCACGCTGGCGGGATCGGTGACGACGGGCCGGTCACCCTCCCACATGCCGCTTTCGTGCGTCATGTCGATGTTGAACACGGCGAAGAACGGCTGGCCGGGCGCGCGCTGGCGCCAGTGCGCCCCACGCCCGCATGCGTCCCAGGCGGTAAAGGGCGGCGGGAACTGGTAGTCGGTCTTGGCGTTGTTCGTGCAGTAGTACCCGGCCATGCGCAGGTACTCGGGGATGGTCTTCACGTAGGGCGGCGGGACGGCGGCATAGGGGGTCGGGAGGTCCGGGACGTCCGCGCGGGTGGTGGAGGTCCGGTGATGGTGCGCGCCGATCGCCGTCGCGTACATCCCGGTGATGACCGCGCAGCGGCTGGGCGAGCACACCGCCGCGGTCGAGAAGGCGAGCGGGTAACGCCGGCCCGCGGCGGCCAGGCCGTCGATGTGAGGCGTGCGCGCGACGGGGTCGCCGTAGCAGCCGAGGCGCGGGCTGGTGTCCTCCAAGGTGATCCAGAGCACGTGCGGGCGCGTGGGCATGGGCGCTGCCGCCTCCTTGGGGGCCGGTGTGGCGGAGAGGACGGGCCATTCGGCGGCGCTGCGGCGGGTCCTGGCACCCGGCGGAGGGGCAGGGCGCCCCGACCGTCCCGCTCGGACCAGGCGTCGACGGCGAGCCAGCCGCCAGGCATCATGTTGAGCAGTTGTGCAAGGCGTTGACGCCGGCCGAACTACGGCAGACGGGGCCAGCGCCCGGCGGGCGGACAGCCTAGCCGTCCCTCCGCCATGCACCGGCGCGCCACGAGACGAAGTTCGTCGTCGACGGGCAGATCGGCACGCCAGATCCCGCGCGCTTGGCACAGGAATGCTCGGCCTCTTTGTCCTCATCACCAACCTTCAGGACCGTGACGCCTTTCCGCCTCGCCCGCTGTTGGAGGAGTATCGTGCAGTTGGTGGTCCAGCAGCGGTTCGCCTTTCTCAAGGACCCTGTCTTCATTGATGGTCTCTACCTGCATACCCCCCGGCGCATCGAGGCCTTGGCCTACGCCTTCGTCACCGCTTGCCTGTTCTACCCCATCTTCGAGCGACGCGCCCGGCTACGGCTGGAGGCCGACCGCCAATAGATTCTCCTCCCTGGCAAGCGCTGGTCCGATAACCTCACCGGCAAGACACTGCCCGTGGGCGAGTCCGCACAGCGCATCGGGGTAGCACCAATGACAGAACGTTGGCAGGTGTTCACGTCCAGAGAAAAACGCGTCCTGTGTGATGTGCCCTTGATGGACAATCATCTGCGTATGCAGATGCCAACGAAAGGCCACCAATAGTCTCAGCAATGGCGCCAGCCCATGCGCCTGCAAAAACACTTGCAGCCGCATCTCGAGGTCGTGCTCTCCATGCAAGCTGCCGTGAGGTATCCCAGGGGGATGAACATTGCCCGTTAACAACCCTCCGTTGAGATAGACCACGCCAAGTGCCTCGGCCCCAATGTCGGATGTGAGTGGCATTGGCCCAAACAGGTCTAAGCACAAGCGCTGGGACCACCGCCTCGCATTCTCTTCACGTGCCCAAGCAAAGGCCGCAGACCAGAGGTTGACTCGGTGGCGCGAAAATGCACGGGAGGAATGGATCCACAGTGATGCCAGCCTGTTGGGTCAGAGCCGCATCCGAAACGAGGTCGGCAGAGAGCCACGGGGGCTGTGCCATGCGCCTTCCTCCTGCGTGCGCCGTCAGCCTCTTCTGCGGTGAGGTCGACAAGGATGACTACAAAAATACGTGTTCCGTGACCCCCTCCCGAGTCAGCGGGGGGCCTCAGGGGGTCCGCGTGTATTCCGGCGGTGCCTCTGCTTCGGCTGCGACCCCTCCCGTGAAGGTTGTTCAATACACGTGGCACCGGTCCTGCCGCCCTGCTCACGTCAAGGACGCTGCTTACAGGCCTGTCGAAAGCGGGCTAAATATGTCGTCCGATTCTTCTGACGCTAGCCGGATGTCCGCGACTTCACTTACGATGAGGATCGCAGCCAAGTGCGCACGGCCAACGGCCCGCGCGCCATGTCCAGTCTGCGCAACCTTGCCATCGAATTGATGCGCAGCGAAGCCTGGTTCGGCATCCCTACCGGCAACCGCCACCACGCTGCGCGCTCGCAGGCGGTCCTGGCCTCGTTGCTCGGCGCCTGAGCCCCGCTCTCGGGCCTCTGCGCGCCGCCTTGGTGGACCGCCTGCCGCGGCGGTCGCCGCGCGCCGCGCCTACACACCCTCCCTCCTCTGGCCTTCGGCGCGGGGACTCGGTCCCCCCGCCCCGCTCCTCCGCTGGCCGCTCCCCCCAAACGCCCTGCCGCCAACGCATAGCCCCGGCCCCGACTTCGCCGTGTCCCTGCGGTGGTCCCAAGCCTTCCCTGCCCGGGGCAGCCCCCCGCGTAACCGGGGGTGACCGGTGGACGCGGGAGGAGTTTCCTCGAGCCCCCAACGCCTGCCCCGTGCGCAGCCGCTTGGCCGCTGCGCACCCCTTGCCCCCCACAGGAACAGTGCCACCAGCTGGCGCAGGGACCGTCCGTGGCCGCGGCGAAACGCGCCGCATGGCAGATGCCCAGGGGCTACCCCCCGGCTGCCGGATGGCGGTGGTTGCCGGGGCCGTGGTGCCGCGCGGCGGGCGCGAGGCGCTATTCGTCCCTCAGACGCATGGCCGCATGCGTGGCCGGGGGCTGGCCACGGGTTTTGTGGACACCGGGGAGGCTCCACACGACGCGGCGGTCCGTGGGGTGGGTGAGGAGGCCGGCGTCGGGGCGCGCCCTGTGGGGCCGCTCGCGCTGTGTACCTTGGCGTGGTCCACAGGCCCCGCACTATACGCGGTGTTTCTGTGCGAGCACACCGCCGGAGAGCCGGCAGAGCCGGCACCGGACGGGCCAGAGAACGACGCTGCGCGGTATCTCTCCCCGGAGGCGCTGCGCGCCCTGCCGGACCCGGTCGAACCGCTCTCTGCCCTGCTCGCGCGGAGGGCGGCCGCCGGGGCCCGCGCCACGTTGCTCCCCACAGACATCCAGCGGCTGGATCCGACCTATCGCTTGGCGTTCATGGCATAGAGCCCTTGGCTGAGGCCGTGGCCTTCCGTGCGGGCTCTTTGGTGAGAGATGGGGTGTGGCAGTGACCGCGACGGTACTCCAGGTCGGTGAGGGCCGCTTCCTGCGCGCCTTCCTCGACGTTCTGGTGGACGACGCCCGGCGAGCCGGGGCCTTCCGCGGGCGCTTGGTGGTGACGGCGCCCCGCCGCAGCGGGGCGCATGGGCTGGAGCAACTCGCGGCCGCCGGCGGACGCTACCGGGTGGTGCAGCGCGGGCCGGAGGGAGACAGCGTGCGCGAGGTTGCCCCCTTTGACCGCATCGTCGACGGTTACGCGGACTGGATCGGGCTGCTGGCGGAGGTCCGGGCCGATGTGCCGTTGATCGTCGTGTCCAACACCACCGAGGCCGGCCTCGTATACCAGACGGATCACCGCGAACTCCCCACCACCTACCCCGGTCGCCTCACGGCCTGGCTGGCTGCGCGAGCCCGTGCGGGGGTGGCCGCGCCCACCGCGGTCGTCCCCTGCGAGCTGGTGGCGGACAACGGGCGCCTGCTGCGGGAAGCGGTGCTGCGTCACGCCGCCGACTGGGGTCTCGATGGCGAGGCCCTGGTGCGCGGGGTGCCCTTCGCCGACACACTGGTGGACCGCATCGTCACCTCCGAGGACCCCGCGGATCCGCTGGCCTGCTTCACCGAGCCCTACATGGCCTGGTACATCGCCGGCATGCCCAACTGGGTGCAAACCGCGCTCCCCCTGGATCAGCGGTTCGTCCATTGGGTGGAGGACGCGGGGCCCGCACGCGACCAGAAGGTGCGCCTGCTGAACGGCACGCACTCGCTGATGGCCGCGCTCGGGCTGCAGATGGGCGTGCCAACGGTGCTGGACGCGCTCCGGCACGAGGCGCTCGGGCCCTTTGCGCGCGAGGCGCTCGGCCTGGAGGGGGTCGGGTCTTTCCCCGCTACCGGGCGCGAGCCTGCCCGGCGCTTCGCCGAGGACACCCTGGCCCGTTTTGCCAACCCCGGCATCCAGCACGTGCTGGCGCGCATCGCGCTGCAGATGAGCGCCAAGGTGCGCGCCCGCTGGGTCCCCATCCTGGAGGGCTACCGGCGCGAGCAGGGGGCCTGGCCGGTCCGCTTCACCGTCGGGCTGGCGGCGTATCTCCGCCTGGCCGTACGGCCGGGGGATGCGGGCTGCAACCTGGCCGAGGTGGATGACCCGGCCTGGGTCGGGCGCCTGCGGGCCCTGTGGCGGCCGGGGGACATCTCCGGGTTCGTGGCGGCGGCGGCCCGGGAGGCGGGCTGGCCGGGGCCGGCCGATCCTGGCCTGTCGACCGCCGTGGCGGAGCACTTGGCCGCTCTGGAGCGCGGTGTGGCTGCGCACGTGGCGGCCGTCGGGCGGAACGGGGTGGGGTAGAGCGGGGGCGGCAGGCAGGTAGGCAGGGAAGGGTTTGGGCCCGCTCGCTGGGCGTTTGTCCCCTCTACGCCGCGGCTCCGTACGGGGTTCGGCCCGCACCACGCGTGGGGTGGCCGCCGCGTTGTGGTCGGCGGCCGCCTGTGCGAACGGCCGAACGGTGCCGCTGCGATTTCCAGGGCGGTGCCGCGTGACCCCTGCAGGGCTTCCCTGCCATGGTCCTGGGCGCAGGCTGGGCATTCCGCGCGCCGGAACGGCGGCAGGGGCTGGCGACGGCTGGGGGCAGAGCGATATCATCCTGATTTTCGCAAAGGGTTTGCCCGTCGCCTTGGCGCCCAGGGGCCAGTCCCTCGCCACGACCGCACCCGCTTGTACGCGGGGTCCTTCTCAGACAGCGGCACCCGCCTGACCCTGCGAGATTCAGGATCATACAAACCGTGATCCCAGGAGCGCTGGCCGCATCGCCGCCGTCGCCCCGGCATCCGCCACATGCCCGGGCGCGGTCGCCAGGGCCCGCTGCTGGCCTGGCCAGGCAAAACGGCCACCCGGGCCATGACGCCGGCCCTTCTCGCCTGTGCCCGCTTGGCCCAATGCCGGTGAGATAGGCTAGCCCACGCGCGTCGACGGCTCCGCGGCAGCAACGACCACCATCGGACGCATGGCCCTGTGGCCGAGCCCCTCCCACCACCGCGCGCGCTCGCCGCTATCCGCTGCCACGGTCGTTCGGCACGCGCAACGCTCTCGGCATTGCAGCTTGGCCACGTCCGTCCCGCCGCTCAGCCTGGGCCGAGCAAGCGCCGGTGCTCGCGCATGATGCACCGGTCCGACACAACGGAGAGGCCGGCTCGTGCTGCCGCCTCCTCCGAGTCGGGGCGCGTGATGCCCTCCTGCAGCCAGAGGACGCGGGCGCCTCGGCGGACGGCCGCGTCGGCCACCGGGGGCACGTCGGCGGAGCGGCGGAAGACCACCACGGCGTCGGGCACCGCCGGTAGCGCGTCAAGGTCTGGATAGCCACGTTCACCAAGCACCTCGTCGATGGCGGGGTTGACCGGAAGCACGCGGTAGCCCTGCCGCTGCAGGTAGGCCGCCACGGCGTGGCTTGGCCGGTCCGGGCGTGGCGACAATCCGACTACGGCGATCGTTCGCATCGAGCGGAGCAGGGCCGCCAGTTCCAGGTCCTGCGGCGCCCTTCCAGACATGAGGATCCACCCGCCTCCCGCTGACGGTCCAGGCCCGGCCCGCCTTCCGGCCGGCATCCCGGCCCCCTGCGCGCACTTAGTGTACCAGGAGCGGCAGCCGCACGCCGCCCTGGCGCGCAGCCCGTGACCGCGCTAAGGTGGAGCGCGGAGGCCTGCCGCGGCGGATGGCGCTGCCGCACCTCCGCGGATGGCCGAGACGCGGAGACCGGACGGGGGTGTGGCAGCGGCGGGGCCGCCGTCCGGGCGCGGGTGGCCCTGCGTCACCCCGCGCAGCCCTGGCGCAAAAGCGCTGGGAGCCGGCGGCGTCACGGGCTTTCAGCCGGGCATACGGCTCCCGCCAGGCGGCCGGCCGGCGCTCCGCCGCCCCCGAGCCGGGCAGGCGCCTGATCCCCATCTGAGGAGGCCACGCCATGGCCGAACCGCCCCGCGTGTACGTGACGCGCGCCTTGCCCGCCGAGGCCCTCGGGCCCCTCCAGGGCGTGGCGGAGGTGCAGGGCTGGCCCGAGGCAGAGGTTCCCGTGCCTCGGGACGTGCTGCTCGCCGCGGCTGCGCGCGCCGACGGCCTCCTGGTCCTCCTCACCGACCGCGTGGACGTGGATCTCCTGGCCGCCGCGCCGCGCCTGCGCGGTGTCAGCACGATGTCCGTGGGTCACGACCACGTGGATGTCGCTGCGTGCACCCGCCGCGGGATCCCCGTGTGCCACACGCCGGACGTCCTGACGGAAACCACCGCGGACCTGGCGTTCGCCTTGCTCATGGCGGCCGCGCGGCGGCTCTACGAGGGACAGCGGGCGGTGGTGCAGGGGCGTTGGCCGGCGTGGTCCCCGTTCTTCCTCGCCGGGCACGATGTGCACGGGCAGACCCTGGGCATCGTCGGTCTCGGCCGCATCGGCCAAGCAGTCGCGCGCCGCGCCCGCGGGTTCGACATGCGCATCCTGTACAGCGGGCGGCGCGAGCGGCTGGAGGCGGCCGAACTCGGGGCCCGGCGCGTGCCCCTGCAGGAACTGGTGGCCCAGTCGGACTTCGTTGTGCTCCTTGCCGCGCTCACGGAGGAGACGCGCCACGTTGTCGACGCCGACCTGCTTGCGCGCATGAAGCCGACCGCCATCCTGGTCAATGCGGCGCGTGGCGGGCTCGTGGACGAGGCGGCGCTGGTGCGGGCGCTGCGGGAGGGGCGCATCGCGGGCGCGGCGCTGGATGTGTTTGAGCGGGAGCCCCTGCCGGTGGACCACCCCCTCCTGGACCTGCCGAACGTCGTGGCCGTGCCGCACGTCGGCAGCGCCACGGTCGCGACGCGCATGGCCATGGCGCGGCTGGCCGCGCAAAACCTGGCCGACGCGTTGGCTGGGCGTCGCCCGCGGTACTGTCTGAACCCCGAGACGCTGGCGTGAGACCGGGGGAATGGCGGCTGCACCGCGGCGGTGCGTCCGGGGCGCGGCGCGAAGCGGCGGCGGCCGGGGTGCTTGCCGAGGCGACGGGTGGCGTGCACTCGACGTCCGGGGGGCGGCCTGGTCCGCGTGGGGGGGGGCGTGGGGCGGGCGCGCGCCAGGCCTGGGTGCCGGCGGGGGGCCCGCCGGCACCGCATGCGGCGCGATCCACATCCGGTGGCCCCGGGGTGTTCAGCGCGCGGGGCGTATGGCGGCGGTGGTCGGGGGGGGGGTGCCCCCTCGCCACGTTGGGGCGCGCGATCCGCCCGGGCCCCTCGCCCTCGATGCGCGCGAATCGCGCGTGCCCGCCGTGGCGGCGGCCAGGCAAGGGCTACGCGATCGGCTCGGGGAGGTATGGGCAGGGGCGGGAGAAGCACGGCTGCCGGCCCTGGATGCGCCCTGGTCGTGGACGGTGCGGTTGGCGCGGCAGGCACCTCCGCGCCCTGCGGAGCCATCGGCGCAGGGAGGCGCCCTCCGGTCGCCTGCGTGTCGCCATCCTAAAAGGTAGGCTGATGTTTCGGGGAATGGTCTGCCCGGTATGCGCGGACCGCGTCACCCGCGGCGTGTGCGCCGCAGCGCCACGGGTGTGACCCGTCAGGGGCGTCGCGCAGCGCGGGCGTCCCGAGGGAAGGGGCGTGAGCGGGTGTCCGTTTCCTGGACCCGCCTGCCGTTTCGCTTCGACACACCCGCCGATTACGACCAGCGGCTGTCGGCATGGATCGGCGATGCCTTTTACGACCGGCTGCCGGCCGGCGGCTATCAGGTCCGCGAGGAGCAGGTTTACCTCTCGTTCCGCATCGCGGCCGCCTTGCGCGCCAAGCGGCCCATTCTCGCCGAGGGCGGCTCCGGCACGGGCAAGACCTTTGCCTACCTGCTGCCGCTGATTTGCCATGCGCGCCTTAGGGGCCGGCCCGCGGTCGTGGCGACCGCCACCCCGGCCTTGCAGGAGCAGCTCGCCGGGCCGCAGGGCGACATCGCCACGCTCTCCGGCCTGCTGGGACTGCAGGTGGACGCCCGGGTGGCGGTGCGCCCTGAGGACGCCGTGTGCGATATCCGTGCCGAACGCCTGAGGGCTTCGTCCCGGCGGCTGCCGGGTAAGGCCGCGCTCCTCCGTTGGTGGGAGGGCACCACGTTCGGCGCCCGCGCCGAGTTTCCCGCGGCGTCGGACGCCCTGTGGGCGGCGGTCGCCTGGAACCCTGCCTGCCGCTGCGATGTCTGCCCGCGCCGTGGCTACTGCAGGATGATGAAGGGCCGTGCACAGTTGCGCTCTGCGGCGGACCTGGTCGTCTGCGACCACGACCTGTTTTTCAACGACATGAGGGCGCGTGCCCAGGGCCTGTCCCCGGGGCGCCTGCCGGTGCTGCCGGCGTTCTCCGCCGTGGTCTTTGACGAGGGTCACCGCGTGGCGGCCGCGGCGCAGAAGGCACACGGCAGCCGGCTGATCCCGTCGGTGGTGGCCCGGACCCTGGAGGCCTGCCATGGGCAGGACGTGCGCCAACGCCTGCTGCTGGTGGCGGAGGTCGCTGGCCGGGCCAATGAGGCGTTTTCCACCGCGTTGGCGGAGGCAACGGTCCCCGCGCCGGGGGAGGAGCGGTGGGTTGTGCGCCGTACTCCCGAACTCCTGCAGACGGGGGCGCGGCTGCAGCAGCTGCTGGCGCGCCTGCAGGACGAGATGACGGTGGAGGAGGGGCTCCACGAGGAGACCGCTTACGCCGTGCGCCTGGCAGGGTCCCACGCGGCGCTGGACGCCGCGGGCGAGGTCCTGCGCCGGCTGCCGGATGAGACAGGGGCGATTCTCTGGCTGGAGGGTGGCGCCCTTTGGGCGGTGCCGCGGCACCTGAGCCGCGTATGGCGGCACGTACCGGACGTGCCGTTGGTGTTCTCGTCTGCCACGCTCTCGGTGGCAGGGGGGTTTACGTTCATCGAGCGCATTCTGGATCTGCCCGCTCCGCTGACCGTGCGCGTGGGAGTGCCGTTCCGCCTCGCGCGGCAGGTTGTCTGCTTGGTGGCGGGTGAGGGGCCCCTCCCCGGCGATCCGGGGTTCTGGGAGGTCATGGCCGGGCGGCTCGCCCGAGTGCTGCGCGCGACCGGGGGGCGCGCCCTGGTGCTCCTGCCGCGGGCGGCGGAGGTCAGCGAGCTCCGGGCGCACTGGACGTGGCCCGGACGGACCCTCTGGGAGGGGGACGCGGCTCCCGAGTTGCTGGTGCAACGGTTTCGGCGGGATGTGGGCGCGGTCCTGGTGGGCGACTCCCTCTGGGAGGGGGTGGACGTGCCAGGGGAGGCGCTTTCCGCCGTGGTCGTGCCGTTGCTGCCCCTGCCGGAGGCCGACCCGCGGATCTCCGCCCTGCGGGAGGATGCGGCTGCGGATGGCCTGGATCCGAAGGCCGCCGTGGACATCCCGGAGATGTGCATCCGCCTGAAACAGGGGGTGGGCCGCCTCATCCGTGCGGAGACCGACCGCGGCGTCGTGGCGGTGCTCGACCCCCGCGTGGGCATGCCGGAACTGGCCGCCGCCGTTGACGGGCTCCTGCCGGAGGGCGCGCGTCGTGTGCGCACGCTCTCGCCGGTGGAGCGGTTCCTGCAGCGGGGCGCCTCGGAGACCGGGGACAGGGACGCCGAGGTGGTTCAGGGGGCGGCCGGGAGCGGGGAAGGGGCAGGCCGGCGTGGCGGGTGAGACGGGCGGCGGGGGGACCGGAGGCGCGGGGGTGGGTGGCCAAACGGTGGCCGTGCGCTGGTCGATGCCCCCTTCGGCGCAGTGGCGCTATTGCCCGCTTTGCCGCGGCGTCCTGGTCGGACGCGCGTTGGACGGTGCGGTCCACCCCTACTGCGCAGCGTGCGGCTTCGTTTACTGGGAGCGTCCGGCACCGGCCGCCGTCGCCTTGGTGCGGGATGGCGAAGGGCGCTTGCTGTACACCCGCCGGCGCTATCCGCCGGAGCCCGGCGGGTGGTGTTTCCCGGGCGGAGGCGTGGAGGCTGGGGAGAGCGCTGAGGAGGCCGCGGTCCGCGAGGTCTGGGAGGAGACGGGCGTCCGCGTGCGCGTCGAGCGGCAGATCGGGGTGTTCAGCCCGCCCTCTCGGGGCTCGTTCATTGCCTTCGTGGTCGCGCGCCCCGTGGGTGGAGCTCTGGCCGCCGGGAGCGACGCGCTGGAGGCCGAATGGTTTCGGCCGGCAGACGCACCGCCCCTGTGCTTTGCGACGCATGTCGCTGCGTTGGCGACGTGGGTGCGGCAGGAGCGTGCCGTGCGCTGAAACGCGGGGCGTGAGCCGTGGGCGGCCGAGAGCGCCCCGGCGGCGGCGCGGACTTCGGCCCGTGTCCCACAAGGTAAGCAGGCGGAATCCGGGAATCTCCGCGCGGCGGTGTCTGCGCCGGGCGGGGCAGCGGTGGTGAACGGAAGCCGAGCCAATGGGTGGTGGGTGGGTGGGAGCGCCACGGGTCGAAGAGGCCGTTGCGGCGGCGCAGGCGCGGTTCTCCGGGGTGATCGGGGTGTGGGGTCGGGACCTGCGCAGTGGCGAGACCGTGGCGGTGCGGGCAGACGAGACCTTCGAGACGGCCAGTGCCATCAAGACGTTGATCATGGCCACGGTCTTTGACCTGGTGCGCCGGGGTGAGGCCGACTTGGCGGAGCCCCTGCACATCGAGGAGCGCCATCAGGTCCGCGGCTCCGGGGTGCTGCGCGAGTTGAGCCTGGGTATCGCGCTGCCGCTGCGTGACGTGCTCAGCTTGATGATCGTCCTCTCGGACAACGTGGCGACCAATGTGGCCATCGACCGTGCCGGCGGCGTCGCGGCGGTGAACGCGATGGCCGCGCGGCTCGGATTGGAGCGGACGCGGCTGCTGGCGCGGCTGGACTTCGAGTCTGGCGCCAACGACGAGGGTGTCGGGCGTAGCGTGCCCTCCGAGCTCGGCTGGCTGTACGAGCGGATTCACGGTGGCGATTGCGTAGGGCCGGACGAGGACGCGGCGATGCGCGATATCCTCCTGCGGCAGCAGTATAACACGGTCTTGACGCGCGAACTGCCCTATGAACTCGTCTCGCCCCCCCCTCACGCGCGTGGCGAAGAGCCGCCGCTGCGGGTCGCCAGCAAGAGTGGGTCATGGGAGGGGGTCCGCAACGACGCGGGCATCTTCTACGGGCCTGCAGGAGACTACGTGCTGGTTGTGATGAGCGCGGGCTGCAAGGACCTGCGCTTCCACGTGGACAACGAGGCGATGGTCGTCCTCCCGGCGATCAGCCGCGCCGCATGGGAGGCGTGGGGCGAGACGGCGGGGCTGGCGCCCGGGGCGGTGCCCGTCCGGTGAGTGGCGTGGGCAACGATCCCATCGCCGGGTGCGGTGGGGGGGCTGCCATCGCTTGGTGTGCCCTTTCTGGCTGTCGGTGGTTTGCGACGTCCGGGTGCCGCCGAGCGAAGCGCCCGAGGATCGATGGGGGGCGGCCCTGGACCGCCGCTGGCGCGACGGACGGCTGGCCGTTGCGGGCCCGAGGACCGTGGACCCCGCTGCCCCTGGACCGTCCCGGCGCGCAAGGGAATGCGGCCTTGGTGGAAGCCTCCTGTCACACGCTGGCGCTTGCCGAGAGAGGGCGCTCGACCCCGGGATGGCTCGGCCCCTTGGGTGGGCGGCATGGGGGCCCAAGGGGCTGCCGATCGCGAGGATGCGAACCGACGGCGGGGGGGGACCGTGCGCAGGGCTCGTGCTGCAGGGGGGGCGCGGGCCGAGGGCATGCCGGTCCTCCGGGCGAGGGCTGTCAACGCCAATGCGGAGAGACCGCCCCGTCCCGACGCGCTGGGGGACGAGCGGGTTGGCCATCGTCGGGTGGGCCGGGTGTAGTCCCTCTGCGGTGACCCGGAGGGCCAAGGGGGCAGCCCGCTCGCCACCCTGGGACCGTCTGCCTGCCGGCAGGAGCGCGGCGGGCGTGGGCGAAGGGGCCTTCTGGAGGCGGCGACACTCTCCGTGAGGGAGCGGACCATGGCGATACGAGTCACAGTGTGGAACGAATTCCTGCACGAGAAGCGCAACCCGCGCGTTCAGGCCATCTACCCGGAAGGCATGCATGTGGTGATTGCCGGCGCCTTGCGGCAGGCGGGCTACGAGGTCCGTACCGCCACCCTGGAGGAGCCGGAGCACGGCCTGACCGACGAGGTGCTCGGCGCGACGGACGTCCTCACCTGGTGGGGGCACCTGGCCCACGATCGGGTCGGCGACGATGTCGTGGCGCGCGTCCACCGCCGCGTGATCGAGGGCGGCATGGGCTTGATCGTCCTGCACTCCGGCCACTACTCCAAGATCTTCCGGAGACTGATGGGTACGAGCTGCAGCCTGAAGTGGCGGGAGGCCGGTGAAAAGGAGCGTGTCTGGGTCCTGGAGCCCGGCCATCCCATTGCGCGAGGGCTGCCCGAGTCCATTGAGCTGCCCCATGTGGAGATGTATGGCGAGCGCTTCGACATCCCGGCCCCGGACACGCTAGTGTTCTGCTCGTGGTTCCAGGGGGGCGAGATCTTCCGCAGCGGCTGCTGCTTCCACCGTGGACAAGGAAAGATCTTCTATTTCCGTCCAGGCCACGAGACCTTTCCGATCTACCACCAGGCCGAGGTGCAGCGCGTGCTGGTCAATGCCGTGGCTTGGGCCGCGCCCTCCGGCGGTCCGGTGGTCCACTTTGGCCACAAGCAGCCATTGGAGCCGCTCCCCAGCGCGTGAGCGTCCGGGCCGGCACGCGCGTGATGGCGCTGGAGGACCGGCGGCGAGGCGAGGACGGGGATGCGGTGTGGTGGGACTTGGGGTGCTGCCTCGTCCCGCAGCCCGCGCCGGGCAGGGGGGGGCCCGGCCGGGGGCGACGCCCGATCGGTGGCCGGATCTTCCCCGCAATTGGCGGTCGGAGCTTCTCGGACAGTTGTAAACCGGCGCCTTTCCGGGTACATTACGAATTGGTCGGTGTCTCTGGCCTGGTCTGCGAAGGCAAAGCCTCCTCGGACCTGTCCGGACTCCCGCCTGATGAATCGGACCCGAGGAGGATGCGCCTTGGCCAAGACCCTGTACATCGGCAACCTGCCCTGGAGCGCGACCGAGGACGACCTGACCCAGTTGGTGTCTCCACACGCCACGGTCCTCTCGGCGCGCATCGCCACCGACCGCGATACGGGCCGCTCGCGCGGCTTCGGTTTCGTGGAGGTGGCGGACGAGCAGCTGCAGCAAGCGGTGGACGCCCTGCAGGGAGTCGAAATGGGCGACCGTCTGCTCACGATCAACGAGGCCAAGCCCCGCGAGCCGCGTGCCGGTGGCCGTCGTTACTGACGGTGATCCCCACCCTGTGTAGAGCCGGGGCCCCCGCGGGTTGCTCCCGTCCGGTCGGCGCTCTACACCGGTGGGCCGAGGCTCCCGGCTGTCCCGTATGGGACCTTGCCGCGCACACACGCGAAGGGAGCCGCCCACTACCTTGGTGGGCGGCTCTCCTGTTCGCAGAGGTCGCGTGCGCCCGTGCCCGGCCCAGACCTGGTGGCCCCAGCGGGGTCCGCTACGCCGCCCGGGGCGAGGCGCGACCGTGGTCCCCACGTGTGCCAATGCCCTTTGGCAAGGGTAGCGCTTCCGGGCGGCCACACGGCCGTGACTACCCGAGGAACGCCCCGTGATGCTGCCCGGGGGCTTCGAGCCACACCCCTAAGCGGCCGCCGCGACATGCTCTCTTGGGGTGCGGCTCTTTCAGTGAGGCTAGCGGCGTGCTCACCCTACCCGTAGGCGGCACGGCTGGGGCACCTACAGGCGCCCAAGGCTCCCCCTCCAGGAGGCCACTGCCCGTCCACGCGGGCGACCGTCAAGGTGCGGGCGCTCGGTGTAGGCGCGGACCACAAACGGACCACGGTACCACAGGCGGCACGCCATTTCCGCAGCGGGCTACGTCGAGGCCCCGTGGGCTGATGCCGTGCACACCGCGTCCCACCACCCCGCTGTGGGTTTCCCGTCCCCTTCGCGGGCCCGCCGTTTCCGTGATCCTTGCGCCACGGGCGTTCTGCCTCGGGCCTAGCCCAGGCCTAGCCAGGAGGCGGTGGACAGGACCCCTCCCTGCGGACGGACAGGGGAGATGACGACCTCGGAGACGCGCGTACCAGTCCCAACGAGCCTGCATGGCGCAGAATGGCCCCAGCGGGAGTCGAACCCGCCTTTCAGCCTTGAAAGGGCCGCGTCCTGACCGATAGACGATGGGGCCGCCCGCAAGCCACGCCAAAAGCCATTATACCCGAAGCCGTCCCCACCGGAGGGTCCGCTGGTAGTGGAGTGGAGCAGTTGGAGTTGGTCCGGCAAGTCCGGTGCTTCGCGTCGGCCACGGCGGCACAGGTGCGCAGGGCTGGGTCGTTCTCGGCAAACCTCCTCAGCGAAAAGGCCTGGCGGGTGGCCGGCAGATCGGGGTGCGGACGGGCGGGCAGGGCCGAGGGTACGGGGCACCACGGCGGGCCCGGACGCGCGAAGCGCTTGAGGACCAAGGCGACGCGCGAACCCGAGGGTGAACGGCCCGGCGGAGGCGGCGCCCTGCGGCACCGTTCAGAGACCAAGCCCCCTGGCGGAATAACGCCTCCCTGCACTGGTGCGCCCCCCCCTGGGGTGCTCCCACCCCGGTTGCCGCCAACCCCCTCGCGTGGTACCGATCGCGGGCGTGCGCGGTCCGCGTGGCCCGGCGGCACGCGGGCCAGAGAACGGCGAGAGGAAGGGTCACGGCTTCGGGCCCATGGCTCCGCTGGCGCGCATGGTGTCGTAGCGGTGGCCATGCTCAGGTAGAGCGCCGGATGCCCTTACGGCGAGGGCCCCGGAAGGCACTGGTCAACGGGGGGCTCTGGTTTCCGCCCGCGCCGCCTGTTCGTGCGCGTGGTAGCTGCTGCGCACCAGCGGACCGGCCTCGCAGTGAAGGAAGCCGCGACCCAGTGCCTCCCGCTTGAGCGCGGCGAACTCCGCCGGGGGGTAATAGCGCGCCAGCGGGAGGTGGCGGGGGCTCGGGCGCAGGTACTGCCCGATGGTGAGGATCTCCACGCCGGCCGCCCGCAGGTCGTCCATGGTCTCCAGGCACTCGCTCCACGTCTCGCCGAGTCCGACCATGAAGCCCGATTTGGTGCGCATCTCCGGGGCGCCCCACCGCCGCGCGCGTCCCAGCAGTTCCAGCGTGCGCTCGTAGCGTGCCCGTGCGCGGATGCGGGGGGTGAGACGACGGCATGTCTCCACGTTGTGGTTGAGGATGTCTGGCCCCGCCGCCAGCACCGTGCGCAGGTCCACGTCCCGTCCCTGCAGGTCTGGGATCAGCACCTCGACCGCCGTCTCCGGGCAACGCGCTCGTACGGCGGCTATGGTGGACGCGAACGCGGAAGCTCCGCCGTCTGGCAGGTCGTCCCGGGCCACCGAGGTGATGACCACGTGGCGCAGGGCTAGGCGCGCGACGGCGTCCGCGACGCGCGCCGGCTCCTCCAGGTCGCGCCCTGCCGGCCGGCCGGTCGTCACCGCGCAGAACCCGCAGGCGCGGGTGCAGAGTCGGCCGAGGATCATGAAGGTCGCCGTCCCGTGGGCCCAGCACTCCCCGACGTTGGGACAGTGTGCTTCCTCACACACGGTATGGAGGGCCAGCCCACGCATCAGCGCCTTGAGGCCGGTATACGCCGGACCCCCGGGGAGCGGCGCCTTCAGCCAGGGCGGCTTCGGTCCGGGCCCGAGGCCCCCGCCCGACGGGCCTGCGGCGGGGGCGCGTGTCTCCGCGCCCCCGCGCGTCGGTATCTCGTCGTCCCGGATCAGCGCGTGCTCCGACTCAGGCACCTCCAAGCGTAGACCGTGGGCGAGGGGTGGCGTGCCGTCCGGCGGCCGGCCACCGGTAACGACGAACCTCTCTACGGAACGGGGACGCGGCGCTGCGGGACGCCAAAGCGGCGGCGCCAAGACGTGCGCCGCAGCCGCAGCAACCACAGCCGGCGGCGCAGACCCGGCTCGGCGGCCGTATCCACCAGGGGTGCCTCCGCTGGGGCCCAGGACGGGAAGCTCCCGCCGGAGGAAAAACGGACCAGTTCCCCTTGCCAGCGCGCCGCGGGTAGCAGGGCCGCACGGCGCGGGGTCGGGCGTGCTCCGCCTCGCCCTGCGCGCGCGCCCCCCGTCCTGTTCCCCCGTGGCGCCTGGGGGGGCGCCGCCCGTGCCGCCGGACGGGCACACAGGGCGCCCACCGCCTGCAGTGCCTGGTCCCGCTGGCCGCGGCGGACGACTACGAACGCCTCTTGCACGCTGGTGGTTGTCTTTGCCAGAAGTTTGAAGCCCGTGGCCGTCTCCCCTTTAAGGATCAGGCCCGGGTGGCGCGTGGGGTTATTGGCGATCCGCCCCGGGATGACGCCCTCTACGCAGGGCAGAGCGGCCACCCGCTCGAAGATGGCGGCGAAGGCCGAGAGAACGCTGTGCTCTCGCTTGACGCCGTGGCGCCGATACTTCACGGCGCATCCAGCGCGGCTGCCCCCGGCTTTGAGCCGTGGGCGATGAGGCGCGCTGGTTCCCTCCCTTCTGCTCCCCGTCCAGTGTGCTCCAGCGGGCACGGCGTTTCGCCACTACCCGTTGGTCTGTCCCCCAAGCCCCATCCTGGCAGGATGCGGCCATCCCCCCCTGCTCGCCTGTTTGTGCCCCGCCCCCATGCCTGGTCCAGGGCGGAACCGCTCCACGGTCCGGGGCTGGGGAAGCTCCGGCAAGCGGGTCGGCGACCCAGCGGCCAGCAACGCTCACGGCGTCCGCCATCGGACGCCCCACTGGGCCTGGTCCGTACCGTCGTCCCCGTAGGGCGTCGCGACGGCGCCCTGCCCCTAGCCGATGATAGCACCGCCGGCCTCGAGCCGCCCGCCGCGCAGAGGGGCGGGCGACCGGGAGAGGCCGCCGGCTTTTGGCGCCCGAGGGGCCCTCCTTCTCTGGGAGACGCGGCCACGGCGGGCGGGCCTCCCTGCCGCCAGCGGTGGATTCCGCCGTCCTTCCCGCCCGCCGCACGGGGGTGCCTACTGCCAGGCCTGTCAGCGACATCGCTCGGGGCAGGGGCCGCCGACGTGCAAGGCGGGGCCTGTACGGTTGGCGGGGGCGGTCACGCCGGGCCTTCCGTTGTGCCGGGCGGCCCCTGGGGGTGGAAGCCTGTAGGCCCACGAACCGTTCACGGGGCACCCGCCAGACGCCAGGCGTCGACCCCGTGGCCCCGCGCCAGTGGCGTGGCCGGCACCCCCGCCATCCAGTGCACGTAGCGCGTTCCCGCGGCCGTAGTGAATACCGTGATGTGGTCACGGCGCAGGTTGCGCAGCCAGGCGCTACGCGTGGGGGCGCCCACATAGAGCACCGTGCGGCTCAGGGCCGGCCCCCAGAGCTCAAAGAGCAGCGTTGGCCCCTCCGCGTAGCCGACGCGATCCCCCGGCCGAAGCGCGGTGGCGGTCCAGCCGTAGGCCGGTGGGTCGAAGAGGGAGCCGGGCTGGCGCTGCGCCGCCGGGATGGTGGCGGCCTGGGGCACAAAGAAGAGTAGCCGCGGTGCCGCACCGAGCGAGCCGACCACCGCGACCACGGACAGGGCAAAGAGCGCCGCCTGCTTGGTCCAGACGCCGGGCAAGGGCAACGCCGCCAGCGCCGCCGCGCCCAGGGCTGGGAGGAAGAGGGTGTAGCGAGGCCACCAGTTGAGAGGTTGGAAGGCGAAGGACACAAGCGTCACCGTGATGGCCGGCCACGCCCCCGCCCGCCGGCTTCCCCAGAGGATCCAGAGGGCCAGCGCCGGGGCTTCCACATACGGCCACGCGGTGCCCAGCCATCCCTGGGCACTGACGTACCACTGGTTCAGGTGGAGGCCCAGCCAACCCATGCGGATCATGTACCAGTCCGGCTTGTTGCGGTACTGCGGCGGCGTTGAGCCGTTGACGATGTGGCTGAGGGGCAGGGTGCCGGGGAACAGCACATGGCCGTGCAGAGCGAGCGGGAAAGGATACATGGGGTTGCCGTAGGCCAGTAAGGTGCGCAGGTACCAGCGCAGGCCGAATACCAGGCAGGGCACCAGCGCCAACGCCAGCCGCCATCCCCAGTGCACCGCCGTGCGCGGCGCGCCCGTGCGCCCGCCGGACTCCGTCTCCGCGGGGGACGGTCCGCCTGCCGTAACGGCTTCCTCCGTGCCGCCCGGCCCCGTGCCGCGCCGCACCCGCGCGGCCACGGTGCGGACCTGCGGCCAGAGCAGCGAGGCGATTCCGAGCAGCCCCCCGTACAACAGCCCGGTCGGCTTGGTCCCGGCCACGAGCCCCAGGGCCGTGCCGAAGAGCAGCCAGCGGCCCCAACTCCCCTGCGCGCGCGCGGCGTCCCATAGAGCCAGCGCCGCCAGGAAGAGCGAGCAGAAGGCGACGTCCACGTACGCTGTACGCGCCTGGACGATGGTGTTGGGCACCAGGAGGTAGCAGCACCCGGCCAGCGCCGCGCCCACCCGAGACGCGCCCCAGCCGCGTGCCAGGACGTAGGTCGCCAGTCCCCCCAGCACCGCGTAAGGGAGCTGCGAGAGACTCAGGAGGTTGTCCCGGTGCAGGATGGCCAGTTGCCAGAAGTAGGCGACCTCGGTGTTCATGGGATACACGTTGAGCCAATAGTCGTCCGTATGAACGATCCCGATGCCGCGGTTCTGCAGCCAGGCCGCGGCGCTCGCCCCGTGCTGGGCCAGCGCGTCCCAGGACACCTCGGGGAGCTTCAGTCCTGCCTGGATCACCACAAGGTACCAAATGGCGGCCACGACGGCGGCGGTGGCCAGGGCGATCCAGGTCAGCGGCTGTATGCCGGAGGCGGCGCGCCCGGACCACGGCGATGGGCGGTCCTCCGGCCCGGAGGCCGGGGTGAGACGGAAGCGGGCGGCACCGGTACGCAGCCCCAGTGGGGTGAACGCGGCCGCCAGACCCAGGCTGACGGCGAGGAGCGAACCGCGCCCGACCAGGTGGGCCGGGCTGAGGACCAGCACTGAGGCGTTCTGCAGGGCCAGCGCGGCGATCAGGGTGCCGAGCCAGCGCAGCCGCTCGCTGCTGGCCGGCAGCAGCGTGCAGGCGAGGCAACGGCCCGCCCACAGCACAGCCAGGGCCGCGACCGCCAGCGCCAGCCAAGGGCCGAGCGTGCCCGCAGGCCGTGCCGTTATGTGCAGCAGGAGCGGGATGCGGATCCCGGGGGCGCTGCCGGAGGCGCGCGCCGCCTCCATGGCGCGCGCGCCGAGCGCGGCCAACCAACCGGGCAAGAGACGATCCCCTCCCGGGATGGGGGACTCTGTGGGACCGGCCTCGCCGCGACCGGCCGGCCGCCAGCGGGAAGCCCCGCTCAACCTACACCATTTCGGGCGGGGGCGTCTCGGCTGGCGCCACGCCCCGCCCATCGACGGCAGCCCCGTCCGGCGCTGCGGCTGCGGTGACGCCGTCGGAGGCGCTCCAGCGCACTCGCTGCCACCTGTCGGGTGCGTCACGGCGTAGGGCGCCGCCCCCCCGGCCGGGCTGACACCGCCGCCGGCTGTTTGCGGCAGGGGCGCCGCGGCTGCCTGCCGTATCCGCCCGCAGCGGAGTAGGCGCATGTGGGGGCGGGACGGGGTGCCTCGGCCGGGCTGGGACCGTTACTTCATGGACATGGCCGCCCTGGCGGCAAGCCGCGGTACCTGTCTCAGGCGTCGCGTCGGCGCCGTGCTGGCCCGGGACGAGCGCGTGGTGGCCACGGGGTACAACGGCAGCCCGCGCGGTCAGCCGCACTGCGCCGATGTCGGCTGCCTCATGGTGGGCGGCCACTGCAGGCGGGCCGTGCATGCAGAGCTGAACGCCTTGCTGCAGTGCGCGCTCCATGGGGTGGGCGCGGCCGGGGCGACGCTTTACACCACGTGCTTCCCCTGCCTGGACTGCGCCAAGGCGCTGGTGCAGGCGGGGGTCGCGCGCGTCGTCTACAGGGAGCCCTATGCCGATCCCCTGTTGGCGGACAGCGAAACCCTGGGCGTGCTCGCCGCGGCTGGCGTCGCCGTGGCACGCGTCTCGACCGAGGGCGAACCGGTCTGAACCTGAATCTCGCAGTGTCAGGCTGGCGCCGCTGTCCGAGAAGGACCCCGCGTACGAGCGGGTGCGGTCGTGGCGAGGGGCTGGCCCCTGGGCGCCAAGGCGACGGGCAAACCCTTTGCGAAAGTCAGGCTGAATGTCCGGTGCCGGAGAGCGAGCCGGCGACGGGGCGGTTTCCAGGGAGGCGGGGCAGGTGTCCGTCAGGGAGGTGGATGGCCGATCGCCGCGCGTGGACCCGACGGCCTTCGTGGCAGACGGGGCGGAGGTCTGTGGTGCTGTGGAGATCGGCCCGTCGGCCAGCGTATGGTACGGTGCGGTGCTGCGCGGTGACATCGAGGCCATCCGGGTTGGTGCGGAGAGCAGCGTCCAGGACGGGTGCGTGCTGCACACCGACGCGGGATGGCCCTGCGTCGTGGGGCGCCGGGTGACGGTTGGGCACCGCGCTGTGTTGCACGGCTGTGTCGTCGAGGATGGGGCGCTGGTGGGGATGGGGGCGGTGGTGCTGAGCGGGGCGCGGATCGGCGCCGGTGCCGTTGTGGCCGCGGGGGCGCTGGTGCCGGAGGGTGGGGTGGTGCCGGCCGGGGCTCTCGCCATGGGCGTGCCTGCGCGCGTCGTGCGTGCCGTGCGTCCCGAGGAGGCGGAACGGGTGCGGCGCGGCGTGGCGCACTACGTGGAGTTGGCCGCCGCGCATCGCGTGGCCGTGGCCGGCGCCGCGCGGTCGACATCGCAGTAGTGCCCCGTTGCAGAAGTTGAGGGGCCCGCCGAACCGGAAACCCCGGCGCCTGCGCGCGCGCCAGGCGCGCCCGCCCCGGTCTTGGGGGAGACCGCGCGCATCCCCCCCGTCCGGCAGGCTCATTCCGCTGCCCGGCTGGCCCGTACTTCCTCTCGGTGTGGGCGGAGCGTGGTGAAGGCGTGCAGCGGGTTGCCGCGCAGCAGACGGTAGATGGCGGCCATGCGCAGTGCATGCGGACTGACGGGCACGCCGCTCGCCGCGCTTAGGCGCGCAAAGAGACTGGCGATTTGCGCCCGGCTCAGGGGGCGGCCGTGGCGGCCACCGAAGAGCCGGGTGCAGCGCGGGTCGCGTTCCATGCTGGCGTACGCCGCGAGCACCCTAAGCGCCTCCGGGGGGAGCAGGCCCTGCCGGCCCTCGCCCCAACGGATGCGGCCGCACAGGAAATCCACGTCCTCGGCGCGCAGTGCGAGCACGTCGTGCACGGTGAGCGCCAGCCACCAAAACAGGTGGAGGATGGCGCGGTCGCGGCAGGGGTAGGGCGAATCGGCCGCGGTGCGCAAGAGGCGTGCCCAGTCTTTCTCCTCTGGCAACGGCTCCGCGAGGTGGGGGTGTTCAAGCACCCGCTCCACCGCCCCCCGGGGCGCCCTCGGCAGGCGCACCCCCACTGCCCCGCGTCCCGGCCGGCGCCGGTTCCCCGGTCAGCACGAGGTCCTCCCGTTCCTGGACGTATACGTTGCCCTGGTCGTCGAGGCTCGCCAGCAGCACGCGATCGGGGTGGTCCGCACCTTGGGCCCGCAGCGCGTCCAAGAGCCAGGCCCGGTCCCGGCCCGCCCGGCTCAGAGCCTGGTCGTCGACGACCCCGTCGATGACCAGGGCGCAGGGCAGGCTCGCGGCGGCGAGCGCCTGGGTGCGGTCCGTCGTGGTGAGTTGCAGGGATGCGAGGTCGGCGGCCGTGACCGGCCGGGCTGTGGCCTTGGGGATGACGGAGAGTGTGCCGGACGTCTCCATGATGGCGAATGCCACGTCACGGATGTTGGCCACGTTCTTGACACGCAATTCGGCCAGCAGGTCGCTCACGCTGTAACGCAGTTCCGCCATGGCTCGCTGGTTGATGCGGCCGTGCTCCACGAGGATGCTGGGCTGGCCCACCACCAGCCGGCGCAACCGGTGCTCCTTCAGCGAGAGGTAGGAGACGACCAATTCCAAGACCGCCAGAGCCAGGACGGGCGTGAGCCCGACCGGCAGAGGGATGGTGTTGTCGGCGATGGAGATCAGCGCCGCCTCCGAAATCATGATAAAACCTACGAGGTCGATCGAAGACAGGGTGCCGATCTCGCGTTTGCCCGTGACGCGCAGCAACAGGATCAGGAGAAAATAGAAGAACGTGGTTTTCCAGAGGGCGTCCCAGACGTGCCACCAGAGGTGCTTCACGGGCAACCCCCTCCCGCGCGGCGCGCCGGCATGCGCGCGCTGCGCCGCGTGCCGTAGTATGGCCCGAGGCCGACACCCTCCCGGCGGCCAGGCAGGAGCAGAATCGGATGGAGGGAAAAGGGATTTCTGGGCGGTGCGGGAGGCCGCCCCCGCGGAGGTGTGCCGGCTGTGCTGATCACGGTCGAATTCCGGCGAACGGGGAGTAGGGACTTCGCCCGCGCGCTGGAGTTGGCGAGCGGCCATCCCACCTTTGCGTCCACCCCACCGCCGGTGCGTTTCCGGGTGCGCTACACCCAGGACGAAGCGGAGGCCTGTGAGGCGCTGCTTGCCGTCGTCGGTGCGTGGTCGCAGACGCGGCTGCTGCTGGGAGAGCACCCCGTGGACCGGCAGCGGCTCGCCCACCTGCTGGCCTGCTATCGGGCCCGTCTCGCCGCCCCCGACCGCCGTGCCTACTGCCAGGGCGGGGAGGTTCATGAGACGCAGGTCGGGCCGGTCCGGCAGCTCTTCCCCTGCCGGCTGATCCCCATCAGCGAAAGCAATCACCACGGCTGGTTCCAGTACGGCCGCCTGACCCGGGAGGGCGTGTTCCTGGTGGACAAGGGGCTGCTGCGTCACACTGTGCGAGAGGCCGCTCACCGCACCCTGGCCGAGCACTGTCCCGCATTCTTTTCCGCTGAGGTGGACGGTGTGGTGGATCGCCTGCCTGATCGCATCCATCCGCAACGGGACGGCGGCTGGACGTACCGGGAGGGCTGGGTGGACGGCCGGTTCGTGCCGGTGGGCGTGGAGAAGCGGCGGCGCGAGCCGGTGGCCGGGGTGTCTTCAGCCGCGCGGCCAGCCGGGCGCCAAGGGGGACCGGCTGGGGACTCGGGCCGTTCCTGGGAAGACCCCGCCGCGACGGCGGTGGCCGACGGTGCCCGGGCGGCCCCCAGCCATTCGGTCGCGCCGGGCAGTCGGCCCGCGGAGGGCTCCGCCCCGACCGGACCCGTGACGGAGCGGCGCACCGTCCCTGCCGTCCGCTACGGCGACGTGGGCGGCCTTACGCGGCAACTGCGCGTGATCCGCGAGAACCTGGAACTACCGCTGCGCTACCCGGAGCTGTTCACCCACCTTGGAGTGGAACCGCACCGGGGCCTGCTCCTGGCCGGTCCGCCCGGAACTGGCAAGACGTTGCTGACCAAGGCGCTGGCCACGGAGTGCCAGGCCCATTTCTGTATCGTGAACGGACCAGAGATTATCTCCAAGTGGCATGGCGAATCGGAGGCCAACCTGCGGCGGGTATTCGACGAGGCGCGCCTCCTCGCGCCGGCCGTGGTCCTCATCGACGAGATCGACTCCATCGCCCCGGACCGCTCGCGAGTAACCCATAACCACGAGGCTGTGCTGGTCAGCCAATTGCTGGCGCTGCTCGACGGACTTATCGATCGGGGCGCGGTGGTGGTGGTGGGCACGACCAACCGCCCCGAACTCGTCGACCCTGCGCTGCGGCGGCCTGGACGCCTCGACCTCGTGCTGGAGATCGGCATGCCCGATGCCCAGGCGCGCGAGGAGATCCTCCGCATCCACACAGGGCGCATGCCGCTCCATCCAGACGTCGACGTCCCGGAGCTCGCCCGGCGCACCGAAGGCTTCGCGGGCGCCCACCTTGGATCGCTCTGCCGTGAGGCCGGGTTGGAATGCATGCGCGAAGTGCTGGAATTCTCTGCCGACGGCGAGTTCGTCCTGCCGCCCGGCGTCGTCGACGGCCTGCGCGTGCGTCGCTCGCATTTCGAGCGCGCGCTACCCACCGTGACGCCCGGGCGGTACTGACCCCACCAAAGCGCGTGCTGGTTCGGGGCCCTGTCCACCAGCCGGTTTCGCCCACATACCCGTCCTCCGTACGACCCCGCGATTGAGCGACGATCGTCCGTTCCTCCCCGCGTGCGTCGCGGACACGGGCCGCGCATGGCCGCCAGGACCGCCCCGTAGGCATGATGCGGCGGCCTCCCCGGGGGGTGTTGGCGTGCGCGCGACTGCGGCGGGAGCCAGGCGCCTCGGGGCTGTGCTGGCGTCGGCGCTCGCCGTCGCGGTCTCCCTTTGGGTCGTGCCGCGGTGGGGGGGGGCGTCCGCGGGCTGGGAGGCCATCCGGGCGCGCGGGGTCCTGGTGGTGGGGGTACCGCTCTGGCTACCGCCTTTCGGGGCCCCTTCGCCCGCCGGGCCATGGCAGGGGCTGGACGTGGCGCTGGCCCGTCACCTCGCGGCGCAGGTCCTCGGCAGTCCCACACGGTTGCGTCTGCTCCCTTTGGCTGCCGACGACCGCCTCTGGGCCTTGGGCCACGGCGAGGTCGACGCGGTGGCGGCAGCCTTCGCCGGGCCCGCGGTTCCCGCGCCCAACGCACTTCAAGGGGTGCAGATGATCGGCCCGTACTTCACGGAGCCCTTGGTGCTGGTGGTCCGGCGGGGGGCGTGGGTACGGGGCGCAGCCCGCCTGGACGGCGAGGTGGTCGGGGTGCTGGCAGGCGGGCGGGCGGCAGCGGCCCTGCGTCTCGCCATGGGTGCGCGGCGGGCCGCCGTGCACGAGGTGGGGAGCGCCGCGCTGGCCGCGGCCGAGGTGGCGACGGGGCGCCTGCGGGCCTTGGTCGTGGGGCGGAGCGTGGCCCGGGCCCTGGCGGCCCACGATCCCGAACTGGCGGTACAGGCTTGGGGCGGTCTGGGCAACGAGTCGTACTGGCTGCTCGTGCCTTCCGGCGATTCCGAACTCGCCGCCGCGGCGCGGCGGGCCATCGCCGCGCTCCCCCAAGGCCGGACCCTGGCCGCCCGGATGCGCGCCTGGTCGCGCTCAGTCGCCAGCCCGTGGCCCGGCGCGGCGTAGGCGGGTAAGCCGCTGTCGCTCCCCCTCGCGGTCGCGGACCGGAGAGCCGGCGACCGGGGGCATCTGTACCGGTCCCCGGGGGGCGGCCAGTGGAGGGGCGAAGGCGGGCGACGGGCCGAAATCGCCCGCCTTCGCCACCGGCGGCGGCGCTCCTATGGTGGAGCGTGCGCAGGGCCAGTGCGGGCGAACGGGGGGGCACGCCCGGGCGCCGGCCTCGCGAGAGTCGGCGCCCGGCCCGGAGGGACCCGGTGTGGGGATGCGGCCGCGCCGCGGGGGCGCTCAGCCTCCATCGGAGCATCGCCCTCGAGCGCTCGCTTCGTCGGCTTGGCGCCGGGCCGTGGAGTTGCGCGCTCGCGCAAACCGGGACCTGGCGCCTCACGTCCCATGGCTGAAGCCCGCGGCCATCGTGCCGTACCTTTGGTAGAGCCCGGCGTAGAGTCCCCCGGCCTCCAGCAGGTCCGCGTGGCTACCGCGCTCGACGATCTCGCCGTGGTCGACGACCAGGAGGACGTCCGCGTCGCGGATGGTGGATAGGCGGTGCGCGATGATCAGCGAGGTGCGGCCGGCCAGCAGTGTCTCCAGCGCCACCTGGACCTGGTGCTCGCTCTCGCTGTCCACGTTGGCGGTCGCCTCGTCCAGCACCAGGACGCGCGGGTCGGCCAGGAGCGCCCGCGCGAAGGAGAGGAGCTGCTTTTCGCCTTGGGCGAGCCGCGTGCCGCGCTCGCCCACCGGCGTGTCGTACCCCTGGGGCAGCCGCCGGATGAAGCGGTCGGCCCCCACGGCGGCCGCCGCCGCCTCCACGTCGTCCATGGTCGCGTCGAGCCGGCCGTAGCGGATGTTGTCGGCCACAGTCGCGGAGAACAACACAGGCTCCTGCAGGACGATGGCGGTCTGGCGGCGGTAGGAGGATTGCGTGGTGTTCCGGAGGTCGACGCCGTCGACCTCCACGCTGCCCTCGTCCGGGTCGTAGAACCGCAGGAGCAGGGCGGCCACGGTGGTCTTGCCGGCCCCCGTGGGGCCCACCAGGGCGGCCCGCGTCCCGGCTGGAAGCTCGAAGTCCAGGTGGGACACCGCTTGGCGGCCCGGGACGTAGGCGAAGCTGACGTCCCGGAAGCGGACGTGTCCCGCCAGCAGCGGCATATCCCCGGCCCCGTCCCGGTCGCGGACCTCCGCTGGTACGTCCAGGACACCAAAGATTTTTTCGGCGGCAGCCATGGCCTGCTGCACCGCGTTGTACTGCTGGGTAAGGTCCTGAATCGGCTGGAAGAAGCGGGACAGGTAGTTGAGGAAGGCGACCAACGTACCAATGGTGACGGTCGTGTGGAGGACGAGCGCGCCGCCGAACCAGAGCACGACGACGGTGCCGGCGGTGCTGATCATGTTGACGGCGGGACCGAAGAGGCTGTTGACCACCGCGGCGTCCATGTTGGCCTCGACATTGGCCTGGTTGACCCGTAGGAAGCGCCGGGCGTTCTCGGCCTCGCGGGTGAAGGCCTGGGTGACCCGTACCCCGCTGATGCCTTCCTCGAATTCGGCCGTGAGTTGCCCGATGCGGGTGCGTACGTTGCGGTAGGCGCGGACAGCCCGGCCCTGGAACGAGCGGGTGACCAGCACCAGCACGGGCAGGACGGCGAAGGACGCCAACGCCAGCAACGGGCTGATCGCCAGCATGACGATGATGATGCCGAGCAGCGTCACGCCGTCGGTGATGATGCTGACGATCCCCGAACTCACCAGGTTGCTCAGCGCCGTGACGTCGTTGGTGCCGTTGCTGACCAGCACGCCGACCGGCTCGCGGTCGAAGAAGCGGAGGCCGAGTTCCATCAGCTTGGCGAAAAGGGCCTCCCGCAGGTCGTACACGGCGCCGTTTCCGAGCCGGTTGACCTCCACTGTCTGGACCGCTGACAGCACGGCCGCGATCAGGCGGGTCGCCAGATAGAGGCCAGCCGTCAGGAGGACGACGTGGGCCCGCCGCGCGAGGATGCCCTGGTCGATTCCGACCTTGAGCAGGTACGGCGCCAGGACCGTCATCAGGGATCCGCCCACCGCGACCGTGACGGCCAGCCAGAGGTGGCGGCGGTAGGGCTGTACGTAGCGCAGCAGCCGCCCCAAGACGCGTGGATCGAACGGGCGCGTGTCGGCGCCCGCCGTCTGGCGCAGGTATCCGAGCCCCCCACCGCCCATCACGACCGCACCCCCCCCACGGCCTGCCCGCTGCCCCCGGGCGCCAGTTGCAACTCGTAAACCCGGCGGTAGACGGGGGATGCGCGCAACAGATCCTCGTGTCCCCCGGCGGCGACGACGCGGCCCTCCTGCAGCACCAGCACGCGGTGCGCGTGAACGAGGGAGGACAGCCGGTGGGCGATCAGGAACGTCGTGCGCCCCGCCAGCAGTCGGCGCAGCGCCTCCTGGATCAGATGCTCGTTCTCGGCGTCGACGCTGCTGGTGGCGTCGTCCAACACCAGGATGCGCGGGTCGGTGACCAGGGCGCGCGCGATGGCCACGCGTTGCCGCTGGCCGCCGGAGAGGCCGACCCCCCGCTCCCCTACCGCTGTGGCGTAGCCATCCGGCAGGGATTCGATGAAATCCGCGACGTGGGCCGCCTCGGCCGCGCGGCGGACGACCTCGTGGCTGGCTTCGGGGCGCCCGTAACGGATGTTGTCCTCAATGCTCGCCGAGAAGAGGAACGGCTCCTGGTGCACGAAGCCCACCTGTCGGCGCAGGCTCTGGAGGTCCAGCGTGCGCACGTCGTGCCCGTCCACGAGCACCCGCCCGGTTGTGGCGTCGTAGAAGCGTGGGACCAGTTGCGCCAGCGTGCTTTTGCCCGACCCGGTCATGCCCACCAGGGCGACGCACTCGCCCGGCTCCACGACGAGGTCGACTTCGCGCAACGCCCACTCCCGCGAACCCTTATAGCGGAGGCCGACGCCCTCAAAGGCCACGGCGCCGCGCAGGTGGGGCAGCACAACCGCGTGGGGCGGCTGCTTCACGTCGCTACCGGCGTCGAGGATCTGAAAGACGCGTTCGGCCGATGCCGCCGCCTGGGCGCCGAGGTTCACGACCAGCGCGACCATACGCAGCGGGCCGAGCAGCATGATCACGTAGCTGTTGAACGCGACCCAGGTGCCCAGCGCCAGGTGCCCGTGGATCACCTGCAACCCCCCGACGGCCAACAGCAGCACGGTGCCGAGGGTCGGCAACTGCCCGAGGACCGGCTGGTAACGTGCCTGAATCCACGCGACGTCCATCGACCGGTCCAGGTAGCGCTGGTTCTGCGCGCGGAAGCGCTCCCGCTCGTGCGCATCGCGCGCGAAGGCCTTGACCACTCGGATGGAGGCCAGGTCCTCTTGCAGCACACTCGTCAGATCGGCGAGCTGCTGCTGCACCGCCCACGAAGCCGGGCGCAACCGGCGCGACATGGCGAGGACCGACCAGACGAAGAACGGGGCGATGCAGAGGACCAGCAGCGTCAGGCGGGCGTCCAACCGGAGGAGGATCACGGCGGTACCCAGGAACTGCACCAGGGCGACCAACGCGCCCGGCCCCGCCCGGGAGATCAGCCGCCGCAGGGTCTCGACGTCCCCGGTGGCGCGGCTCATCAACTGCCCGGTGTCCGTCTGGTCGAAATAGTCGAAGCTCTGGCGCTGCAGGTGCTCGTAAATCTCTGAGCGCGCGCGGTACATCGAGCGCTGCGCCAGCCACTCGGACAGGTACAGGCGGAGAAAGGTGAATAGGCCCGCCCCCGCCGTGGCCAGAACCAGTTCCGCGGCCAGGAGCGGCAACGCGTGCATGCCCCGTAACCCGCCGGCCGCGAGGCGCGCCGTGGGTCCGAGGCGCGCCGCCGCCACGGCCAGCGCCCTGCCTCGCAGCGCGGCGAACTGGATCTCACTCACGACAATCCCGGTCAGGTAGGGTCCGACCAGCCCGAGCAGGGTGGCCACCACCAGGCCGGCCAACATGCCGGCCAGGGCCCACCCGTCCGGAAGGAGGAACCGGCCGTAACGCAACAGGCTCTTCACACCCACACCTCGCCCGCCGCCGCGCCCGCGGCGGTGAAACAGACTGACCTTTAGGAGTCCTATTCGACGGCCAGAACGCGGACTCCTGGAGGCCGGGGGTGGGACGCAGGGTGGCGTCATTCCAGCGGGGGCCTTCGCCCAGATGGCGCCACGAGCGGGGGTGACTTCGGAGCGGTATGCCGGTCCGCTCGCGCCTGCCACCGCTTGCCGCGCACAGGTTCGGCGCCTCGATGCGGCCGCGGCGCCCGTGGGGTCACGGGGGCCACTGACGGCCGTACGCGCCGAACTCGGCCTGCACCCGCAATCGCCTGTGGCGCAAGCGACTCGCCCAGAACGACGCGACCCTGGGGTGGGACGCTAGGGTGGCGTCCTTCCGGCAGGGGGGTTGGGGGCTGAACGATAGCGCGCACCACCGTGCTGTCGCGGGCCAGGCCCCCCGGTGTGCCGGCCCACTGCCCGCCACCACAACGGCCGCGAGGTTTCGGCAGAGCCGCGCGGCAGGATGGCGGTACGGGGAGGCGCCCACGAGAGCCGCCGTCCGCCCCGTATTGTCGCCGCACGCCGCCAGGCCTCGTCGCTGAGGCCGTTCGTCGGGGACTACGCGGCCCGGGGGTGGGACGCCAGGGCGAGGCCATGCTGGCGGGGGGCCTTCGGCCGGGACGCCCGGCAAACCGAGGTGGCGTCGGGCCCGTACTGGAGGTCGGCCGCAGATGCGCCCGCGCTTGCGGCGCACCGGCTCGGAACCCCTGCGCCCGGGCTGCCCCCAGCGCCAGGACCGGCGTTGGCGGCGGCGGATGGCGCGATGTGTCGCCGCGCCAGCAACCGCATCTGACCCAAACGGTTTGCTGAGCACGACGCCGGTTCGGCGCGGGGCGCAGACGGGCGTCCACCCTATCCCCCCCGCTCGGGGGGCCGGAGCGTCGCGCCGGGGCCGGCTCGCGTCTGCCAGCGGCAGAGCGGAACTCGGATGTCGGTGGACCGGCGTGGCTCAGCCCGCGCGCCGTCCTGGTGGGGTGCCTTTTGACTGGCCCGCGGGGCGGGCATACAATGCCAAGCAAAGAGGGACTGGGCGGCTCCGCGTGAGCAGTCTGCCCGGTCCGCTTGGTGCCTGTAGCCCCGTACGGGGAAAATCCAAGGTCGAAAGGGGCGAAAGCCTGGTCGGGCGGACGCGTGCAAGGCCGCGAGGTCGGTTTGCACACGTTGTGCTCACCAGGCGCATCCGGCGGTGAGGCGCAACAGGATCACGGTGGTGGGCGCCGGTATGACCGGGGCGACGGCCGCTCAGTGGTGCGCGGCGGCCGAATTGGGAGACGTCGTACTCTACGACGTGATCGAAGGCTTGCCCCAGGGGAAGGCCCTCGACCTCTTCGAAGCGACCCCGCTGGCCGGTGTCGACGCGCGGGTTCGCGGGACCAATCGCTGGGAGGAAACCGCCGGATCCGACGTCGTGGTGATCACAGCCGGCAGCCCGCGCAGGCCCGGCATGAGCCGCCGCGACTTGCTCGCGGTGAACCACGGGGTGGTGGCGGAGGTGGCGGCCCGCGCGGTGGAACACTCGCCGGACGCGGTCTTCATCGTCCTGACCAATCCGGTGGACGTGATGGCGTACGTTGTGCTGCGCGCGAGTGGGCTGCCCCCGGCCCGCGTGGTCGGCCAAGCGGGGGTGCTTGACTCCACGCGCTTTCGCGCCTTCATCGCCCAGGAGCTCGACGTGTCGGTCGAGGACGTTACCGCGCTCGTGCTCGGCGGGCACGGCGACAGCATGGTGCCGCTGGTCCGCCTCGCCCAAGTCGGCGGAGTGCCCCTCAGCGAGTTGTTGCCGGCGGAGACCATCGCCCGGCTCGTGCAGCGGACGCGCGACGGCGGCGCCGAGATCGTCGGCCTGCTCAAGACTGCCAGCGCGTTCTATGCCCCGGGGGCCGCCCTCTGCGAGATGGTCGCGGCCGTGCTCCGCGACAAGGGCCGCCTCCTCCCGGCCCCGGCCTACCTCCAAGGTGAGTACGGGCTCAACGGGCTCTACACCGGGGTTCCGGTCCTCCTGGGAGCGGGGGGCGTGCGCCGCGTCGTCGAGGTGCACCTCGAGCCGGAGGAGCGGGCTGCCTTCCTCCAGTCTGCCGCAGAGGTCCAGGCCTCTATGGCGGAGCTGCCCGGCGCACCGTGCTGACCGGGTGGGACGACTCGTGACGAGGCACTTGGCGGCGCCCGGCCGCTCGCCGTCGCTCAGGCCGGAACTGGGGCTCGCGCGGTGCCGGTCCTAGCCGGAGGGACCGCCCTATCCGCTGGGCGGGTACGACGCGCCAGGGAAAGGCGCGGGGTCCCACTTGAGGGCCGCTCCGGGCTTCCGACAGCCCCCTGGCAGGGATTGCCCGGCAGAGCGCCGGGCCTGCGGAGCGAGGGGCGAGGCCGTATGCCCCTCCCAGGGACCGGCTGCGGCGGTAGCGGTCCGGGACTCTGCCCACGGTGCGGACGGAGGTGAGGGTGCGCTGAAGCTGTACGAGTATATGGCCAAGGGGGTTCTCACCTCTGTCGGCGTCCCCGTGCCGCAGGGGCGGTTGGCCGAGACACCGGAGGAAGCCGCGGCCGCTGCTCGGGAGCTCGGCCCGGTAGCGGTCAAGGCGCAGGTGCTGGTTGGTGGGCGGGGCAAAGCGGGCGGTGTGCGGCTGGCCGGTGGTCCCGACGAGGCCCGCGCGGCGGCGGCGGCGATCCTGGGGATGGACATCCACGGCCTGCCGGTGGAGCGCGTGTATTGCGAGGAACGGCTGGAGATTTCGCAGGAGATCTACCTCGCAATCGCGCTGGATGCGGCCGGGCGGCGGCCATTGCTCATCGCATCGGCCCGTGGCGGCGTCGAAATCGAGCAGGTACCGGAAAAGGACATCGTGCGCAGGGGCATTGACCTGCCCTGGGGCCTGCCGCCATACGTCGCCCGGCAGGTTGCCGCACGCCTGCAGTTGCCGGCCGCCCTGACCAGCCCCTTCAGCGACATCGCCTGCAAGTTGTATCGCGCCTTCCGCGAGTGTGACGCCGAACTGGTGGAGTGCAATCCCCTGGCGGTGGCGGGCGGGCGCCTCGTGGTCGCCGACGCGCGCCTTAACCTGGACGACGACGCCGTCTGGCGGCATCCGGAGTTGCCCCGGACCAGCGAGGCCACGGAACTCGAGAGCCGGGTGCGTGCCTTGGGCCTCTCCTTCGTGGAGTTGGAGGGCGACATCGCCGTCATGGCGAACGGCGCGGGCATCACGATGGCCACGCTCGACGTGCTGCAGCACTTCGGCGGACGGCCTCGGAACTTCCTCGACGCCGGTGGCGGCGCGGCGGCCGGACCCATGGCCCAGGCCTTGGACATCCTGCTGGCCACGGGGCCGCGCGCCGTGCTCATCAACATCTTCGGCGGGATCACCCGCTGCGACGAGGTGGCGGCGGCGATCCTGCAGGTGTCCGAGAGCCGGGGCGGCATTCCGGTGCCTGTCGTCGTGCGCCTGGTGGGCACCAACGAGGAGCAGGGGACGGCCATGCTGCGCCAAGCCGGCATGTCCGCTTTCACGTCCATGCGGGAGGCTGCGGAGCGGGTCGTGGCCCTAGCGGCGGCACCCCGCCCCTAGGATCGCCAGCGGAGAGGGGGCGCTCCTCCCGCCGCGGGATGCGGATGGTCGGAGCAACTTGTCCACGCACGCGGCGCCGTCCCCGCCTCGGCAGCGCGCGCTGTGGCCGGAGGTGATCGGGTGGGGATCCTGGTGGATGAGAAGACCAGGGTGGTCGTACAGGGGATCACCGGCCGGCAGGGTAGCTTCCACACCGTGCAGATGCTGGAATTCGGCACGCGCGTGGTGGGGGGGGTATCACCCGGACGAGCGGGCCAGGAGGTTTCCGGTGTTCCCGTATTCGACACCGTGCAAGCCGCCGTGGACGCCAGGGGGGCCACGGCCGCGGTCCTGTTCGTGCCCGCGCCGCACGTGCGCGATGCGGCGATGGAGGCGATAGATGCGGGCATCGGCACCGTGGTCGTCATCGCCGAGCACGTACCGCTGCAAGACGCCATGGACGTCATGGCCTTCGCCTCAGCGCGGGGCGCCGTGGTCATCGGCCCCAACACGTACGGCGTCTGTTCGCCTGCCGGGAAGAGTAAGTTGGGCATCCCTCCCAACCGTGTTTTCCGCGCCGGTCCGGTTGGGGTTGCGGCACGCTCCGGCACGCTCAGCTACGAGATCGTCGCCAGCCTCACCGACGACGGCTTGGGCCAGAGCACCGTCGTGGGCATGGGCGGCGACCGGGTGGTAGGGCTCTCCTTCTTGGAGGTGCTCAAGCGCTTCGCGCGCGACGAGGAGACACGCTGCGTGGTCCTGGTCGGCGAAATCGGCGGGACCTCCGAGGAGGAGGCGGCCGAGTTCATCAAGGGCATGGAAAAGCCGGTCGTCGCCTATCTGGCGGGGGCCAGCGCGCCCCAGGGCAAGCGCATGGGCCATGCCGGCGCCATCATCGAACGCGGGCGCGGGACGTTCGAGAGCAAGGTGCGGGCCCTGGAGTCCGCTGGCGTGCAGGTGGCGCGTCTTCCGTGGGAGGTGGCCCCGCTGGTGCGCGCGGCCTTGCAGGGACCGCCCTGACGCGGGGGGCGAGGGTCACCGTGCCCCCCCTGCGGGGCCTCGGGGCGTGGCGGCCGGGCACAGTCTCCGTGTGGGCGAGCTAGGGACCGATGATGTGGCGCCTCACCCGCCCGCGCAGCGTGCCGCGTTGCGGGCCCTGAGCCGACACGCCGCGGGGGGCCGGGCGGCCAGGCAACGCCGAGGGCGCAGGGCTGGTCCGCCCGGCCTGCCGCGTGCGCGGCTGTGCCCCACGCCAGCGGATGGCAGGGGGCGTCTCCAGGGCTCGGCCGCCCTGCTGAGCCCGTGCACCCCGGAGCCCTGCCCGCTCCCTCGGCCCGTCCAGGGCGGGGCCACGTCCTGCGGTCTGCTCGCCTACCCACCTACCGCGATCCGTGCCATCGAAACAGGCTGGTTGTGGAAGCAACGACGCACCCGCCCATGCGAGTGCTGGGACAAAGTGTTATGGGCGCGCGGCGGTTGGCGGGGCGGGTCGCGTGTGAGGTTACGCCCCCTCAACGCGTGTGTTGGGCGCCAAGGGCCGCCCGCGTGGGACTGCTGCTCGCGCTCAGGATGGTGGCGAACCGACATGTACTACGGTCACCGGGCCTGCGGGGAGCGTCTCACTTTTTCACGCCGTGCGGCGCCGGTCGCACCGGCATGGGGGGCTCCTGCGAACAAGGCCGCCGGACCCACTGCTGGTAGTAGACGCGCCTGCGATGGTCTACCAGGAGGCCGCGCGCAAGCCGGTGCCGGCACCTCTTTTTTGGCGCGTGGCGCCGGCCTCTCCGACGGGCGCTGACAGGTGACGTCCTCGAGCGCGCCTCCGCGTATGGCGCCCCTGCCAAAGAGGTGTCCACAGCCCCCCGCTGAGCACGCCTGCGGGGCGTTGAGGGTGGCGTGCGGCCGCAGCCGCGCGGCGGAGGTATAATGCCGGGTAACCTGACCCGGGCGACCCGTCCCCGGAGGCGGGGCGCCTCGGCGGCAGGAGCCCGCCCCGCGGGGCACTCGGGGTTTACGGGAGGTGCTGCCGTGGCGACGGCGACCAAGAGGTGGCGCCTGCCCGTGCTGGCCGCGGCCATCGGGGTCGTGATCGTCCTGCTCATGGTGACCGCGATCCGGGCGGCGACCACGTACTACTACACGCTGCCCCAGTTCCGATCGCTGCGCGGCGCCGCGGCGCACGGGTTCGTCCAGGTCAACGGCCTCGTCGCCAGCGGGATCCGCTGGGACTCCGCGGCCCAGCGCCTACGCTTCATCCTGCTGGCCGCCCCGGCCACCGGCGCGGGCAAGGCGCCACCGGCTAGCGGCCCCGCCGTGGCGCCCCTGGCCGTGCGCTTCCAGGGCCCCGAGCCCGACGCCTTCCACGCCGGCCTCGACGTCGTCGTGGCGGGGACCCTGCAGTCCAATGGGGTCTTCGACGCCCGCCAGGTGTTGGTCAAGTGCCCGTCCCACTACAGCGCCGCGCCCGCCGGTAGCAGCGGCGCGAACTGGCCGGCGGCATGAGCGGGTTCGCCCTGGGGGAGCGCGAGCCGGATGCCGCCGGGGGTGTTACGGTCGTGGAGCCATCCGCGGCGCCGACCGGCCGAGCGGCGCCCTCCCCGCGCCCGGTGAACCCTGCGGCGTCGGTGCGTCAGGCGGCGCAGGCGGGCCACATGGGTGCGCGCCCGCCACGGGAGCCGCTTGTCGCCGCCAGCGGCCTCACCTATGCGTACGGGTTCCGCAAGGTTCTCGACGCCGTCGACTTTCACGTCTCGCCCGCGGAGATCGTCGCCGTCTTCGGACCCAACGGCGCCGGCAAGTCCACCCTCCTGCGGGTCCTCAGCGGCCTCTTGCCCCCGACGGCGGGCAGTGTGCGCTGGTGGGGCCGTCCGTTGGAGGAGACGCCCGTCGCGGCTCGGCACGTCGCCTTCGTCGGTCACCGCAGCCATCTGTTCCCCGAGTTAACCGCGCGCGAGAACCTCCTTTACTACGCCCGCCTGTTGGGGATGGCGCAGCCGGAGGCCGCCGTTGCCGCCGCGCTACGTGAGGAGGGCCTGGCCCTCTTTGCGGACCAGCGGGTGGCCACGTACTCGCGTGGGATGGTGCAGCGGCTCTCCCTTTGCCGTGCGTGGCTGGCCGACCCGCTGCTCGCGTTTGCCGATGAACCGGCGACGGGGCTGGACCCCGATGCCGCGCTCCGCCTGTCGGTCGCCCTCCAGGGCCTGCGCAGGCGGGGCGGCGCCGCGGTGCTGGTGGCGCACGACCTGCCCGGGGCGCTGGCGGTGGCGGACCGCTTCGTGGTGCTGGCAGCGGGGCGGGTTGCCGCTGCGGGCGAGGCCGCCCCGTGGCGCGGTCAGAGTGAGTCCTTCGCCGACCTGTACCGGGGCGCGGTGACGCGGGCCCGGGCGGCGGCCCGCGCTGGACCGTGGGCCCCGGCCCTGGTGGCGGCCGGCGACCGCCCCCCGTCCAGTCGCGGGCCGGCGGGGGAGCCGGCGGCGCCCGGTGACCGGCCCGTTGCCGCGGAGGTCGTTGGCCCCGGGCCCGCGGGCGGCACGCGCGATCTGGAGAGGGATCGGTGGCCGGGCGGCTTGGGACAGGGGCCGGTGCGAGGGACGGAGCGCCCGCCCGCTACCCGTCCCCACACCCAGGTGTCGCGGCTCGGGGTGCTGCGGGCGGTTTTTTCCCGCGAGGCGGCGCTGTGGTGGCGCGGCCAGGAACGGCTCGGTGCGATCCTGGCTAACGGTGTGCTCGTCGCCCTGGTCTTCGGCCTCGCCTTCGATCCCCTGGCGGTGGGCCTGGTACGCCTATTCGCCGGCATCCTCTGGCTCGGCCTGCTGTTCACCGGCTTACCGGCCTTCGGCCGTGGCTTCGCGCTGGAGTGGGAAACAGACGCCATCGACGCCTACCTGGCCTGCGGGGCCGAGCCGGCGGTCCTGTTCTATGGCAAGTGCCTAGCCAACCTTGCCGGGTTCCTCTTGGGCGAGGCGGTGCTCGTCCCCGTCTTCTTCGTTCTGCTGGAGGTGCGTCCCGGGCCCGGCCTGCCCGGTGCGCTGGCTGCGCTGGCCCTGGGCAGCGCGGGCTTTGTGGCTGCGGGCACGCTGATCGCGGCGCTGGTGAGCCGCGCGCTGGGCGGCGGCGCGGGGGGGCTCCTGCCCCTAGTCGCCCTGCCGCTGCTCTCACCGGTCATCTTCGGCACGGCGCGGCTAGCGCAGGACTTCTTCGACGGCCGGCCCGAGATGCCGGGGGTGTGGTTCCTGCTGCTTGCGGTCTACGCCGCGCTCTTCTGGGTCCTGCCCGCCCTCCTCTTCCCCTTCGTCGCCGCCGGGTGAGGGGGCGGGCCCGGTCCGTCATCGCCGTGTGCCTGGGCCGGTGGATCCGCTCTGGACGGGGCGCGGGGTTCCTACCCCGTCGGCGCGGCTGCGGAGAGGAGAGGGCGGAGATGGACGCCGCGGAACGACTGAGTTTTGGCGAGCGCATCCCGGGGTGGGCGGTCTGGGCCGCGATCGTGCTGGCGATGTATCTCGGATTCATCTACGCGCCGCCGGAGGCCACCATGGGCGACGCGCAGCGCCTGATGTACTTCCACGTCGCGGCGGCCTGGAATGCCTTCCTGGCTTTCGGCGTGGTGCTGGTCGCCTCGGTGGATTACCTGCGCAGGGCGCGGCCGGGTGCGTCCCGCTTGGCGTACGCTTCGGCGGAGGTCGGTGTGCTGTTCACCACCGTGACCATCGTCGGCGGTTCCGTTTGGGCGCGCGCGGTGTGGAACGTATGGTGGACGTGGGATCCCCGGCTCACCACGACGGCGCTGCTTTGGTTCATTTTCATCGGCTACCTCGTGATACGCGGGTCGGCGGAAGGGGACGCGGGTCGCCAACGCCTGGCCTCGGTGATCGGCATCATCGGCGCCTGCGTCGTGCCCATCGTCTACTTCTCGGACCAGTGGTGGGTCGGCATGCACCCCGAGTTGATCACCCTAAAGGGGTTTGCCATGCCGCCGCGCATGGTCGTCGCGCTGATGTACTCCTTTTGCGCGTTCACCGTCTTCTACCTGTGGCTGTTGGGGCGGCGCCTGCGCCTCGTAGCCCTCTCCGAGCAGGTCGCGGCCCTGCGAGACCGGTTCCGGGTGTGACGCGGCCGGGGGGGACTAGCCGGGGTCGCACCCCTGCACCGGTGTGGGGCGATGGTCCACGGGGGGTGAGGTGAGGGATGCCCGGCCGTGGGGAACCGTTGGCCACGGGCCTAGCACATGCATCCGCCCGAGTGTCGCTGGCAAAGCCGGGGGCGCGATGGGGATCCATGTGCGCGTCAGGGTCGGGATCGCATGGTGCCACCCGCCGGAACCTTGCCCATCCCGGGGCAGGCCAGGGCCATCTTCGCGCGTGGCCCGTGCGACAGGCGCTCCCGGGCAGAGGAGCGCCCTCAAGGCGTCCATCGGCCGCCACGGGGGCGCTCGCCGGTCGGTAGGGGGCGGGGGTGTGTGCCCGATGCTTGATGCCCCGGCCGTCCCTCTCCTCGCGGCCACCCGCCGGCTCGGATGACCGCACCTCGCTTCGGGGTGCTCCCGCCTCGCGTGGGGCGACTGCGATCGCCAAGGTCGACGCTACCCAGGGGCCCTTTGATCTGCCCCGGCGTTTGGTCCGGTGCCCTGTGGTAAAATGAGCGGCTGGTGGCCGCTGGTGTCTGCGCAGGTTACCAGGCCCCTGGAGTGCACGCCCGCCCGGGGCCCCGTCGTTCGCGGCAGGCGGGACGCGGCCGACCGCGGAGGTCCGCTCTTTGGTGGGGTCAATGGGCCTCGCAGGTGGTACTTCCGCGCGGTGGTCCGACGCGCGAACGCGGCCCGCCATGCGGGGGGCGGGCCTGCGCGCGACGGGTGCCGCTCTGGCGGGCCGTGGCGCGATCCCATGCCGCGGTTCGAGAAGCCTCGCCGGGGAGCAGCGCGCGCGACCGTCGGCGCCGGGCCGGCAGAGGCAGCAAATAAGGGCGAAAGGGGCGAGAACCTGGCCGCCCGGCGGATGGGACCATCGAGCCGGAAGGGGGGTGCCCCCCGGTTCCCCTCTCCCGTCACCCCGGCCAGGGAACTCCATGTCGCACTGGTCGCCTCTGGATTGGATGTTCCTCGGTTACAGCCTCATGTGGGGGATGATCGTGTTGTACGTCGGCAACCTGCAGCGGCGGCAGGCGGCCGTCCAGCGAGAGGTTTCGGCCCTGCGCGCCGCGCTGGAAGACGGCGGGACCGCACCGGAGGTGCCGGCTGCCGGTCGCGCCGTGGCGGCCGTCGCCCGCCCCCTCAGATGAGCAGCGACACCTTGCCCGCCGGGCCGGAGGCGCCGGATGCCTCTTCAGTGGCACCCGTGCCGGAAGGCTCCGGCGCCGGCATTCCCGGGGCCGTGGCGGCGATGGGCGGCGACGACGCCGTCGGGGCCATTCCCAAGGCCATGGGCGGGGCCGCGTTGCTGGTCGCGGCCGCCACCATGTGTAGCAAGATCCTGGGGCTCCTGCGCGACACGGTGATGGCTACCCGTTTTGGTTCCGACTACCGAACGACCGCGTACTTTGTGGCGTCGCAGCTGCCCCTGGTCCTCTTCGCCGCGGTGGGCGTAGCCATCCAGATGGTCTTCATCCCGATCTTCAGTTCCCTGATAGCCCGGCGCGAAGAGGAAGAGGCCGAGCGGTTCGCTGCCAATGTCAACGGCGCCGTCACCCTGGTCGTCGCCATACTCATCGTGCTGCTGGAGGCGCTGGCCGGACCGATCGTCACCCCGTTCCTCCATCAGGCGTCAGCGCATTTCACGGCCGCCGACCGCTTGCGCGAGTATCACCTGGCCGTCCGGCTGCTGCGGGTCATGTCGCCGCTTATCATGTTCTACGCTTGGTCCGGCGTCGCCGGCGGTGTGCTGAACTCGCGAGGCGTATTCGGCCCGAACGCCGCCATGGGCATCCCCCAGAACCTGACGATCATCGGTTCCATTCTGCTCGCCACGGCACGCGGGGCGCGCGACATGGCGCTCGTCGGCTGGGGCAGCCTGGTCGGCACCCTTACCACCTTCCTGGTGCAGTGGCCGGCGCTGGCGTACTCCCGCTTCCGGCTCCGCTGGCGCCTGGATTTGCGGGATCCGCTGCTGCGCCGTATGGGCCGCCTGGTCCTGCCCGTCATCTTTACGTCGCTGGCCCAGCAGTCGGGCATCGTCGTCGACCGCTGGCTCGCCGCCCGCCGCCTGCATACGGTGGCGCTACTCACCGACCTCACCTATGCCGGGCGCATGCAGGCCCTGGCCTACGCCGTACTCGGGCTTTCGGTTGCCACCGTACTTTACCCGAGCCTGTCGGCAGCTGAGGGGCTGGGGGAACAATCTCGCTTCCGCCAGGTGCTGACCCGCGGGCTCGGTCTGATCAACTTCCTGACCGTGCCGGTGATGGTGGGCCTGTTCCTGTTGCGGTACCAGGCCGTGCTGGTGGTGTTGCGCCACGGGCGCTTCACGCTGGCGGATGCGCGCGCCACGTCCTTCGCCCTGCTATTTTTTACCCTGGGAACACTCTCCTTCGCCTGGCAGGATTACTTCAACCGCGCCTTCTTCGCTTCCCACGACACCCGGACGCCGATGTACGGCGGCTTCATCGCCGTCGCCGTCAACATCGCACTCGACTTCGTGCTGGTGGGCCCGCTGCGTCAGGGCGGGCTCGCGCTGGGCACCGCCCTGGGCTGGACCGCCGCAGCCGCCTTCCTGGTCGTGCGCCTGCGCGCCCGCTTCGGATTGCTAGGCGGCCGCCGCCTGGCCGCTAGCGGGCTGCGCATGCTGGGCGCAGCCATTGCAGCCTTTTTGCCGGGACGGCTGGTGTTCGATACACTCTGGGGTGTCATCGGCCATGGAGGGCTCGGCGCGGCCGCCGCCCTCCTGATTGTGGGAGTGGGCGGGACTGCGGTCTATGTCGGGCTATGCGCCCTGCTGAGCGTCCCAGAGGTGGCGACGGCCCACCACCTGCTTCGGGGGATGCTCCGCCGTTCCGGGCGCGCGGCGCCGGCCCGCTAAGCCTCCCATCGGGTGCCACGCGGGGACGAACGCGGTCGCAGTCGTGCTATACTGCGGTTGCATCACTCCAAACGGCATGGGGATGCCGCGGGTGGCACACGGTTCGGCAGTAAGTCGAGGTGGCTTGTGGGCTTGCCTCGGTCGCCTCCCGGGGTTCACTCTGGGGGATAGGCTGCTGACCACCGCCACGCGCGTTGGTGCCGGGCGGTGGCGCCCGCGCGGACCTCGTCGCAAGACGGGGCGGGCGGGGCGATTTTCGCTGTCATGGGGGGTGGGGCGGTGAAACGGTTCGGCCTGCGCAAGCTCAAGTGGCTGACGTTCGCCGTCGCAGTCGTCGGCGTCGCCGCCTTGGACTTGGTCCTCTACCTGAGTCATCCGGGCGGACGACCGATCGACGCGGCCGCGCGTGCCGCCGCGCTGGGGCTGGCTATTCTGGTGTTCAACGAATACGCCTTCGGCTTGGTCGCCCGCCGGGACGCCCTGCTGGAGCAGGAGCGCGAGCGGCTCTACGCCCTGCATCAGATCAGCCGGGGGCTGGCCCTGCTGCCCGGGGTGGACCGTAACCTCGCCCATTCCCTAGACGTCCTGCGGCGCGTGACGGGGGCCGACATCGCCGCGTGGCTGGAGCCGGCGGGCGGCGGCGGTGCCGTCTGCCGCGCCGCGATCGGAGAGAGCGCTGCAGGGTTCGTGCGCGCGGGGGCGGCTCTACCGGCGGCGAGCGCGGATCGGCTATGGCGGTTGGTGAGCGGCGGGCGCACCGTGACCGTGGCAGATCCCGAGCGCGCGCAGTCCTTGGGGCTCAGCGACTTTCCACCGCTGCCGGGTGAACGGCTGGCGGCCGCGGCCGCGGTGGGGGCCGGGGGGCCCGAGCCGCTGGGCGCCGTGGTCGTGGGGTGGCGCGCCCCCCATACCATGCTCCGTGCCGACCAGGAGTTTGTGGAGAACGTGGCGAGCCTGCTTGGCGTCGCCGTGGAGAACCAGCGCCTCTATCGGGAAACGCAGCGTATGGGGGCGCTGGAGGAGCGCGAGCGCATCGCGCGCGAGATGCACGACGGACTAGCCCAGGCGCTGACCTACCTGAAGCTGAAGGCGGAGACGGCGCTGGCCCAGGCGCACTCCGGCAGCGCCCCGGCCCTGGAGAGTGCGCTGCGCGCCATCCGCAACGGCGCGGTGGAGGCCCTGGGCGACGTACGCCAGGCCCTGCTCGACCTCCGGACCCCGGAAGGGGACGGCGACTTCGTCTCTGCCCTCGCGCACCAGGTCGACGCATGGAGCCAGTTCCACGACATCGCGGCGGAAGTGCTGCTGCCTCCCGGGCCGGTGCAGATGGCTCCGGACACGGGGGCGCAGGTCCTGCGCATCGTCCAGGAGGCGCTGGCCAACGTGCGCAAGCACGCCCAGGCCAAGCGCGTCACCGTCCGGCTGGCGCAGGAACCCGGCGCGCTTGTGGTGGCGGTGACCGACGACGGTCGGGGCTTCGACGTCCGGCGTGCGGGCCGCAGCGGCCACTTCGGGTTGGGCATCCTGCGCGACCGCGCCGCGGCCATCGGGGGGTCGCTGCACATCGACTCGCACCCGGGTTGCGGGACAGATGTCGTGCTGCACCTGCCCGACGCGCCGGGGCGGGCGGTAGAGCCGGCCGCACTACCCGTAGCCGCTTCCATGGGCGGACGGACCTAGGGGAGCAGGGGGCGCCCCCGCCATTGCCCGGGCCACCGTCCGCCGAGTTCCGGTCTGATTGTGAGGAGGAGGCAGCCGTGCCGATCAGGATTCTGCTGGCCGATGACCACGCCCTGGTGCGCCAGGGCATCCGCGAACTGTTGGGCTCGCAGTCCGAGTTCGAAATCGTCGGGGAGGCGGCCACGGGCGCCCAGGCCGTGCAGGCCGCTCTGGAGGCCCGGCCGGACGTCGTCTTGCTCGATATTCACATGCCCGACGGCGATGGGCTCTGGGCGACGGCGGAGATTGCCCGTGAACTGCCGAGTACGCGGGTGCTCATCCTCACGGTGTCCACCGAGGACGAACACCTGAAGGAAACCCTGCGGCGCGGGGCCGCCGGGTACCTGCTCAAGTCGAGTGCGGCCGACACCCTGTTCCAGGCGATCCGCGAAGTTGTCCGGGGCGAGACGACGGTGCCGGGGACCATGGCCGGCCGTATCCTGGCCTCCCTGGGCCAGGCGGACGAACCCCATGGGGCCGGTCGTGAGGCGGGGCTTTCCTCCCGCGAGCAGGAGGTACTCCGCCTGCTCTCCCAGGGCTCCACCAATAAGGAGATCGCCCAGGCGCTGGAGATCAGCGAGAACACCGTCAAGGCGCACCTGAAGAGCATCCTGCGCAAGCTGGGGGTCACCAACCGCGTGGAGGCCGCCGGTTGGGCCCTGCGTAACCTCGAAGGGGCAAACACCTGATCCCAGACAGGCCGGTTCCGGCCACCGGCGGTTGGACGGGGGGATCCCTAGAACCATACCCTCGATCTGACTTCGCCGGTGGCGCCCGGGGAGGAGGAGGCGCCGCCCGCCTGAGAGAGGGGATGCCCCCGCTGCGAAATCCCCCGGGCGGCGCACCGCATGTCGTCCCGGCCGTCCGGTCGGGTGGGTGAGCCCGTGAACGCGCGTAGACTGCGTTGGTGTTCGGCTTTGACCGTCGCCGGAACACGAAGGTGGTACCCCGCGGACGGACCCCTCTGCCCTTTGGGCGTGAGGGGTTTTTTGGGGCGGCCCGGGTGGCTCGGAGGAGGGGACGTGGGGATGGCGGCTTCGGCGCGCCCGCCGGTAGCCGTCGGACGGGAGGGGCAGCCGGTAGGCGGCCTGGAAGCGACCGTGCGCCGTCTCGACCAGCGGTCCGCCCACCGGTGAGCCGTCGTGCAGCCCGTCCCGGCCCAGGCAGGCGTCGCTTCCGGTGTGCACGCCTTGGGCGACAGGGCTCTGCGGCCATCGGCCGCGGCCGGCGTCCGCTCGCGGGCAGCGGCCCGGACACCGGGCGGCGAGCGCGTCGTAGCGGGGTCGGGACGTCAGCGGCGGCGCGGCACGGGTTGCGGGCGGGCGCCCGGTCCAGCGTCACCCCGAGACGGCAGCCTCCCGACCGGACACCCCACCGCCATGGTGTCACCCTGCGTCCCCCGACCCCGCGCGAGAGGAGTTCCGCTGGGGGCATGGTAGAAAGTGACAGCTCGGTCTCTGTCGGCTGCGTGCGCCTCGCCTGCCCATCGGCGAGCCGACCCCGGCGCGGACCGGCGCCGTTTTTTCCGGAGAGGGACGGCGGGGCGGGGGCGATCTGCCATGGCGGATGGGCGCGCCGATGCTGGCGGAGAACAGCGAGCGGTTCAGCCGCGCGCCGGGGACGAGACGCCCGCAGGGCGCGCAGCGGCGTCTCGATCTGATGTACCCTTAGCGGGTGGGAACCCCCTGGAGCCAGCCGCGCGGGGTGGGGCGCCAGTCGGTGCGATCGCCTCCTGGCCGGTGTCGGACCGGCCGCGCGAAAGGCTGCTGCGCCTCGGGCCGTCCTCACTGGGCGATGCCGAACTCGTGGCCGTGCTGTTGCGCACCGGGCGGCAGGGGGAGAGCGCCCTTGACCTCGCTCGGCGCGTGGTGGCCCTCGGAGGGCGCGAAGGACTGGCAGGATTGTGGGCGTGCGCGGCAGAGGACCTGGGCGCCATCAGGGGAATGGGACAGACCAAGGCCGCGACCCTCATCGCCGCACTGGAGTTGGGCCGTCGGGCCGGCCGCGTGCCGCCTGGCCCGGCCTTGGTGAATTCTGCCGAGGAAGCCGCACGCGAGATGGCGGACATGGCGGTTTTGGACCGCGAGCAGTTCCGAGTCCTCCTGCTCAATACCCGGCACCTGTTGTTGGGCGCAGAGGTGGTGGGCGTGGGCGGACTGGACCAGGTGGCCGTCCACCCACGGGAGGTGTTCAAGCCCGCGATCCGCAGGAGCGCCGCGGCGGTGATCCTGGGGCACAATCACCCCAGCGGCGACCCGGAACCGAGTCGGGCCGACGTGCTGCTCACAGAGCGCCTGGTGGAGGCTGGGCGCCTCCTGGGGGTCGCCGTACTCGATCACGTCATCGTGGCAAGGCGTGGGTTTGTGAGTCTCCGCGCGGCAGGCGCCGCGACGTTCGAGGATTGACGACCGGGGCCTGGGGTCCCGTGGCGGGGCCCCCGGCGCCGCGTCGTCATGTTCCCCAAGACGACCGGGGGTGGATGGGGCGGATGTGGGGCGTGCTGTCGCGCGACATGGGCATCGATCTCGGAACGGCCAACTCGCTGGTCTATGTGCGCGGACGCGGCATCGTGCTACAGGAACCCTCGGTCGTGGCCATCAAGACCGAGACAAAACAGCCGGTGGCCGTGGGTACGGACGCCAAGCGGATGATCGGACGGACGCCTGGCAACGTGGTGGCCATCCGACCGATGAAGGACGGGGTGATCGCCGACTTCGACATCACGCAGGCTATGCTGCGGCACTTCATTGGGCGTGCGAATCGCAAGCGTTCGCTCATGCGCCCGCGGGTGGTTGTGTGCGTACCGTCGGGCGTCACCGAAGTCGAAAAGCGCGCGGTGGTGGATGCCGCGCTGCAGGCCGGGGCGCGCGAGGCTTACATCATCGAGGAGCCCATGGCGGCCGCCATCGGCGCCGGGCTCCCCGTGCATGAGCCAACCGGCAGCATGGTCGTCGACATCGGCGGCGGCACGACTGAGGTGGCGGTGATCTCGCTCGGCGGGGTCGTCAACCCGCGCTCGATCCGCGTGGCGGGCGACGAGATGGACGAAGCGATCATCAACTATGTGAAGCGTAACTACAACCTAGCGATCGGCGAGCGTACAGCCGAGGACGTCAAGATCGCTATCGGCGCCGCGTTCCCGGTCAACGACGACGCCTCGGTGGACATCCGCGGTCGCGACCTCGTGACCGGTTTGCCCAAGAGTCTGCGCCTGACAGCCCCGGAGGTGCGGCAGGCGCTGCAGGAGCCCGTGACCAGCATCATCGAGGCCATCCGCTTCACCCTGGAGTTCACCCCGCCGGAGCTTGCGGCAGACATCATGGACCGGGGTATCGTCATGACGGGCGGTGGCTCCTTGCTCAAAGGGCTTGACCGCAAGGTCGCGCAGGAGACGGGCATGCCCGTGGTCGTCTCCGATGAACCGCTGCTGTGCGTGGTCAAGGGAACCGGCAAGGTCGTGGAGGAACTCGAACACCTGCGTCATGTGTTGCTGACGCCGAAGCGTCTCGCTTGAGGCCGGCGTGAGCGTGCACGATGGGGGTCGGAAGGACGCGCGGACCGCCAGGCGTGCGGCCGAAGAACTTGCGGAAAACGGCGATGCCCCGCGGGGGCGGGACGACCGGCGTCGGCGGCGGAACGCCCCGCGGACCCGCCGGCCGGCCCGGGACGGCTTCCGTCGGGCACGCCCCCTCGGCGGGGTGGCGGGAGGGGCCCGGGTGCGGGATACCTTCCTAGGGCGGCGGTGGTGGATCCTTGCCGCCTCGGCTGCGGTGCTGAGCGGGTTGCTCGGCGCAAGCGTCCGTTTGGGCGTAGGCACCGTCCCGTCCGTGTGGCTCCAAGATGCGATCACGCCGGCGGAGCGTGCCCTGAGCAGCGGGTCCTCGGCCGTGTCGGGATTGGCGCGTGACGTTACCCAACTCTGGTCGTTGAGCCGCCAGAACACCGCCCTGCGGGCCGAGGTGGCGCGCCTGCAGCAGGTCGTGCTGCGGGACGCCGAGTTACAGGCAGAAAACGTCACCCTGCGCCAGATGCTGCGTCTCCAGACCTCGGCCGAGAGCCGATTCCACACGCAGGGCCTCGCGGCGGAGGTGATCGCCCGCGACCCCTCCACATGGTTCCAGTCGCTCGTCCTGGACAAGGGGAGCGCGGACGGCGTGAGCGTGGGCATGATCGCGATCACGCCCAGTGGTCTCGTTGGCCGCGTGGTACAGCCGGTTGCATTACACAGCGCCAACCTGATGCTGGTCACCAACCCGGAGTTTGGCGTCGGCACGATGGTCAGCCGGACGGGGGCCGAGGGGGCGGCGGTTGGCCGCCTGGGCTCGGCTGATCTGGTCATGACCTTCTTCTCGCCCAACGCCCAGGTGCGGGTGGGCGACCAGGTGGTCACCTCCGGGATCGGCGGCGAGTTCCCCCGCGGGATCCCCGTCGGCATCGTCGTCACGGTCCAGATGGGCGGTCTTGGACTCGTCCGTCAAGCGATCGTCAGGCCGGTGGTCGACGTCGGCGGCGTCGGCGCGGTCCTCCTGCTGCCCGCCGTGGGGGGCGGATGAGGGTGCGCTGGTTGCTGGCGGGGCTGGGACTCGTGCTGTTGGTCGCCGTGCAAGCGGTGTTGGCCGTGCACCTGGCAGTGGCCGGCACCGTTCCCGACCTCCCCCTGGCGGCGGCCCTTGTGCTCGGCCTGCAGGGCGGGCCGCGCCGCGGTGGGTTGGCCGGGGTTGTGGTAGGTTTGTCCCTGGACCTCCTCCGGGGAAGCCAGTTGGGGATTTTCGCGCTGGCCGCCGGCATCGCCGGATGGCTGTGTGGCGAGGCTGCGTCGCGCGTTGACGCCGGGCGCGCCATGGTGCGCTGGATCATCGCCTCGGTCGCCGCAGCCCTTTACGGAGCCGTGGTGGTGGTGCTGTGGAGGGTGCTGGGGCACCCCGTGCACCTGCATGGCGCCCTCCACCACATCCTGGGCGCTGCGCTCTATGACGGCCTCCTTGCCGCCCTGGCCTATTGGCCGCTGGCGGCGATGGGTCGGCGCGCCTTTGCCCACGCCAAGCGCTATCCACGCATGGGGATCGGCAGGCCGTAGGTGTGCTGGAGGCCGCCGCGCGCCGTTCAGCCGGCGCCCGAGTGGCTCTCCGTGTAACGCGCGGCACCGCGAGGTTGGTGCGCGCATTCGGTGCCACGGGGGGCCGAGGGGGTGGGTGATTCCGCGAGTTCCGCAGTGCGCCGCATGGGCAGGAGGACGGCCGTGCTGCGGACCCTGCTTGTTTTGGCCACTCTGGGTCTGATCGTCCGGCTTTGGCAGTTGCAGGTGGTGCGCGGTCCGGCCTTTTACAGCGCCGCGCTTAACGAGTCTCTGCACGTGGTGACGATCCCGGCGCCGCGCGGCCAGATTCTGGATCGCCACGGGCTGGTGCTCGCGACCGACGTCCCGGTTTTCGACGCGGCCTTGGCTTGGACCAAGACGCCGCCGGCGCCGGCCGAGGTGGCTCTGCTGTCGGGGATCCTCGGCATGAGCCCCCGGGCGGTCGACGCGGTCGCGGCCCAGGTGCGCCAGGCGAGCCCGCTCACCCCACAGACGTTGAAGGACGCGATCACGCCCGGCGAGTACACGCTGCTCGTCGAGCACCGGGCCGAGTTGCCTGGGGTCGAGATCCTCACCCAGCCGGTCCGCCGCTACCCGGGTATCCCCGGCGACGCCAACCCAGGGCCGGAACTGGCGGCCAACGTGCTGGGCTACGTCCAGGATGGCAAGTTGCCCGGCGATGTCACGGGCGCCGACGGCGTTGAGAAGAGCTACAACGGGCCGGTCCCTGTGCCGGGAGGCGGGACGGTGCTCGGCCTGCAGGGCCTCGACGGCAAGGACTACATGATTCTCGATCAGAACGGGCATCCGGTCGGGCAGGTGGGGCTGTCCGCGCCCATCCCGGGCGACAGCGTGGTGCTGACGATCGACGCCAAGCTGCAGGCCGTCGCGCAGCACGCGCTCTCGGCGCAGATGGCGGCGTTGCGCACGCGCTCCTTCAGTGGCGACGGGGGACCCTTCCCCCAGGCATACGCGGGCGCCGCCGTCGTCATCGACGTCCGCAACGGCCAGGTTTTGGCTCTGGCTTCGGAGCCGTCGTTCAACCCCAACGCCTTCGCGGCGGCTGTCAACGCGCCGTCTGGCAGCGCGGCGCAGCGTGCCTTCGCCGCCCAGTACCAACGCTGGCTCAGCCAGCCCGGCAGCCCCCTGATCGACCACGCCATCTCCGACGTCGCGCCCCCGGGTTCGACCTTCAAGCCGATCACCGCCATCGCCGCCTTGGAGCAGGGGGTGATCACCCCGCGACAGCACCTGCCGTGTCCGGCATCCATCCAGCTGGCGCCGGGCTATGTGCTCCATAACTGGATCCCTGTTTTCGGCGGTAATCTCGACCTGACCGAAGCCATCGCCCGCTCCTGCGACACGTACTTTTACGCCGTGGGCGCGCGCACCGGTATTGCGGCCATCGACCGCGTGGCGCGCGCCTTCGGCCTGGGGCAGTTGACGGGCCAGACGGCGCTCTACGGGGAGGACCCCGGGCAGGTTTCCAGCCCGGCCCTGCAGCCGGCTGCGCTTGGGCCGTGGACCACGGCGCTGACGATGCAGTCCGCGATCGGGCAGGGTCTCAGCGCGTTCAACCCGCTGGAGATGGCAGACTACGTCGCGGCCCTCGCCAACGGCGGCACGCTGTGGCGCCCGTACTTCGTGAGCGAGGTCCGCTCGCCGAGCGGGCGGGTCCTGGTGAGGACCCGCCCGCAGGTCCGGGCGCGCATCCCGTTGAGCCCCACGATCGTCCAGGCCATCCACCAGGCGATGACGGCCGTCACCCAGGTGAATCCGGCATGGCTGGCGGACGGCATCGATTCCGACTTCGGCACTGCCTACTGGACGTACTACGGTTTCAGCAGCGAAACCGCGCAGGTTCTCGGGCGGACCATCCAGGTCGCGGGGAAGACCGGCACGGCCCAGACGGTCCCCGGGGCCACATCCGACGGCTGGTGGATCTCTTGGGCGCCGGCCAACCACCCGCAGATCGCCGTCGTCGTTTTCATCCACCACGCAGGCGAGGGGTTCGGCAGCGGGGGGCCCGTGGCGCGGGAGATCTATGACTACTACTTCGGGCTGGACCGGGCCATGTGGCAAGCGGGCAAGGCCCAGCAGATCATCCCACCGGTCATCTCCACGTACTTCGGCATGAGCCCGCAGGTTCCGGACTGGTGGCCATCCACACCGCCTCCGGCGAAGGCGCTTTCCCGTCCGGCCCCCACCACCACGCCGGGCACCTACGGCCGTGCCCAGTCCGGTCTGGCGCACGCCTCGACGGGGGCTTCGGGCGGGTAGGAGCGGGCGGCGGCGGCCCGGCGCGGCGACGCGCGCGGGACCCGCCGAGCAAGCCCCGGCCCTGCCTGTGGCCGGTGAGCCGAGGGCCTGGCCCCGCTCCGCCGCGGGCGCGGGGGGGGGGGGGGGGACGGGCGGGGCGGGGGGGCCCCTGGGGGGGCCGGCCGGTGGGGGGCGAACCCGGCGGGTTGACGCTTGGGCGGTGGCAGGAGGGGAAGCGGCGTGCGGTTGCGCGTGAGCGCCGAGGTGGAGCCGACGGTCTTCGACGAGGGCGCGCTGGCGGCGGTGGACGGGCGGGTCCTGCAACGGGTGCACATCGGCTGGTTGGCCGTCGATGTGCCCGCGGAGCACTTGGCGCAGT
>JAJZZC010000116.1 GCA_021797775.1 Bacillota bacterium
ACCCCAATCACAGAGGGACCCGCCCAGAATGACTCTTGCCACACATGCTCGCCACCACGGTGCCTAGCCTTAGTAATCCGGCCCTCGTCCACATCGCGAGCAATGATCGCGTCAGCTCGTACATCGCTCGGCAAAGCAGCATAATACTCGGGACGGCGCACCGCTAACAGCGGCCGCTGTGCTTGCACGTATGACAGTCCGCCACCGTTTAGTATCATCGCCCAAATATCCTCAACATCCTCCAGCGTCGCGACCACGCGCACCACGCCATCCGCTGGTACCACAGGTCGGCCACGCCTCTGGAGCACGACCGCTACCTTATCGCGAAGCCGCAACTCCTCTTTACGTGCACTCAAGGACCGATCATGAACCCGGTATGCATACAGACCCTCATCGCTATTCACATACTCAACGTTACCCAGCTGTACCAGCCGCAACCAGAATTCATAATCTTCCACACCGAGCTCATCGCTCCAATCACCCACAGCCCTTTGCGCCCACGTCCTATACAAAAAGCTGCATCCAAGAAAGTTATCACCCAGCCCAAACCCACCGATGGACCTTGGGACCCTGACGATCGCTCGATCCATCCGATCGCGCTCGTGGGCCCGAAACTCACCATCAGTGAGCGGCCGTCCCAAGGCATCAATCAAACGGTAGTCGCTATAAGCCATTATCGTTCCGGAGCTTCGATCCAACGCCATGACGAGTCGATCCAAACTCACTCTTCCCAGCAGATTGTCAACGGAAGTCCATGTTGTGTACTCGCCTCGCGCTAACCTGTGTCCTACGGTAAGCGCTCCGCCCAGGCCAACGTGCTCCATGCTTACATACCGGCACCGCGGGTCCCACTGGACCATCCGCACTGCCACCGCGGCTGTCTCATCCTCCGACCCATCATCTACAATGATCAACTCCCAGCGTCCGTAGCTTTGTTCAACCACAGAGCGGACCGCATCCTCAAGCCAGTGACCACCGTTGTACACCGGCAACACTACCGAGACCATGCCAGGAAGACCCGCTGTGCAGCATTGGCGTGGGGGCGGCGACATCCGTTTCCGACCGCTTGTCATCAGGCCCAGCACCATTCGCTTAGCTCTCACCCGCATCGCGACAGGAAGCGCATAATACACTCCCCGGGCCGCCCGTGCTGCTATCTTTATGCCCCTTGCTCGTTGGAGCTGGCGTTGCGGTACCTGTGAGGGATCCACGGAATGCCCCATTTCTCTTCCCATCGCCGCCGATTCCCCTCCAGCAGACGCTGATACTCGACGTCAGGCATTTGCGCAAACGCCGCTCTGCCCACATGGTGCACAAATGCGTCTTCTGCGCAAACCACCCGAAGTCCTTGTTGACGCACCGCCATGGCCAAGTCGTCGTCTTCAAACATGCCTACACGGAAGCGTTCATCCAGCCCTCCCACACTGACTAAGAGACTCCGGCGGATCGCGGCGCAATACAGCGCACACACTGGAATATCAAAAACCATGCCTGCGTGCGCATTTGTATAGGCAAGCGCAAAGGCGGGCATATCATCGAGACGTTCATAGTCGACCGATATGCGCGCTTCATTGCCGATCTCATTCGTTACAGGGCCAACCAGTCCAATTCCGGGCTCCTGCAGATGAAAGACTAAGCGATCAACCGCTCCCGGCGACAGATACGCGTCGTTGTTCAAAAACACGATCACGTCTCCCTGGGCGACCGCGACAGCCTGATTATTCGCTGAGGCGAAACCTCGATTCTCCTCATTTCGCAAGAACCGTGCATGGGCACGATCCCCAGCCCATGCCTCGACCATTGGCGCCGTGTCATCAGTGGAGGCGTTGTCCACAACAACAACCTCTATTTTCCCCGGATAAGCCCAGGCCCACGAATCCACAGAACGCAGACACTGGCGCGTGTACTGGGAATTATTGTAGCACACGATCACGATCGATACGGACACATGCAAATCCCTAACCAACCCGCGAAGCGCCTCGCCACGTGCCGCCCAGTCGTTCGCCAAGGCCGCTTGAAGGCGTGCGCGCCGCCTTTCTTGGCAGTCGGTTTGCATCGCGATCTCAATGCGCTCGACCCAATCGTCGTCAGCTTGTACACACTCAACGCAGCCCGTATACTGGCTGGCAAACAACTCTACTTCCGGAAGCGCACTCGACACGCATGGTCGCCCGGAGGCCATATACTCGTATAGCTTGACCGGATTCGTCGCGAGCGTCAAAGGCACACTCACGAACGGTATTAGGCAGACAGTGAAGGAGCGCAGGTACTCGACCAATCGAGAATACGCCACCTCGCCAACAAACCGCACATTTGGCAATTCCCCGAGGATGCTCTTAGCCAACGCGTTTGTTACGTCGCCAACCAACACGAGATGCCAACCCGGCCGCGCCCGAGCAATCTTGGCAACCGCGTCCACATCGAACCATTCTGCGATCGCGCCATAATAACCGAGAATCACTTCGGATGCCGGATCCGCCGGGTCTTCTGAATACGCCTGGCGGAAGTACGCTATATCTCCAGCGTTGCGCACAATCTCCGTGATTCCGCTCCGAACACGGGCCACATCTTCCAAGAGTGGCCCCGAGCTGACTATTACCGCATCCGCCCTCGTCAACAGCGCGTGCTCAGACTTCAGCATCTCCACACTGTTGGTGCCAAAACCGCTGTGCCTATCCATGCAGTCATAGATTACCCGCCAACCAAACACGCGTCGTAGTTCCAACGCCACGGGCCACCAGAACGGCAGATCAACGATCACAACCGCGCTGCCCAAGGAATAGCGTTGCCGCAACCATTTCATCTGCTCGAAAAGACTCGAGAGTAGCCGCTTATCGATCGACCCCGTATACGGGGTGAGACCTGTCGATCCACCGCCCAGGACCACCTCTGTGACACCATTCGCTACCGCCCGCAGTTCCACGGAATTCCCCGAAGTGAGTTCGGCAGCGACATACAATACGCGATGTCCAGCCCGGACCATCGTTCTCGCCAACTGCTGCGGCCGCTGAAAGCGGAAGTCCCAGTTGATTACACCGAACACAAGCACGTCGTATAAACCAGAGCCCTCCTCCTGGGACCCTGACGCTAAACGCTGGCTGGCAACCGGCGCAGGCAACACTGCACGAAACTGTTCTCCTGACGACGGGGATGTGTGTAGACGTTCACCAGCGAGACGTCGGACACGTCGCCTCATCGCCCAAAATCTACTGAGCAAACGCCACGACTTCGAACCATGAATTCGATCTAGTTCACCCCGCAACGCCTCGGCCCTGGTCCTCCATTCGGCGAGCACGAGGGCTTGCGCTTGAAGCTTCGCTTCCTCGACCTCGATACTCTCATCTCTAGCTGCACGAGCAGCCCTTGCATCCTCCTTTGCAACCCAGAGCGCGTTTCCCATTACCGACAGATCCGTCCTGAGTTCTTGCGTCTGCGGATCGCTGACGAGCGGAGCTGTGGCGCGACTCTTTTGCGCATCCTCTGTTTGCGCAGGTTTTGGTTCGGATGCTCCGTCTTCGCCGGCAGGATCGCTGCAGGCCTTGTCCTCGCTCGCAGCCACACCCATTCCAGTCTGTTGCCCGTCGGCGGTACTACCTTCGTCATCCATCGACTTCCCGTCCGTTATTGGTAAAGCCCATGACTCGGCGCAACGCTCCTCGACTATGGCCAGCACCATCTGCTCTACCTGATACAGCCTCGCCTTCAACGCTTCACTAGTACCGTCCCTGTCAGGGTCGGACCAAGCCGATCGCTGAGCCGAACCCACCCCGTGCTGCAACGCCGTCCACAACAAGGTCACGTACGGATGCCGTGGGCATAGCCGAAGCTCCCGATACGCGGTGAGCCAATCCGCAACTCCGAGCGCCTTCCACGCGCGGACTAGGGGTAACCACCGTTCATCCTCCTCGGAGGCAACATCTGACTCGTCGAACGACAGACTCAACACCGTTGTGTCAAGGGGATCGATGGATTGACAAGGAATCGCATCTTCGTCAATAGCACGCTCTCGCGACCAGTATCCTAGAAGCGATGCGTACGCACCCCGAGAGCGCCGCGACATACGAACGTGTCCACCAAGGTGGCTTACCAGCGTTCGCCGCAAGGTGGCCCGATCAAAATATGCCACGTGTTCATACGACGTGTTGTATCCAATCCAGGCTGGGCCTTCCCGCTGCGCCTGCGGACTGCCGCAGTCTGGCGTAGAAAAGAAGATAACGCCGTCAGGCTTAAGGACGCGAGCACATTCCTGAAGGAATCCTGCGAATCGAGTCAAGTGCTCCAAGACGTCCCAACAGACGATCGCATCGAAGCGGTTCTCAGGCAATCCCATGTATTCCAGTTCGCCCGCAAGGGCGAATTCCCCTTGCGTGTTCGCTATTTCTACTGCTGCTTCCGAAATGTCGAGCCCAACAGCCTCCCACCCAAAAGCGCGTGCGTAACGAAGGAAGCGTCCGGTGGCACAGCCCACGTCGAGCACTCTCAATCTGACATCAGGCCGAACCGCCCTGAGGAAGGCAGGCTGCCATAGCGTTTCCGTCCACGGGCTATCGTCATAGGATGGGTACCCGATACCCACCGTCCCTCCGGCGTTTCGGTCAAAGTACCCAACGCCATATAGAGATGCCACCCCCGACCGAGGAGGCGGGACCTGCCGCAAGCCACAAGCACCACATTGCAGAATCGCGGAACCATCGCCTCGACTCAATCCCGAGGGAATGAGCTCTTGTGCTCCGCAGCCCACGCACTCCGTCATCGTTTCCGCCTTCTTCCCCTTAGTGGCAACCTTGTTGGCGGTCGAGTGGCAGGGTCTTAGCCATTCGTCTCGATGTCCCGGCTGTAATGGAGAATTGGAGCCGATACAGGTGCCCCCCCCACTGTCACCTCTGGGCTCCACAACTCCTCCTGGTCACGGCGCGCCCACGCCCGGATTGCATAGCAACCGTTCTTTTCAAGACCATCAACCTTCAAGGTGACACGAGTTTCGCCATCGTCCAGGGCAATGCCTGATGGCTCCGATTCGGGATAGGGACCGGTCCCCGGAACGGGAGACACCTGCAGGCCAACCCTCCAGCATCCAGCCGAGAGCCCATCCAGCGCCAGCTTTATGCGCAACGTTGTTCCGAATGGTTCCCCAAACCGAGCGGGCTCGCCGTCGGATCGTAGCACGTCCATCTGCAGCATTCCGACGCTTTCCCGGCCAACCTCCTGCCCGCTTGCGGCAAATGCCTTAGCAGGGCCTTGAAACTTCACCACCCCATGGTCGAGCCATACGACGTCTTCACACATCGATGCGACCATCTCTCTCGCGTGCGACACGAGCACCAGTGCCGCACCTCCACGCTTCATCTCCAGAATGCGGTGGATGCACTTTCGCTGGAACGCCTCGTCTCCAACAGCCAGCACTTCATCGACGAGGAGGATATCTGGGTGCGTCTCCGTGGCCACCGAGAACGCAAGGCGCATGTACATTCCCGATGAGTAATACTTCACAGGAACGTCTATAAACTCGGCAATCCCGCTGAATGAGACGATAGCATGAAATCGCGCGTCAATATACGAGCGCGGCAGACCAAGGATAAGTCCGTTTAGATATACATTTTCCCGGCCGGTGAAGTCTGGGTGAAACCCGGCGGCCAACTCGATCAGCGGAGAAATACGTCCGCCAACTTTTACCCGACCGTTGGTTGGGCTTAGGATTCCGGCAATCAGCTTCAGCATGGTACTCTTGCCAGACCCGTTATGCCCCACAATGCCCAAACCCTGGCTTGGAGCGACCGAAAACGAGACGTTTCGGAGAGCCCACAAATACCGCGCAGAAGGGGGCGCGGGCTTCTCGCGCCGGACAAGAGCACGATATAAGGCTTCCCCAATACTGTGTGGACGAGTGCGCAACAGATGGAAGCGTTTAGACACATCGTCGGCGATCAAGACAGGTGCGTCCACTACATGATCTCTCCGAACACGCGTTCTGATCGTTTGAACGAGAGAGCGCCGGCAACCGTTAACGCAATCGCGACTGCAGCGCTGGAAGCCAACGAAGAGAGTCCGGGCCACCGACCGGAAAGGATAACAGCCTGAGCAAAAGTGAGCACTTCTGTCATGGGATTAAGGGCAACCCAAGGGCGCACGACACCAGGAAGCGAGTGGGTTGCGTACATCACTGGACTCACGTACATCCAAAGCATCGTAATTACTGCAACGATTTGGGCAGTATCGCGATAGAATACCTGCAGTTGCGCAGATATATAAGCACAGCCCAAGGAGAACACCATCACCACGACGACGGGCAGGGCAAATGCCACCGAGATCCAATGCAGATGAACCCCATAGACCAGCATGAGAACGGTCGCAGCAAGCGCGGCAAAAGCGAAGTCCACCAACCGGGCGGCGACGGCAGCTGTGGGCAGGACTATACGAGGGAAGTAGATCTTCGATATGAGGGCGGTATTGGACGTTACAGAGATCGTTGCACTGCTCAGAGAATTAGCGAACAGGCTCCAGAACGTCAGATTGACAACCAGAAACACTGCGTATGGCGCGTGATCGGTCTGCGGTATACGGAGAATGCCGCCAAATACAAAGGCGAAAATCATGGCCGTGAGGAGGGGATTGATGACGGCCCAGTATAGTCCGAGAAGCGAATGCTTATAACGCGTGTTGACGTCTCGGAGTGCAAGCGCCACCACCAAGGCCATCAGACCACGGAACGTGTGGTGGTGCAAGGGAGCACGACTGCTCCATCCCGACGTCTCACGATCTACTGCTAGCGGCCGTGTTGTCTTTATGACACCGTCCCCCGCTTCCGCTGCGCGATATCCCAAGGACTGTGGTAGGCCTGTGGCTGAGCGGTCAGACCCAGGTAAGCTTCGCTCACCTGGGTGCACCAGCCTCCGCTTCATCTGAGCCTTGCCGGGCTGGCCCTCCCAAGTGGCTAACAGCACCCCCGACCCGTCCACCACTGCAGCGATGCAAGCGCCCGCACGGCTGCACCCATGCTCGGCAGTCGGTCGCAGCGTTGTTGGGGATACGACCCGGCATCCATGTGCTCCTGCTCAACACTGGGCACCGACACTTGGTCGACGGCTTCCTGGGTCCGCGCCCCAGTTTGTCAGCGATGGCACACCGATAGACCGTTGGCTCCTCCCGCTCCTGAAGCGAGCCAACCGATCCGGGTTCGGGTGGTCCGGAGAGGCGCCGCTGCGGGCGCGCGCGGGCGCCGGGGCGGGCCATCCGCGCGCGCCCCCCGGGTTGCGCCCAAACGGCTTCCCGTGTTGCGGCGGGGCGAGAAGTGAGAACACGTCGTGCCGGGAGGCTGTGGCCGGGTCCATCCGGGCAGAGGGCATGCGCTACGAGGCCACCGGAGATGGCCCCGTGGCGAGCGGACGACCGGTGAGCGCCACGGGCCGTCAGCGGCATCGGGCTCAAGCCACCGGGTTCGCTGCACCACCAACGATTAGGGGCCATGGGCGGCGGTGCCCGGCACACCCACGTTCCCATCGCTTGGTGCTGCGGGGGGCCACATCGTCTTGGCCTCCCGTCTGGACGAGGGACAACCGAGCGAGGGGTGCCGGATTCATGTGCTCCCGCCGCACATGATCCCAGCCAGGGACCACCGCCTAGGGACGGGGGGCTCGCACGGCGTGGCGGCACGCCGTGCCTGACGCGCCAGGAGACCTGGCTCGCCGCCCTCCGGGGTGTGGACCGCGCCTACCTGCTGGCAAGTCCCCATGCCCTCGCCAGCTTTCTCGACGCGGTGCGCGAACCTGGGCTGTGGCACGCCGTTTTGGTCTGCTCGTCCATCGTAGCCGTCGAGCGGCCCAACGCCACCGACCAAGTCCAAGCCGCCTTGCGAGCAGATGGTCACCCGCTCAAGGCTGGCATTGACCTTCCTGGGTCGGACCGCCTTCGTGGCCAACAACCTGCGCTGGGTAGCCGCGATCTGGGCGCGGACACCAGGCCGACCGGGAAGCCGAGCCACGGTACCAGGGACGACCTGCCGTGCCGTTCCCCTCAGAGAGTGCGCCGCCCGCCACGAAAGTGCCGACCACCTGGCCCTGCGCATGGGCGCAGCGTAGCATTGTGGGCGGACCGAGCGAGCGGATGTGCCCACGCCGATGCGTGCGACGCTTGCACGGCACCGCGCTTGGCCCACTGTCCGCAGGGACGCCAGTTACGGTACCCTGGGCTGACCCTCGCTCTACTTGGTAGCCCCCGCAGCGGCTCCCACAGGTTTGCGTCACGCCCCTGCGCGTTGATGGACGGGGTACGCGCGGGAGGCACAGGCCGCCAGCGGCGGACGACCCGCCGAACTGGCACGCGAAGGCCAGGTGAGGTTCCCCCTGCGAAGGCTCGGGCGCACATGGTCGGCGCCGTGCCCCCTCCCGCGGTCGAGCGTGTTGGTGGAGACGCCGGCCCACCCGCACGGCCGGACGGCCGATGGCCTAAACACAGTCGATCGGGTTGCGGGACGCCGGCCATACGCTGCCTGGACCCACCCGCCTGCGCCGTCTCCGCCTGGGGCGGTGCCCTCCCGGTCTGGGGCCATCCGGCGCGCGGCGCGCCGCCGGTTGAACCCGGGTAGAGGCGCGGACAGGGGGCGCTGCCGCCTCGGTCGAAACCCCTTCCGTGCGTCGGACAGCGCTCTGGTGCCCGGTCCTTGCCGCCCTCGCCGCGTGTCTCGCGCTCCTGCAACTGCCCCTACCGATTGCCGGCGTCTACCAGAGGGACTCGCTGGACGGATCCTGGATGGTCGACAATGTGCTGGCCGTGCGCCACCACCTGCCGTTCGGCGTGGGCTACGTGTGGACGTTCGGTCCGTTGGGCTTTCTCGACCATCCCGCGGCCGTCAGCCGGACGATGCTGCTGGTGGCCGACGGAGCGCTACTGGCTTCCGCCCTACTGCTCGCCGGATTGGCCGTGGCCGTGATGGCCGTCGTGCTGCGCTGGCCGCCGCTGGCGGTGGCCTTGGCCTGCCTGCTGCTGTTCCTGCCTGCGGGCGCGCTGCCGGGCAGCCTCCTGTTCACGCCACTCGGCACCTTCGCAGGCCTGGAGTTCGTCTTCCCCCTCGCCGCCCTGCTGCTTCTCGCCCTAGAAGGCCGCCTACGCGGCGTGGCGCGCACAGCCGCAGTGCTCGCCGCGGGCCCGCTCATGGCGGCCGGGCCGCTGGTCAAGGCCAACGTGTTGCCGTGGGTAGCGCCGGTGGCGTTGCTCTGGTGCCTCGCAGCCGTGCGGGACGGCCGCGCGCGCTTAGCCGCCCTCTTCGCCGGTTCCGCCCTGGCCGCCTGGCTCGGTGTCTTTATCGCCCTGGGCGGCGGCCCGCTGCGCGCGCTGCAATGGCCCGTCGCCATCATCCCGCTCATCACGGGCTACGCCACCATGTCGCTGCACGGCCGGTGGTCGTACCTGGTGCTCGCCGTGGCCAGTTGGGCCCTCGGCGTGGGAACAGCCCTCTACATACTCTGGGGACGGTGGCGGCCGGAACCCGCGGACTGGCTGCTACCCGCCGCAGCGCTCCTGTGGTTCATCAGTTTTAAAGAAGGTTTCGTCCGCCAGGACACGCATGTCTTCGTCTTCCTCGGCGTGCTCCCCTGGTCCACGCTGCTGCTGGCGCTCTGGGCCCGGCTGCGTTCCCGGCCCCGCGTCCTGGCCGACGCCACCGCATGGACCGGCGCCGCGGTCGCCGCCGTCATCCTGATCAACGTCGCTGGGACCGCCCTGGGCCATCAGCCGGGCGTCGCAGCGCGATGGCGCGCGCTGCGCACGGCGGCGGCGTTCATCGGCTCCCAGCGCGCCGCGGCCGAGATCTGGCGCACCCAGGACGCGCAGGGACTCGCGGCATACGGGCTCGCGCCGTTGGTCCCACGGCTGGCGGGCCAACGCGCGTTCGCCTGGCCCTGGGATGGCAACGCCGTCTTGGCCGCCGACGGCAGCGAGGCCATCCCGCCGGTCCCCCAGGAGTACTCGGCCTACACCCCGGGGCTCGACGCCCGGGACGCCGCCTGGTTCAGCGCCCCGGGGCGGCCCCCCGTGGGCCTCGTCGTCGCCGAGAGCATCGACGGCCGCCTCCCGCTGAACACCGCGCCGCGCTCGCTCTTCGCGCTGCTCGCCTGCTACCGGCCCGGTGCCACCACGGGGATGTGGCTGCTCGTCGTCAGGCGTCCGTGCGCGGGGCCGCCCCCCATTCGCTGGCAGGCGGGTACGCGGCAGGTGCCGCTCGGAGCGGCGATCACGATCCCCCGCACCGCCGGCCGCCTCACGGTGGCGGCGATCACGATCCAGCCTTCGCTCGCCGGCCGCGTGGCGGCGCTCTTCTTCCGTCAAGCCCCGGCCCAGTTGCTGCTCGGCGGCGGGCCCGGGGCCGGCACCTACCGCTTGGTCGCTGCCACGGCCCGCGAGGGTATCGTGGTTTCCACCGTCGCCACCACCGTGCAGACGCTGCGCGGCCTGTGGCGCGGTGGGACCGCCGGGCCGTCCTCCTTGGCCGTCATCGCGCCAGTGCCCGTCCAATGGAAGCGGACGGCCAGCGTGCGCTTCGGCTTCGTGCGCGTTGCCCCGCCATGACGGCCAAGCCCGACGGCAACGGGCACCTCGCGGGCCCCCGCCCTGGGCAAGCGTGTGGAGCTACGGGTGCTTGGGCCGGCCGGTCGTCCTCGTCGCGGGGGCCGAGGGGCTATCGTCCGGGGGGGCGCCGCGTCCCGGCCCGTTACGGCACCTCCGGGTTGAGCCGCACGGCGGGCAACGGCCGCCCGGCCTTGAACGCCGTGGTCAGGGTCCTGGTCAGCCCGAGATAGTAGTACCCCCACCCCCCAGACCCGTTCACCCCCCACCCGTGCAGGGCGGTCGGTTCCATGTCGTTGCTGTGCTCGGCGTCGTACTGGTCCGGCGTGCGGAACTCGTTCCATTGGCAGAGCAGCACCACCTCGGGGCGGGCGGCGAAGGCCACCGACCACTGGGCGAGGTAGGTGGCGCCATGCCGGCGCGGCCCGGCGTCAGGGGCGAGCCAACTGGCGGGGGCGCCGGACCCCGGGTAGCCGGCTGCCACCGTCACCGCCTCGGCCACCCGCCCCATCGTGCCGCCCTGCAGCACCGAACGGTAGACCACCTGCGGCTGGCGGTCGATCCAGGACCAGGCGCCGTAGGCGTTGGCGTGGGTGACCTCCTCGAATGCGTTCACCCAGCGCACGGTGAAGCGCGGATCGGTCCAGTCCGGGGGCGGCTCGCCCGTCGGCCCCGTGTACACCGGCAGCAGCGGTCGCCCGAGAAACCCCTGGAACAGCCCCTGGAAGCGCGGACTGGCGACGAAGGCGCGGTGGACGAGGTCGACCTGCCGCTGGAAGCGCGGCGTACCCGCCTGGCCGTCATCGAGGCCCAGCATCAACACCACCGCCGGGTGCCGCGGCAAGCGGCGGTAGCCTTCCAGCAGGTTCCACGTCGCCCCCATGATGGAGAGGGCCACCCCGTTGTCCCAGTTACCGCCGAGGTTGTTGCTCCAGTCCACGAGCACGAAGTCCACGCCCGCTCCGGCGAGCCACAGCGCATGCTGCCCGATGACGCGGGCCGCGCTGGACCAGTACGTACCGAGGAGCGGCGTCGCCTCGCGGCTGGCCCAGGGGTTGCAGCCGAAGCGCGCCTCGGCCTGGGCCAGATCCAGCGCCAGGTGTGCGCTGTTGAGGTCCTGACCGCCTGCGACGCGGATGGCCTGGGCCTGGGCTGCGGCCTCCTGCGCGAGGTTGCCCGCCGTCGGCGCCCCGAGCGGCGAGGGGCAGGCATACCACGTCTCGTACTCCATGCCCACCAGCGGCCGCGGCGCCGCGGCCACCGCCACCCCTTGCGGCGCGGCCACTGGCCAGGCCGCCGCCACCCCTACCCCCGTCGCCTGCAACACCTCCTTCCGCGTCCAACGGCGGACGCCGTGGGCACGCACCTGGCTGCGCACGCGGAAGCCCTCCCCGACGCGCCCGCGCAGCCCTGCGGCCGCCTTCGCCATCGCCCGTCCCTCCCCCGGTCGGAACCGCCTCCACACGGCGGGGGCCCATGCAGGTCCGAGTCGGGACACGCGGCGGACGGCGGACACGGGCGTCGTACCGGCGGCCGCTAGCCCCGCTCTGCCCTCCGCGCCCGCCCTGGCCGCGACCAGCTGCCCTCCGCCGGCACGTGCACCCGCTTCGCCCCCAGGGGATGCGCACCCTGCCTGGGGGTGCTTGCCAGGCAGATCGTCTGGACTTAGCGGGCTCTCCCGAACCGACAAGAGCCTGCGCTCCTTGAGGCACCCCGCCTCTTCCAGCGCTACCCTACCGCAGACGCGTAACCCCGCGCTACAGGGGTAAGGAGAGCGCTGCCCCGCACCGACAGCTCGATGCAGGGGCCGCAGATACCTAGCGCGTGGCCGGCTCGGCGGCGGACGGCGAGGAGTCGGGCCACCAAGCCGCGAAGCCGCCATCCAGGCGGGCCTGGGGGCACGTGGCCGTGCGCGCTCCACTGGGGGGACGGCCGGGGTCGTCCACCGCAGGCGCGGTTAGCCGCCGCCGACGGTCCGCGGGCCTCCAGCCGGGAGGTGCTCGTGCATGATCCTGGTCACCGGAGCCACGGGCAACGTCGGGCGCCACATCGTGGATGGGCTGCTCGCCGCAGGGGGGGAGTGCGGGCGCTGACCCGGGACCCGGCGCGCGCGGCCCTGCCTGCGGGGGTCTAGGTGGTGGCGGGCGACCTGACGCGCCCCGAAACCTGGCCCACCGCCCTCCACGGTGTGGATCGCCTCTACCTGATGGCGGTCCCGCAGGCCTTGGCCGGCTTCCTGGACGCGGCCCGGGACGCGGGGGTGCGGCACGTCGTACTGCTCTCCTCCTCCACCTTGACCCTCGCCCGCCCCAACCCCATCGCCCAGTCCCACGCCGCCTGCGAGCAGATGGTCGCCCACTCAGGGATGGCGTGGACCTTCCTGCGCCCGACAGCCTTCATGGCCAACGACCTGCGCCGGGCGCCCGCGATCCGGGCGCAAGGCGTGGTGCGCGCGCCGTACGGGCTCGCCGCCGCGGCCCCGATCGACGAGCGCGACATCGCCGCGGTCGCCCTGCGCGCCCTGCTGGCCGAGGGCCACGCGGGCCAGGCCTACACGCTCACCGGCCCAGAGTCGCTGACGCAGGTGGAGCGGGTCCGCCTCCCAGGCGAGGTCCTGGGCCGGCCGCTGCGCTTGGAGGAAGTGCCCCCGGCGGAGGCCCGGGCGCACATGGTCGGCGCGATGCCCCCACCCATCGTCGACAGCGTGCTTGAGATGCTGGCCGCCCAGGTCGGCCGGACGGCCGAGGTCCCGGACACCGTCGAGCGGGTCGCGGGGCGCCCCCCATACGCGTACGCGGCCTGGGCCCGCCTGCACGCCGCCGCCTTCGCCTGAGGCAGCGGCAGCGGCCGGTCCCGGGCCGAGACGGCACGGTGGGGCAGAGACAAAGGCCTGGGGGATGGGGCCCTTGCCCTCCTGGCCGGGGGACCTGTTGTGGGCGTTCTACGCATGTCGCACTAAGTAGATAGTTCCCTGTTGCAGCCCGGCGCGGGCCGCGCGGCGGGCGGCCCGCCGACCCTGCGCGACCAACGCGGCGCCCAGCGCGCAGGGTGTGGGGCCCAGTCCGCCAGCCGGCGCCGCTCGCCAGCAGGAAAGGGCCTGGGCCCGCACCCTTGCCCCCCTCCGCGTCGAGGTGTCGTCCTCGTCCCACACGCAGGGGCGATCCTCCGTCTAGAGCGACAGGCGGCATGGCGCCAAGCCGGGCGATCCTTGGCGAGCGCTGAGCCCAGGGGCCGCCGCACGCAAGTGGGTCCGCGCCGTGCGCCCGTGACGGGCGGCCGCCCATGCCACCGCCTTGGCCGGCCGGCCCCACGCCCCAGCGGCGCGCGCCCCCGACGCCTCAGTCGTAGCGCCCAGGCCCACGCGCTACGGGTGGCCGCCGCGCCGTGCGCCGACCGCCGCGCGCACGCGGCGCACGACCTAACCCCCTCCGCCGGCTCGCCCACCCACCCTTGCAGCGACCCGTCGGCCTCCCCCACGCCGATCCTCCCCCGTGGCGTCCACGCCGTCTGCCGTCGCGCCGGCATACGCCTGGTATCCCGGCCCTGAACCGGTATGGCAGGAGGCCCCACATGCGCACGCGAAGGGGCCGCGCGGGTCAGGAGACTCCACGCTTGTCAATGGCATATGGGGGTGACAGGAGATGTCCGAATGGACCCAGATCCCACGACGGGCGCCGGTGAAGGCGGCGGCCACCGCCGGGGTGGTGGCCGCGCTGGGGCCGGTGGGACGCATGGCCCCGGCCGCCGCGGCCGGCCTCACCCGGCAGCGCCTACACGCACAGCGCCTTCACCTACAACAGCCCCCTGGCCTACTCCCTGATCGGCAACTGGGCCTCGGAGATCCTGGCCAACAAGGTCAGTGTCAGCGCGGGCTTTCAGCGAGCGACGCAGCAGGTCAACGCCATGGAGGCCACCCAGGCCAAGAGCCAGCTCACGGCGGCCAAGGCGCGGGCCGCGCTGGCGGGCATCCGGCCGGGACCGACCACCCGCTACCCCGCGCCGGCGACGCTGGGCGCCGGCGTATCGGCCAGCAGCGCCAAGGGCTGGGTGGTCCCCGGGGCGGGCGGTACGTACACGCTGCTGGGGGACGGTTGGGACGTGTACGCGGCCTCCGACAACTGCGTGTTCGCCTGTCTGCCCATCACCGCGACCGAGGGCGAATGGTCGTGCCGCATCACGGCCGTCACCAACCGCACCTGAGTCAGTGGGCCAAGGTGGGCATCATGGCCGCGGGCGACCTCTCCGACGACCCGGTCTATGTCTCGCCGCACCTCACGGGCGCCAACGGGCTGGCGTGGCAGTTCCGCCCGGTGCCCTGCCTGTACCCCGGTGGGGCATCCGGTCTGGCACCGACCGTCCAGGGCAAGCCCTTCACCCAGATCACGGCCCCCCACACCAAGCCGGCCGCCAACTACCTGCTGCAGCCGCTTTGGCTCAAGATCCAGCGGCTTGGGGAGCAGTGGACGCCCTACGCCTCGCGCGACGGCGCGCATTGGAGCGCGATCAATCCCCCGGTGGCCGTGCATATGGGCGGGTGCTGGGTGGGCGTGTTCGCATGTGCCCACAGCGGGGGCTTCGGGAACAAGGGGCATATCCGCGTCACGCTGGACCACCTGAACTTCACGCCCACACACTTCGTGCAGGTGGGGGCGACGGGGACGCCGCCAGCCGCTGGGCCCCTACCGGCCCACTGGGCGACCATGAAACCCGCGGGGCTCTGAGCCCGACCGCATCCCGGGTCCGTCGGGAACGGCCAGGGACCGGTCGGGGGCGGGCGCCCCCTCCCGGTCCCTGGCCGGCCGCACGACGGCGCCCCCCTCACCCCTTCAGCACCTCGGCAGTGGCCGCAACATCGTCGCGGCCCGCACCGGGCTCCGCGCCCCCGCCAGCCAGGCCCTGGCGGAACTTGCCGGCCGGCTCCATACGACCGAAGCCGCCCTTCTCAGGCGGTTTGCCGTGGAGGGGGCCCGGCAGGCCCTGCTGGACGAAGGCATCCTTGCCTACGTTCACGGTCGGGCCACACT